>NZ_AYTE01000018.1:0-305029 GCF_000506245.1 Williamsia sp. D3 | reverse complement strand
TTCAGGTTGTGGCACAACGATATTTGAAGACGTCGATCGTGATCACCACCAACCGCAGCATCTCCGAATGGGGCGAAGTCCTCGGCGACACGACCGTCGCAGCGGCCATGCTCGATCGGCTCCTGCATCGCTCGGTAGTCCTCAAACTCGACGGCGATTCCTATCGCCTGCGAGACCACCACGCCCGATCAGAAAACCACCGCACCGCCGCCGGAACCATCCGCCGGCCGCTACAGTAGACCCACCTCACGGGTGGGGAATTTCGATGAGCACCACTGGGGAATTTTCCTGAGCCCCGTCAGTAGACACGTCACAGTGATGCGGACTATGGGCGCGCTCTCGGGAGCCTGGGCTTCAAGTCCCGCCGAACGACCCAAGATAGAGCGGTTAATCCTCGAGCGCGCGCATACACGCGGTTGGGCCGCCGACTCCCCTGCCTTCGACGCCCAGGAGGACAGTGCCGGTTGGTATGCACAACCGCCCGTTGAAGGCCGATGAGCAGGTGCGGTTCGCTGAAACGTCGTGCTGGACGCTACATTCGCCGAACTGTCGGTGAGTGTGGCGCGTTGCGTCTCCCGGGGGTTGGGGAAGTGGCCTGGGTCAGGCTTGTAGTACGCCGTTGACGGCGAGCGAGGCAGGCGGGTAGGCGCAGGTGTCGGCTTGTTCTCGTAGGTCGAGGTCGCCATAGCGAAGAAAGGCGTGATCTTTGCGGCCGACTTCGTCGTAAATGTTGATGCGTGAGCTGATGAGCAGGCCTGGGTATTTCTGGTGGCGGTAGGTCAGCTCGATGTAGCCATCGGGCCAGTCCCCGACGAAGGTTGCCCTGACGTTGGACACCCGATCGGAAAACTCGACTCCGTCGAGGCGAGAGACATACCAGCGCGCATACGAGTCGTGGTCGGGTGGGCGCGGTCCTGTGGGCCAGCGGTGCGCTGAGATGTCGAGGTCCTGAATTTCTGACAGCGTGGACATGGTGCGCTTGTGGGCGTCCCACACCTCGAGGCGTGTGTGCCCGCCCGAGCGCGTGGACCCTCGTGTTAGCAGCCAGGCGCGGTGATTTTCAGCGGTTCCGCGCATCACCCAGCGACCATCGATCTCGCTGGTCCAGAGGAGATGGGGATCGGCACCGTTGGTGTCGTACGCGCGAATTACACTCCGGTCGCGGTCGGCAGCTCGGCGGCCCCAGTGCCATCGCGCACCATCCCCGTCGGCGCGCTTACGCAGGTGCGCTTCGTTGTAGGACTCATCGGCGTAGTCCTGCAGATAGCTGGTATCGATCGGCGCGCTCGTAGCGAGATCGCCTGGCCGCACAAGCGTGTCGGGGTGAGGTTCGTTTAAAGGCAGCGAGAGCAGCGAATCCGACCACACCACCCGATAGCGATCGCCTCCGGGCGGTTGCGGCATGTCGCCGTAGTCGACAGGCACCCGCGTCCAGGGCTCGTGATGAACCGACACGTATAACGTGTCGTGTTCAGCCCGCATCAACCAGGCAATTCCATCGACCGCGACGGTGGACACCGCGCCGATGCGATCGACGTGCGTGATCGATGACTGCGGTTCTCGCCATGGTGGGCGGTCAGGTGTGGTGGAGATGTCGCGTTGCGCCTCGACCGGAGGACATAGCCAGGCTCCGTCGGCGGCTGCGCAGATGAGGTCTGCGCCGCGGGAGTAGGTCGCGAACATGAGTCCTTCGGGTGTGATGCGTCCTAGCCCTTCGTCGGGCGAGTACTGGATCCACACACCCTCCTCATCGACTGCAAATCGCGGCGCTTGTCGAGGTCTGGTCGTGCCTGGTGGTGTCATCGTTGTCCACGACACCAGCCGAACAAACGCTTGGGTGTCAGGATCGAATAACGCTGCGACAGGCTGACGTTCATCGACCACCCACACAAAACCGGCACTGGCGAACACATAGAAAGGGCGAAGGGTCAGCCGCCCAGGATCAGTGGCGCTCATACGCCTTTCGTCCAAGTCATGACATCGACGGTAACACCGCACCGCGAGAACGCGTGCACACAATTACCTTGCGGCCTCTTCAGTCGAGTAAACACGACAAGGCGCTGGTAAGGCGCTCGTCGCGTGCTGTGATGTCAAGGAGCTGTGCTGTCAGACCCGCGCGCGAGTCAACGACCTGATCATCGCTGCCCAGACCGGGTTGACGCAGCCGAGCTGATCACCGAATCCGTCGGATCCGCTGTCAAACAGGACCGCAGCCGATGAACCCCACGCCACCGGAGTCGGGCCTGCCACAACGGCGACGTACGTTGACGGTTCTGGTCGACTCTGGCGCGCGTACGTGTCGGTGGTCGACGCGGCTATAGGCGTCCTGTCGAGAAGTTCACGGAACGATTCGAAGTCGCGCGTTGGATGATGTGGGTAGTCCCAGTGAATTCAGTTGTGCGGTGAGCGAGTACGTCCCGGGTGTCAGTGCCTCGCCGCCGGCGACTTGCAGGTGGCCGGCGATGGTGACCGCAGATCCCGGCGCGATGTCAGCAAGCGGTGTGCCGGGCGCGTACACGTAGTATCCGGTGACGTCAGCCACCCTCACCAATACGGAGTTGTCGTCGTCGGCGATGTTGCGCCATGGCTCATTGTTGGTGTTGCGCAGCTCGAGTTCGAAGGTGTGGGTGGCGATCTGGTCGGCTGCCAGCTCAACCTCGGTGGTAGACCATTGCAACGTTAGGCCCTCTCGGCGGTCCTCGCGGCTGGGCAGCGCCTGGTCGGGTTCGACGGTAAATGCCGACAGCAGGCGCCGGCCGTCGTCGAAGTCAGTGATCGCAACGTTGGCCCAGCCCTCGCGTTGTGGTGCGAACCAGACTTGCTGGCGGCCACCTCGAGCAGTCGCCTTGGTGCGCCACCATCGCCAACCCGCGTCCGGCAGCGCAGTATCCACATTGGCGGCCGCCGTTGACTCGTCGATGCCCGTAAGCAGTTCAGCCAACGTGGATGTGGCAGGCCCGTCGAGCACGCTCTGAGGGACGCCGCTGTGGGGCCCAAGTTGGTATGCGACTGGACGCGAGACAGACATGAACGCGACCCTACGGCAGAGACATGCGAGGCCTCGGCCTGCCCGTAATCGTGCCATCGTGGGATTATGCCTACCTACCGTGACTATCTCTGGCTCGACAGGCAGTACGAGTTCTGGACCGGCAATGGCTACTGTGCCAACCTGATTCGCGGCGCAACCCCGGAATACGTTCTCGACGCCCTCGAGGCCGGCCCCAGACGTCCCACAGCGCTCGGACTCGCCGACGTTGCCCTGGAGACCGCCAACTTCCACATCATGAACCTGGCCGACTACCCCAACAACCAGATCGTTGCGGTCACCGATGTGGGCAACGGATGGACCCTGCTGACTCAGCAAGACAGTGGTTACGTCGGCATCGACGACGAGCTCATGGCACCACTGATCGCCAAACACGAGGTGGTCTCGCACTACAGCAGCGTTAACGCCGACGGCCGTTTCATCTGCTGGCGCGACGGGCGCGAGCAAATCTCCTTCGACACCTTGCATCCCAGCCACCACTTGACCGCCAACGCTCGATGGCAACCAGACGTCTACGCCAGGATCACGGCGCTCATCAACGAGGTGGGCGGTATCGGGTTCGACTACGACGGCACCCGCACCGAGTTCCACCACGTCGAGGGCGCGTTTGCCCTGGCTGAACGACTACCGGGTGCACATCGCGCAAGACGTCATCGACCGCGCCCCGTTCACTGTCGCGGTCGTGCCCACAACGCCGATCGATCAACGACCACCCCGCGAACAACCCATCATCACTCCACCCCTACTCGGTGAGACAGCAACGTGGGCAGAAGTAACCCGCCTGCATCAACAAACACTCGAAACAACGATCCACGGTCACTACCGCAAAACCGATCATCAGAGCGGAGGGAAAACAGTCCATCTTGAGTTCTGGCACAAATCTTTTCAGTCCTGGAGACTCCACGACGACCACGGTGTCTACTTCCTCCAGAACAGACGCCAAGAACTATGGTTCCGCAACGCCGCCGGAACCCTCGACTACGGAGTGAGTGGCAGTCTCCCGCCCACCTCAGCGAACTGATCAGTATCGATAGCCACTACGACGAACCACTGGCCACACTGCTGACCCCCGACACACCCGGTAACCCCATCACCGTCGCCGGACGACCAGCCTGGGAGTTCACACCGCCACCCCACTGGAATGGACTTACCGCTCGCCTGGCCTTCGACGCCGAAACCGGCATCGCCCTGCGGTGGTCCTCCACACCCTGGACCAACGAACTCACCTCCGTGGACATCGGATCAGACCTTCCCAATGACCTGTTCGAAGGACCACGGGTCAAAGCCCCTTGACCGAGACTGCCCGGAAACTATGTCCATCCTGTTCGGCATGCTCGTAGGTGAACTCTACGGCCTGTCCAGGCTGCAGGCTACGGAAACCGGTGCCGGCGACCACTGAGAAGTGCGCCCATGCACCACCAGGGGTGTCGTCGGAATCGATGACACCCCAGCCTTCTTCGTCGGCCCAGAGCCGTACCGTGCCGACGGTGGTGAACACGACAGGCGGTTTGATGGCGGGTATCTCGAGACTGGCGGGGTCAACTTCTCGCATGACTGTTAGTCCGTCGGGGTCGGGATCGCCGACGCTGTTCCACAAGCTGGTGGAGAATGCCCCCGTCTGGCGGGCCGGTTCTGCACGGGCCGTGCCCCGCGGCCACGCCTGCTCCACGAGGTAGAGCAGACCCTCGACCGGCTGGGCAGTTTCTGACCACTCAAACTCAACTTCGGTACCTGGGCGCAGACCCATTGACACTCCTGGCTCGTTCAGATCAGCCACAGCCTCGACTCTGAGCGAGTACCCCCGAACATAGGCCCCACCCGGAGTGTCATCCGAGTCGACAACACCCCACTCGTCACCGAAATGCCACACCCGCACAAACCCGATCGCCGACATGGAGCAACGGTAATCCCCCGGGGAGCTGGTCGGAGGTTCATCGCCCGCGCAACGCTGGCGTGGAGTCTTCATCAAGCTTCGCTGCGTACGCATCGGGCCTGCTCTCATAACCGAGCGAATATGACAATGCTCGATGTAGTGTTCGCCAAATGGAGACCTCTATCCCCCGGGACGTGCTCGCAGATTTCGGAGCCCACTGTCTGACCCGGTGCGGGCAGAATTACTGCTGGCACTCCGCTTTGGACCCAGTAACCCAAGCGAGCTTGCGCGGCGGCTCAGCGTTACCCGCCAATCCGTGACCAGACATCTCGCCCGCCTCAGCCAATCCGGCGTCGTCGTTGTCAGCTCCCACAGTGGTCAGCACCAGCACGCACTGGCCGATCCGCACTTCGGGCGTCTGTTGAATGATTTGGCAGACATGATGGTCGCGGTGAGGCCCCCCGACACCCAGGTATAGCTGCACGGTTCGACGCAGTCCAATAGCGCCGTCCTCACAGACGGCGGCGATTGCGCCGTTGAATCGCCTCCGCGAAGCGTCGAGCCGCTTGGACGTCGTCGTCATCTGGGCGGCCCTTGTTCACGCCGCCAACCAGTTTGAACGGCCCCCACGTGTCGACACCTCGACACGTAAACAAAATCCACAACCTCGAACCCACGGCTCTCGAGAATGCTCCCCAGCCGTTGTGTGTACCGACGAAAAGGCGGCTCCGGCATCCCACTGGTACCAAAAACGAATGCCTCACGGCCAGTCATGTCCGAAAGTTCTTGAATGCAGCGCAGTAGCCGCTCGTCGAAACCCATCCAGTAGATCCCCGAGCCAAACCCGACTCGATCGGCTTCGCGAAGGACGGTAGGAGATGCTTCTTCGGGAGCCAGCACGCGGGCACCTAGTACCTCTCCGATGGCGTCGGCAATTCGACGGGTGTTGAGATGCTCCGACCGAGATGATGTCACCAATACGGTTTTCACGAGACAGCCTTCCTGTTGTGGAGTTTGCGGATACATCTCCATAGACCGTGGCGACAGGTGATTCGTGACAGCAGATGGGAACGACGGCCGGCACGTAAGTGTCCGGAACAAACCGAAGGGTCAGGCTTCCACGACTATGGAACTGCAAGAACATCGGCGCTGTTCTCAACTATATTGTGGCTCAACATATTAGTTGCAGACACCCGCCCCGGCGGTCTGCGAACCGCCGCCGCACCTCGAGCAGGTGTCGGCCGAGGGACGAACCGTGCCGGTGAGGATCCACGTGCCAGCCGAAAACGCTCCGTCCGGCGTGATCCTCGAAATCCACACCGGCGGCTTCTTCATGGGCTCGGCGGCCGGCAGCGACCTCCGCAACCGTCGGCTTTCCGAGACGCTCGGGGTCGATGTGGTGAGTGTCGACTACCGCCTCGCGCCCGAGAATCCATGGCCAGCAACACCGGACGACTGCGAAACCGCCGCGCTCTGGCTGGCCGAGCATGCCCAAGCACGTTTCGGCACAACGCACCTCGCAGTCACCGGCTACTCGGCCGGCGCCACTTTGACGATGGCAACCCTTCTCCGATTCCGCGACCGTGGACTCAGAGTCTTCAGCGGAGGCGTACTCCAATGTGGAACTTACGACCTTTCCGCACAAACGCCGGCGGGCAGGTTGATCGCCGACGAGTACTTCCTCGACGCGTACGCCGGTGATGCACCTGACCGGACCCACCCAGATCTGTCGCCCGTATTTGCTGACCTCGCCGATCTACCGCCCGTCATGATCGTGATCGGCACCGACGCCATCCTCCTCGACGACAACTTGGTTTTGGCAACACGGCTGGCAGCCGCCGGCGTCGAGGTCGATCTACGCGTCTGCCCTGCGTCACCACATGCCTTCAGCGGGCACGCAACCTCGATGGCTCGGGTGGCTCTCGACGACATCGATCAATGGTTGCGCGATCGACTCGGCATGCTCGACTGAACCCCGCCGTGCAAGCAGTTGGGCGCCCCTGAAAGTTATTGACGTAATGGAAATTTCGCTAACTCAGTGACGGATGCGCCGTTCAGGACTGCTGCGCGGAGGGCGTGGCCGGACGATCGGAGCACTCAACCCCAGCCGTGGCGATGTCGGCGGTTTTCTCTGGCGATGCGCTTCGGTCGGGCGTTCTAGAATCTTCGTGAAGTTGGGGTGTTCGGCGATATGTTCGGTTGCGCGCCTCCAGCTTGGCACGCGCGCGTTCGCACTGTTCCGCACCCCGAACACCGCTTCGCTGGCCCACGTTTCCGCGAGCGGCATCACCGAGGCATGAATACCGCTGTCGCGGAATCTGGTCATCGTCTGACCGCCAGTCCATACGGTGACCGTCCAGAAAGCTCCATCGGCGCTCAGACGTAGGCGCCCGCCCAGGAACCCCTGGCTACGGCGGGCCTGCAGGGCAATCACCAGGCTGGCCCAGACAAACCTTGGCACGTCCCGCAGACGACCGATCTTCATCCGAGTAGCAACTACGACTGGCATCTCGCCCCCAAAAAAGTCCGAATCGTATAGCGCGGAGCGTACTGCGCGTCATCGGCAGAGGACAGGGTGTTAGCCGACGCCGGAGTTCGGTTCGACAACCGCACATGGCGCTGGACGATGCGAAGCCTCATCGAGAGCGTTGAGTACAAATGCTGCGACCCGGCGTGTTGCCGCAAGGCCTCGGTGCGCTGTTCGGTCGATCGCGCACCCATCTTGGACCACGATGTTGTGCACTGCTGTGCCTGCGGGCCCCGGCGTCAAACCCGCCGTGTACGGAATCACGAGCTCGTCGTATTTCGTCGCGATGTTCGTGTATTTCACGCCTGACACGTAGGGCGAGCCATCGGCATTCAGTGTCGTGATGAAGTCAGATCCCTCTACTGCCTGCAAACAGGCCGGGCACAACGGAATCGAGAGCGCACCTGATAGTCCGAGCTGTTCATGCATCTCCTGGAGATAGTCTTCCCCCGCGGGCCCAGCAGTGCCGTTCCAGAGCGCGCCAAGGGCGACCAGGTTGGAAACAATGTCTTTGCCTCCCAGGAACTTCGCGTAATAACCCGACACCAAGCTTCCCTGCGAATGGGAGATGATGTCGACTTCCGAAGCCCGTGTTGACGTGCGAACGCGATCGACGAATGCCGAGAGTTCGGCGGCATCGTCTTCCAAGGGATCAAGAGCACCTATTGCGGACAGAGGCCAGGGCGCATTGTCGATTTGGCCATACGTCAACCCGTAGACGCAGTAGCCCTCGTTCTTCAGCAGCGGACCGTACACTCCCCAATTGACCTGCTGGCTCGCAAATCCTCCGTGTACCAACACCACAGGTCGCGGGTGCGCCGGGCTTGGCCGGCACGACCAATCGTTGGTACCGGGCAATGAGCCGTTCGGGTTGGTCAACTCGGCGACGATCCCCGTGTTGAAGTCGTAGCTGACTGGCAGCGGCGCGGCGGTAGCCGTAGCGGGCGTCGTAGCGACAAAACAGATTGCCAACATCAAAATGGCTACCACGCGTGGACGTTTCATCATCCCCCTAGTGCGCGACGAATGTGACGCATCGTCCACACACAGATCCCCGAATTTCGTCGAATGCTACTGGCTGTGCAGTGCCTTGGGGTCCATATCGACGGCTTTGGTCGCGAGCAGCTTCGTTCACCGCGTGGGGCTCTCAGGTGAGCGCCGATAGTTACTCTGTCGCGTGGCCCGGTGGGCACTGATGGCGTCGACGCGCAGTTCGGTTGGTCCCGCAGGGATCGCGCTAATTGCCGACGGCGTCACGCCTGCTCGACATCATGATTGCCAGCCGCCAGTCGAAGCCGACTGTGGTGTCTTGGTTGATGGCGTCCGTCAACCGCTCGGTGAACAATTCGTGCTCGATCGCCGCGCGGTATGGCCGCGAGCAACGACGGGCCGAACGACACCCGAATGGCCTCGGCAACATCTCGAGCGTACTGCTCACGGTCGCCCTCCACGTTCTGCTCGGCGATCGGATCACCCAGGACTACCTCTTCGAAATGGTCAAGCGTGAAGGTGGCGTGCGGGAATGGCGCATGCCACTCGGCTGTGGTGCGGTACCACGCCGGGATGGGGGTGAGCGACCTCATGGGCAGGCGTCCTGTTTCGGTTATGTCGCCGGCCACGCGCCTGAGTGTTGTCATCACGGTTTCGGCCCCGCTGTAGCCGGCCGAATCAGCCGACCCGACCACGATGACGAGGCGTCCACCCGGCAACAACTCACGACTTCTGGCGTCGAGGAACCGGGCCCAGTCATCGCCCGCTCGCCGGGCCCATCGGTCACGCTGGGACTGCGTCCCGTCGGTGTACCAAAGGCCATCGAGCGGTCCCGCAGCCGCGCTGAGCCAATGCAGAGCAATTGAACTCCACCCCAGGGAGACAGATCGCGGCGGAAGTATGTGTTGATAAAACGACTTCCCGACCGCGCTGGTGTAGACAGCCGGACCGGCGTAGGTGCCCGGATCGTCTGCGACAGTGGCAAATAACGAGCTGAAATCGTTCAACGGGAGGTCAGTGTGAACCACGCTGATCGGCAAGTCGGCCGGATGAACGCGGCGCATTTCCTCGATCGCGGCGCGCATGGGGGCCAACGAATTGCGTCCCTCTGAGCATCCATAGTCAGCGATCGTCAGCGACCCGTCGGAGGTCGGTGGCACCACTGCGGCTGCCTGGCGAAGCAGCGGAAAGGCGCGTGCGGCAGCACTCAACTGCGCCGTCGAGTGCTCGTTGTACTGCCCGCCGCCCGCCATCGCTTCTGGTTGCGTCATGAGTGGATTCTCCATCGATCGGCGGGCTCCGGCATCTACTCGCTCCGCCTCACCCCGAATTCGAAATGTCAGGCGGCGAATCGCGAAACCTGAACCCGGTCGCCGGACCACTGCGAGTCCGATGAGTTTTCGTCGTCGTGGTGGTCTAACACGCATGGGCAAACTCACTTACGGCATGAATATCTCAGTGGACGGCTACATTGCCGACCGGAACGGCGATATCGGGTGGAGCGACCCGGATGCCGAACTGCACCAGTACTGGAACGACCAGGTCCGCAACACGGCGGTGTCGTTGTACGGGCGAAAGCTGTACGAGCTGATGGCCGCCCACTGGCCGACCGCCGACGAGGCCCCCGACGTGTCGCCGGTGGAGGCCGAGTACGCCCGGCTGTGGCGTGCGATGCCGAAGGTGGTGTTCTCGAACACGCTCGGTTCGGTCGGCTGGAACTCGCGACTGGAGCGGGGCGATGTCGTCGACTTTGCCACCAAACTCAAGGCGGACACCGACGGGGTGATCGACGTTGCCGGTGCCACGCTCGCCGCGCCGTTGGTCCGGGCCGGCCTCGTTGACGAGTTCCACATGGTGGTCGCCCCCGCCGCGGTGGGCGGCGGGCTGCCGTTCTTTCCAGCCTTGGACAGCTGGATCTCGTTGGAGCTGACCGAGAACCGTACGTTTCCGTCCGGCGCGGTGCTCCTCCGGTATACAGCCAAGAAGTAGTAGCCGGTCACGCCAGTGCGTCACTGTGTGTGGAGACGTGGGACGGCCGATCCCCCAGCCACCGCCCGGCCCGCCTCAACGAACACCGCGAGATGACTCTCACAAGAGAGTCAGGCCGCGTTGTCGTCAACCAGCGTCAGTGTCCATAGGTATAGCGGAGACCGGCGTTGATGAGCTCCCCGATGCGTTGACACATGTGCCGGAACAGTGGGTCATCTGGAGCGGGCGGCTCGACCAGCAGGGTCCATCGAAGTGCCGTCTCGCTACCGCTTCCCGTTAGGTCGAACTGGATATTTGCGTCGGGTCGCTTCACCCAGATCTATGACCACACAACAAGTGTCGGGCGCTGGGTGGCAAGAATGCGCGGTGGCGTCTCGTCGTCGAGCAGATGCAACCACGGCCGCTGGGAAGCGCGGCCTGGATCGGCCAGATCCTCGAACACCACCCACGGCGGGGGCGGCTGAGTGCGCTGCCGAGTCGCGACCGCTTGCATACACGAACCGTACGAGACCGGATGCCGGCAGTCCACCGACAACCCGCTGCATTCTCGTCGCCCGGTGACGCACCGGTAAAGCGGGATGCAACGACCGCCGAGAAACCGGTACGGTGTTTCGGTGTTCCGTCGAGTCGAAGCAGGTACTGGCGCCGCGTGCGCCTCTATGAGATGACTGCGCCCCGCAGCCGACCGTGATGGTCGGCAGCTCACTCATGCCCTCGCCCCGATGTTTCGGGGAATCGACTCACCGCGTCCCGGACGCGGTCTCACTGCAGGTCTCCGATAGGCGTACCTGCACGGATGGATCCACCATGAAATCTCTTACCCACCAGCAGATCATCGACTCATTTCGCGGCGCGACGCGCAGCGAGATCAAGCGAGTCACATTCCCGGCCGACTTCGACAACACCGATTTCGATGCGCTCGACTTCTACGGATGGCGGGATCGCAAGATCCCCCGTCGTGGCTACATCTGCGTCCCACATCAGGCGACGTCATCACCTTGCTGTTGACGCAGGCTGAAGCCGTCCCCAAGCGACGGGCCATGTGTACATGGTGTCGCGACGTCAATCTGACGAGCACAGCGGTCATGTTCTCCACGCGCCGGATGGGTTCTGCTGGACGCCGCGGCGACACGATCGGTGTCCTTGCCTGCGAGGACTTCAGCTGTTCACGCAACGTCCGCCGGCTCCCACCCGCCTTCCACCGGCAGACCGATCTCGACGCGTTACGGGCCGAGGCGGTTGCAGGGCTGCGCGTTCGCGTCGAGGCCTTCGTGGCCAACGTGCTGTCGTCTGCAGACGCCTGACGTCGCGCCGCGGCGCCGGCGAGTGATGCCGGCGCCGCGGCGTTCACTGCTCCCAATACGCAACATTGACGCGAGGTCTCACTCAGACCTACGCAGGTCACTCTCCTACAACGGGGTCATGAGGCTGATCGTCGGTGAGGCCTTCGCGCTCGCGCGCACCTGACCGATCCGATGAGCTCTTGACTTGTGAAATCGACCAGCTGGCAAGAACATTGAGGGCCTGCTGCGAGCGACTGCCGGGTTCAGTGGTGTATACGTACAGTGTCTGCTCCGGATCGTCCGGCAGGGTGAGGGTTTCGTATTCGACCGTCAACTCGCCGACCACTTGATGCCGAAGGCGTTTCGAACCGTGCGTTCGCTGATAGACCCGGTGTTGCGACCACCACCGACGGAAATCATGGCTCTTGTCGGTCAATTCGTCGACGAGAGCTCGGGTGATCCGATCATCCGGATCGTTTCCGGCCTCTAACCGAAGACTTTCGACGGCCGCGCGAGCCTGTATCTCCCACTCGAGGAACAGATTCCGCGGTTCGTCGCCGAGAAAAATCCATTTGGCGTAGTTGCGGTCTCGCGGAAGAAGCTGATCGAAATCGGCGAATAACGCGCGCGCCATCCGGTTGGTGGCGAGTACATCCGACCGCTTACCGAGAATCAGAGCCGGCTGACCTTCGAGGGCATCAAGAAACTGGTAAAGCCCTGGCCGAACCCGCTGCACAGCCGCCGCACGACGCGGCGCTACGGCCGACCGGCGCCCGATCAGATTGCCCAGGTGAGTCCGACCGGCGGCATCAAGGTCGAGCGCCAAAGCGATCGCATCGACAACCCCTGTCGATGGAGTGATGCGCCTGCCTTGCTCCAGGCGCGTGTAGTAGTCGGTCGACACCCCTGCCAGCAACGCGACCTCCTCCCGACGCAGACCCGGAACACGCCGTACCCGACCGTCGGCAGGTAGGCCCGCGCGCGACGGGTCGACCTGACTCCTCGCCCGCCGCAAGAAATCAGCAAGTTCGCGATTGACCTCACTCACACCATCATCATCACCCACCGGGTTCATCTCCACCTGGGTCGCGCAGTCCTATGTTCGCCTATCCCAGGTCAGCCAGGGCTGGATATGCGCTGCTCAAACGTCTCGTAGGCGCCAAGACTGGAGACACCAACGAACACCATCGTTTCGCACCGGCCCTCACAAGGAGTGACATGACTGCCACCACCCCCACCACCTGGTTTGTAACCGGCACTTCCCGCGGACTCGGACTGGAACTGGTCAAACAACTTCTCGAACGTGGCGACAACGTGGCCGCCACGACCCGTTCCACCGATCGGCTCCTCCGCGCCCTGGACGGCGTAAACACGGACCGGCTCCTCGCGGTTGCCCTCGATCTCACTGCCGCGGACGCCGTCGATGCGGCAGTTCGCCGAACCATCGATCGCTTCGACGGACTCGACGTCGTCGTGAACAATGCCGGATACGGCTACCTCGCCGCCGTGGAAGAGACGACAGACCGCGCCGCACGCCAGATGTTCGACGTACAGGTCTTCGGAGTGTGGAACGTCCTGCGATCGGTCTTGCCGGTCTTCCGTTCCCGACACGGCGGACACATCATCAACGTTTCCTCGGTGCTTGGTCTGACCGCGATGCCGGGCTGGGGCCTCTACTGCGCCGGAAAGTTCGCGCTCGAGGGACTGAGTGAGTCTCTGGCAGCCGAGGTTTCGGAGTTCGGGGGTAAGGTCACCATCGTCGAACCCGGCTACTTCCGTACCGACTTCCTGACAACCGATTCGCTGGCTCTGCCCGAAACCACCACGCAGGGATACGAATCGATCCGGGAGATGACGCACAACCACCTCGAGCTCCAGGGCAGCCAACTCGGCGACCCGGTCAAGGGGGCGGCCGCCATCATCGCAATTGCGGCTTCGAAGGAGGGGCCCTTGCGTCAACTGCTCGGTTCCGACTCCTACGCCTACGCAACCGCCAAAGTCGATGCCCTCACCACTGACTTCGAGGCCGGCAGAGAACTCGCCTTCACCACTGACCACCACCAAGCATGAGACAGCCGGCTACTGCCCAAACCGTCAGGTGCGGACGCGAGCCGCTCCGGTCAAGAGCCAATGCTTGTCGGAGTCAGTGAACCAATCCCTCGTCTTTACTGCCGTATGCTGCGCGGAGCTTGGGTTTGACGACCTTGCCCCCGGGATTGCGTGGCAGTTCGTCGACAACAATGAGGTCTTTCGGGTGTTTGAAGCGCGCCAGGTTCTCGGCGAGGTGAGGTCCTAGCTCATCGAGGGTGAGCGACTCCGTACCTGCGGCCAGGACCACGACTGCTATCGGGACCTCACCCCACTTCGCGTCTGCCCGGCCGATGATGGCGGCTTCGGCGATTGCGGGATGACTATAGAGTGCGTTCTCGACCTCGGCGCAGTAAATGTTCTCGCCACCAGAGATGATCATGTCTTTGGCTCGGTCAACGACATAGAGAAAACCCTCGTCATCCTGCCGGACCAGATCGCCGGAGTGGAACCACCCACCCCGGAACGCCTCTGCCGTAGCCTCAGGATTCTGCCAGTAACCCTTCATCAAATTGGGTCCGCGATAGACAATTTCGCCGACTTCGCCCTGTTTGACGTCTTCCATCAGTGGGTCAACGATCCGAGCCGTCACCGCGGGCACGACTTTGCCAACCGACCCGATCTTCCGGATGGCGTCTTGACCTTCGAGAAGCGTTGTGACCGGGGACATCTCGGTCTGACCGAACGCGGTCATGTTCAGTGCCTCGGGAAACAGCTCATTCATCTCCCGAAGCACGGTATCGGGAGCGGGGGCCGCTCCCCAGCTGATCGCCCGCAATTTGAGGTTGCGGGGTTTGGCTCGCTGCGCGGCGCAAACTGCCTGCCACTGTGCCGGCACCATGAACACCGAAGTGATGCCTTCGCGCTCCAAGGTGTCGAGCATCTCGTTTGGATCAAACGCACCGAGCGGATGGATCACTGCCTGGATGCCCCGATAAAAGACCGGGGCGAAAGCCGCGATGCCTGCGATATGGAAGATCGGAGGCACGACCGAGGCTATGTCGCCCGGTTGGCCATCGGACGCATTGATGGTGGTCATCGCCTGGGATTGCAGGTTCGCGTGGGTCAACATGGCGCCTTTTGGCTTTCCAGTTGTTCCCGAGGTGTACATGATGAGTGCGACGGTATCTTCGGGGACGTCGAGCTCGACGAGATCCGTAGGATCCTGTGCGAGCAGCTCTTCGTAGTCAAGGTGATCGACGCTGTCGGCGGCAGCGTCGACGACGATGGTGGTGTCGATGGTTCCGGTGGACACGCGGACCGCATCAGCGAGCGGCACGAGCAGGTTCTCGGTGAGAAGTACTGTGGCGCCACTATTCTGGACCAGAAAACCCACCTCGGCCGGGCTCATACGAATGTTGACCGGTACCGGGATCGCGCCGATCAGATTTGCCCCTAGGACAGCTTCGACATACTCGGTGCGGTTGAGCAGCGCCATCAGGATGCGGTCGCCGAATTGGACGCCGTGGCGCTGCAACGCTGCGGCGAACCGACGCGACCGGTCGTTGAGTTCACGCCAGGTGGTCGCGGTGTCGAGATACTTCACGGCAACGTGGTCTGGTGTCATGTGAGCGTGTCGTCGCACCTGGTTGTTCCAGGTGTTGCGGCTGGAACGCAATGGTTCGTCGAGAAGCTTGCTGGTCGATTCTGCAGCAACTGTCATTGCGTATCCCTGGTGTTGTTGGGCGTGGCGTGCGGTCAACAGCCCACTACTGTGCGCTACGTCTCACTGTAGAGGTCGAGACGATCGTGGGCCGACGAATCAAGGCAGCAAGTGAATACCTTCTGTGAGTTGAAGAAGCGGTGTTCGGTATTTCGTGGCGCGTTCGCTTCGCATGTAATCGGAGTCAGGCCTGGTCCAGTCGCGTCACTACCCCTCGGTCTCCATCCACGCGAACACGGTCACCGGTCTTCAACGACTGCGTGGCCACCAAGGTGTTGACGACGCACGGTAAACCGTATTCGCGCGCCACCACAGCCCCATGGGACACGGAGCTGCCGATATCGGTGACAAGTGCAGCGATCACGGTGAAGTACGGTGTCCAACCGACGTCGGTGACCGGTGCGACCAAGATCTCTCCGCATTGCACGTCGCGCGCGTCGATGATCGATTTAGCCACGCGCACAACGCCTTCGACAGTCCCGCGACTCGCCGGGCGGCCGATGATCTCGTTGTCGGTGACACCTCGCTGAGGCCGGACGATGAGCGGTGTCGGCCGCCCGACAGACACGTCGTCGAACTCCAGCGAGTCCTGGAACGCCAGCGCCTCCCGGCGCTTGACCGCTCGATGCACGAGGTCGGTGATGTCGACGGAACCGACGATGCGGTTCAGTTCTGCCCGGTCGAAGAAGAACACGAGATCCGAGTCAGGCAGTCGTCCGGACGCGGCCAGCACCTCGCCCAGATGCCGGAAGCCCAGCTTGAGCGAATGCGCCATCAGCGCCATCTTCGATTTGGTCTCCTCGCGCCCTCGTGCGCCTCCTTGCGCCAACCTGGCGAGAAGTCTGATGGACGCTGCGCTGGGAACTTCGGGCCGGCTCTTGGCCGAACCGCGGTCGGACGGATCAAGCGCGGAACGCACCATCACCTGCATCATCGCGCCCAGCCCTTCCGGGTCCTCGGCCCACGACGCATCGCGCATGCACAGCTCGCGGTATCCACGGTGGCCGTGGCGCTCCAGGAACTTCTCCAACGCCATCCCGGCCGCGCTGCCGGTGGCACGCAACTCCCCGACCGCGGTACCCGGCTCCCCCGCCAAGAACTTCGTGGCAGCCACGTCGTCGGCCGCTATGGTGTGTACCACCGAGTCGAGCTCTTCCAGCATGAGCGCGCTCTCGACATCGGAAGCGCCGGCCATGAGCCTGGTCGCCTCGGCGCGACCCTCGTCTTCGCTACGTCCTTCTTTGACTGCTTGTCTCATCAAGACGCTCTCGAGGACGTTCGCGGCGACCGCTGCGCGCGACGACGATCGCACATGGGTCAAGGTGATGTCGCAGTACTGTTCCACCCCGGATTCGAGCTGCCTCAACACCTGCCGAGGGTCATCACCGGTCGGCACCTCGAACTCGGCGATCTGATCCTTCAATCGCCGGATCGCCGGCCCGGCAGACAACGCGTACGTGGTGAGCCGTACGGTGTTGACCAGTCTGTGCAAGAACGGCTTTGGTGGTTTCGGTTTCAACTCATCGACCACCCGACCGCAGATCGAGGTGGAGAATTGTTCGAGCGAATTGCCCAGTATCCCCGAGCTCAGACCGGTGCCCTCGGTCAGGTTCAAGAACATGTGGCCCTGAAAATAGCCGACCTGCAGCCACGGCTTCTCGTACTTCGGCTGCGCTCGCGCCACCACCTGCGTCATCTGCATCGCGTAGTCGATGGCAAAACCGGAGACCGAAGCAGTCAACGGGCAAAACGCCCCGGGCATCATCTCGCCGATGTTGCAGCGGGTGTACACATGGTCTGCACCCGCGAGTGGCGAATCCATCTCGCCCAGATCGCCGGGCAGAGTGGTGATAGGACGAGCCTGAAGCCACCAGAGCTTCCCCGATCGGTCGATGGCCCACTCGAGATCCATCGGTTTGGCCCAATGTTCGACAGCGCGCAGGGCGCCCGCCCGGATGTTCGAGATTTCGTCGGACGACAGGACCGGCGTCTCACCAACCTCACGAACGGCGGGGTTGCCCTTGGAATCCAAAACGATGTGGTCTGGGGACGCCGACCCGTCGACAAGCGCCTCGCCGAGCCCGGCGATGGCATCGATCACCATGAGGTCGCGTCGGCCGGTGGCCGGATCTGCGGTGAACACAACGCCTGCGGCTCGCGCATCGACCATGTGCTGCACGATCAGATGCATTGTGGCCGTAGTCTGTCCACTGTAGGAAGACGCGCGTCCGGAATGAACCGACGCCGCACACGTGTGAACAGCCGCAGCAAAGGCATCGACGGAGTCGACACCCAGCACGGTGTCGTACTGTCCTGCAAAGGATTGGTCGTCGCCGTCTTCGCCGACTGCCGAGGACCTCACAGCCACCGGAGTCGCACCTGTCGATGCCATCTGCGAAAAGCGCTCGGCCACATCATCGACGGCGATCTGCTCGGAAGCGTCAGCGATGACAAATCCTACCGGCACAGCAAGTCCCAACCGGCGCAACTGCGCGAGACCGGCCGCTTTCCCGCCGTAACGACCGTCAAAGACCTCGTCGAACTCGACCGCGGTCAACGTCATGACGATCCTCCCAATTCGTCCACGATCTCCGCGAGCGCGTCGACCTCGATGGGGCCCGGTTGGTAGAGGCAGATCCGGTCGGAGACACCGTCGACCCGGTCGCGGATGTGCGCAGCCACCTCGGATGGGCTGCCACACGCGGCGATGGTGTGCAGTATCTCGTCGTCGATCAGCGTGGCCATCTCTTGCCAGCGGCCCTGCTTGGACATCGCATTAAGTTCTGGCTGCAGATCGCCCCATCCGTGGGCGTCGAGAACCGGCCGGTACGCCGGTGTGGAACCGTAGAACGCCAGCAACATCCGAGTGGAGGCATGATCGTCGTCGCGCCCGGTATCCACCGACACGATGATCTCGGGTACCACCTCGAATTCGCTCTTGCTGCGGCCTGCAGCAGCCAATCCCTCGCGTACTGCAGGCAGTGTCGACTCGTGGAGGAACCGCTTCGACCCGAAAGGCATCACCAACAAACCATCGGCCACTTCTGCAGTTGCCCTGGTCAACCGGGGTCCGAGCGCGCCGAGATAGATCGGCGGCGGACCGAACGGGTTTGGGCCGGGTACAAAGGTCGGCGTCATCAAGGTGTGCCGGTAGTACTCGCCGCGGAAGTCGAGTCGTTCACCCTCGTTCCACGTGGCAAAAATGGCTCGCAGCGCCCCCACCAATTCCTTCATCCGTGCAACCGGATGATCGAACTCGACTCCGTAACGCTTCTCGATCTGCGCGCGAACCTGCGTGCCCAGACCCAGGATGAAGCGCCCTTCGCTGATCAGCTGTAGGTCATTGGCCTGATGGGCGAGCTGAATCGGATTGCGAGGGAATGCAATCGCAACATTCGACATGACGTCGAGATTCTTCACCGACGATGCCAGCACCAGCGGGGTGAAGACGTCGAACGGTCCTTCGAAGGTGAACACGCCTGATGCGCCGGCTTCCTTTAGCACTTGCGCCCGTTCGAGTGCATCGGTTGGCCCGAACAGCGCTGTCATGATCTTCATACCTGGCGCCTAGCTCGCCGCGTCGGTCCAGTCGGAGAACCCCGACGGGTGGTGCGGCCCGATGACGCCGTGCTCGAACAGACCCGCGCCCTCGCAAACCGATCCATCAGCTTCGGTACACACGGCCTTGCCGACATGGTCGATGAGACTGAACGGCGCCCGGGCCATCACCTCTGGATCCGTCAGGTCGAAGTCGACGCGTTCAGCGAATGGTGCACCCCTCCAGCTGCCGTGGGCCCACGAGGAGTCGCCACCGTAGCCCGACCCGAAAGCGATGGGAGCAAACAGCTTTGACTCGACGTCCAACTCGATCTTGTCTCCGGCGCGGTTCATGAACTCCACATGGGCGCTCCGAGGAATTCTTGTGCCGGGCTGGTAGTCGACGCTCACCCGAACTCCGTCGAGCTGCTCGACGCGGCCGTCTCGCCACCTGCGTGTGCAGTCGTACAGGCTGCGGTGGCCATCGGGATCTTCCTGCAGGATCAGGAACAGCTGGTAGTCGTCGAACGCCAACGGCAGGTACAGCCACCACATCCCACGGAACGAAGCGTCTGGCCGACCGGACGGCTCGGCCTCGCCGACAGGTCGGATGCCCCACGAGCGGTCACGGCTCGCCACACTGCTGTCGTGACTGACTTCCAGTCGTTCGCCATCGACATCGATCCAGCCCTGCCACGAACCGACCTGCGCAAAGCGAGACGCCTGCAAGGTCACCCGCCTATCGGTGAGCATCTGGTGCGGCTCCTCCAACGCGGCGGGAAACAGCCCGCGCCAGGTGAGGTCGGCGGAAATACCCTCGGTCTGCGCCAATGTCAGATGCACCTGCTGTAGCGGCTCGATGACATCGAGGCGGTAACCGTTGACGTTCTGGTGAAGGCGATCGTCGTCGATGGCGTCGCTGAGGTGCACCGCGGTCTGGGTGTCGCCGCGACGAACGACGAAGTAGGCGTCCTTGACGCCGAGGCGTGGGTAATAGCCGATACCGGTCAGGGCCATGAAACGGCCCTCCCGGTCGAGCACGTTGAAGTACGACCGGTCGTAGAAGTTTCGATCGGACGTAGCCGGCCAGGTCAGAGGCGCGGGCGTTTGGTGAATGGGAAACTCGTCGAGCGGGCTCAGATGCACTAGCTCTCCTCAAATACGATGCGTACCGTATTGGAACTATGGTGAAGCCATGACAGCAGAAAGCCGCAGTGAAAACAAGAGCGCTGTGCAGTCCACACCTGGGCGGCCGCGTGACGGCAGGATCGATGCCGCGATCATCGCTGCCACACGCGAGCTGATCCTCCAGACCGGCTACTCCGCGTTGTCACTCTCGGCGATCGCTGCGCGTGCCGGAACCACCACTGCTGCCATCTACCGCCGGTGGTCGGGCAAGGCGCAGCTCGTTCACGAAGCCGTGTTGTACGCCGAATCAATACCCGTGCCGAATGGTTCCGGCGACATCCGCGCCGAGATCCGGGGTCTGGTCGAGACGGTCCGAGTCATCTTCGACAGACCGGAGGTGCGGTTGGCGCTGCCGGGCCTGATCGCGGACACCGTTGCCGATCCTGAGCTGCACGCCATGATGATCGCGCGATTGGGCGGCAATCTCACGGCATTCGAATCTCGGTTCGGACAAGAGCGCCGCGACGACGACCATCTGCCCATGCTCGCCGAGGTGGTCGCGGGCACTGCGATCTTTCGCATTCTCATCCGAAGCGACGCAGCCCTCGACGACACCTGGGTGGACGAGATGACCAGGATGATCACCGACCGTTGGCCCCCTGAGAAGTCGCTGGATCACTCCTGAAAATCGCTTTCCTGCCCACCCGACCGGCTTTGACGGCGGGGAACTATCGTTCGCTGTATGCGCTTTGACGAGTACCAGAACTTCGATGCACTCGGACTCGCTCAACTCGTCAAAGACGGTGACGTGACGGCCGGCGAGCTCCTCGATATCGCGCAGCAGCGGGCACATGAGGTGAATCCTCAGATCAACGCAATCGTCCGCTTCATGAACTCACAGGCCAAAGATCACGTTGCCGGCGAACGGGTGGGCCCATTCAGCGGCGTCCCGTTCCTGATCAAAGACCTGGCTCAGGACTACGGCGGCCTGCCCAGTAGCAGCGGTTCGCGATCACTCGTCAATGTCCTCGCGGGTGAGCATTCCACGGTGGTTCAGCGATGGCTCGATGCCGGATTGGTGATATTCGGCAAGACGAACACCCCCGAGTTCGGCGCCAAGGGGATCACCGAGCCCGAACTGTTCGGGCCCGCGCGCAACCCGTGGGATCTGACTCGGACACCTGGAGGTTCGTCGGGCGGATCCGCCGCGGCTGTTGCTGCCGGAATTGTTCCGGTCGCCGGCGCCAACGACGGCGGTGGCTCCATCCGGATCCCGGCCGCCTGCTGCGGACTAGTCGGTCTCAAGCCGGGCCGCGGGCTCCTCCCCATGGGTCCAGCCATCGGTGAGGCGATGCACGGCGCCGCCGCGCAAGGGGTTGTCTCTCGCTCGGTACGGGATACCGCGGCGATGCTCGATGTGCTCGCCGGGGGCGAGCCGAGCGGCCCGTTCCTGCCTTCCGTCCCGCCTGACACCTACCGCTCACAGGTGGGTGCCGATCCCGGACGGCTACGTATCGGTGTCTGCTCCACGTCGGGCATCAATCCCGATCCCCATACAGAAGCGGCGGTGGCAGTCGCCGGCACCGCGAAGGCTCTTGCCGACCTCGGACATGACGTGGAGATCCTGGACCAGCAGCCGTTCGACGACCTGGCGTTGGCCCGCGACTTCTTGCTGACCTGGTTCGTGTACCTGGCGTGGGAAATGGACGACGCCAAACGCCGATCAGGTTGCGACGACTCTGATTTCGAGATCGACACGCGGGTGATGGCCGCACTGGGGCGAGCCCATGGCGGTGTCGAGTACGTCGATGCGGTCATGCGCCGACACGAACATGTACGACAACTGTCAGCGTATTTCGAGAAGTATGACCTGCTGATGACGCCGACTCTGGCAGAGCCTCCGCCACGCATCGGCGCGTTCGATACTCCCCGCCCCGCCCGCATGGCGGCGTCCGCTCTGCTGAGAACTCGTACAGCCGGCCTTCTGCGGCATGCCCCGTTGGTGGACAACATGATCCAGGACAACCTCAGTTGGGTGCCCTACACACAGTTGGCGAACCTGACCGGGCGTCCCGCGCTGTCGTTGCCACTCCACTGGACCCCGGAGGGCATTCCGATGGGTGTGCAGTTCACCACTCAGCTCGGTGGTGAAGCCATGCTCCTGCGTCTCGCAGGACAACTCGAACAAGCCACGCCCTGGGGACAGCGCTGGGCCGACCTCTCCCCCAAGTGCTAGCCTCCGTGTGAGAGATTCGGTGTCGCAACGCTTTCCGACAGTCGCCTGACAACTGCCACGTCAGCCGCCACCAGATGTCCGCCGGAACTCGTCCGGCGTTGAAATGGACTTGAGGGCGCCTGCGTCGATCGCTCGTGCAAACGTGGCGATCGCTCTGCCCGTGACATCCGGCTGGATGAGCGGGAACAAATGACTGGCGCGAGGTATCACGGTCAGATGAGCACGGGGCGAAATCGCTTCAAACCGACGTTCATTGACACGAAACTGGTCCCAGCCGCCATTGATGAACTCGATCGGACCTGGATACCGCGCGAGTTCGCCGAGGGCATCGAAGCGGGAGACCTCGGCGACAACATCTTTGATCGATGCCAATGCGAGGCCACCGACTTCCATGTCGTCAGCGACTCGGCGCCCGACCGATGCTCGGGTGAGCCACCTGCTGATGACCGCTGCCTGCTCGGGTAGGTACGCGGTCGTGGCCCCGAACGCTCGAAACGGGGCTGCATAGAACGGACTGGGTTGTGCGGTCGCGCACATCGCCACCAACCCACTGACCAGATCTGGACGCCTGCCCGCGACGGCCATCGAGACGTAACCGCCCATCGACATGCCTGCAACGATGGCGGGTGACCCGAGCTCCTCGATGGCCTTGACCACCGTGTCAACGGCACCTGCAAGCGTGAACGTCTCCCCCACCCGTCTGCCATGGCCGGGCAGATCCGGGAACACCACTTCGCGGTCGGGGATCGCGGCAGCGATTCGGTGCAACGATGCCCCGCTGACACGAATCCCGTGAACGAGAACAACCGGTGCGGGAACGGGCGCAGACACGGGAGCCAGTATGCCCTCAATCCTCGATGGGCCCACAGGTCCAGCTGCACCCCTGCGGCAAACCGTCACACGAAATTCTCGAAAGAGTTGCGCAGCGACACTCGAGTTGAACGGCGGGGAAACGGTCAGGTTTCTGACGCAGTCCGATCCTGCGTCCACTTCGGCGGGCGACTTCCCCGACGGCTCATCCCAGGCGACGTAACCTGCTCCAGACAGGTCCATGCTCGAGCCACACGTAGTCCGGATTCGGACGCACCGGACGACCGCGTAGCCGATTCAGCCGTGGCGATTCGTCGATCAGTGACGTG
Organism: Williamsia sp. D3; assembly: GCF_000506245.1. Classification (NCBI taxonomy): domain Bacteria; kingdom Bacillati; phylum Actinomycetota; class Actinomycetes; order Mycobacteriales; family Nocardiaceae; genus Williamsia; species Williamsia sp. D3. The sequence goes on along the minus strand of NZ_AYTE01000018.1, from coordinate 281,530 downwards.
AGTATCTCGAGTTGCCGCAGCGTCCATGCCCGCCGGGGGCGAACAGCTATCTGGTAGGCGCCGAGGTAGTCGGTGATTTCTTCACTGAACGCGGTCTTGAACTGGCCTACCCCGTGGCGGGGATGAGATGGATCGGAAATGGTCGACGTCGACGGTGTCCCGTCGAGGTCGTATCGCTCGCATCCCTGCTCCCGCGCCCACTGCATGATCTCCCACTGCAGCGCGTACGCCGCGCGGCTACCTCCCAGTCCACACAGGAACGGGTCGCCAGGGCGCTTGCGAATCGAGCCCGCCCCCAGGTAGAGCGCATTCTTGCCCAATTTCGAGACGAACGCGCCGACCACCACCTCGCCCTGGTGCCGAGCCAGGAACAGCTGACCGTCGCCGGACGCTTCGTACTGCTGGAACAGCGCAGTCGACGTCTCGAGGCCGGGGATCCTGAACCGGCCACCGCTGGTGGCGTCGAGCATCTCGTACAGGATGCGGCAGTTCTCGTCGGTGGCCGGGACCCGTTCGACCGTCACACCTTCCTGCGCTGCACGACGGATCGACTTTCGCGCTCGCTTCTTGAAGCGAGCCTGCACGTCAAGTTCGGAGCCGCGCAGATCCACGATGACCGTGCTGTCGTCCAACCACGTCGGCACCCGCGTAAAACCCTGGGCACGAAGGAGTTTGACGTCGTCTGCATTCGCCTTCAGTTGGGAACGCACCCGAACCGCGGTGATCCCGTTCTCTGCCCCGAACGCAGCCACTGCGCGGCCGGACCGGATCAGATCGTGGACGTCGAGGACAGGCGGTCCGAAAAGCACCCAGAGCGCTCCCACAAGCGGCACGTCCACCTGGAACGCCGTCACTGCGTAACTGCCCACAATGAGATAGACGGGCCTGGCACCCTGTAAGGCCATACCGTCAATGTTTGCGCGACCGCGATAGACGGTGCCCTCGTCTGGGCTCAGCAGGATCAGTTCGTCCCACCGCGCGATTTCGTCCTCGCCCGCGAATCGTACGTGCGTTGCTTCGGCCGCAGGCTGATGACGTGCATCCCCACGGTGACCGAATCGCCGACCTGAGCGGACAGTTCTGCCCACCGCCTTGACTGCGCTCATCTGGCAGAGCTCCCGGCTAACGCGACGCCGTAGCGCTGCTCGATTTTGTCGGCCTTCGGCGGGTGAACGTTCACCTTGGAGAGGTCGCCGTTGTAGTGGCCGAGCACGCGGGGATCCATCACCTTGCGCCACAGCGGCGGGACGAACGCCAGGACCACCATCATGGCGTAGCCCGCAGGAAATTGAGGGGCCTCGCTGCAACTACGAAGGGCCTGGTACCGCCGTCCGGCGCGCGCGTGGTGATCGGAGTGCCGTTGCAGGTTGAGCAAGACGACGTTGCTGACGAGGTGGTCACCATTCCAACTGTGCTCAGGACGCACCTTTCCCAATCTTCCGTCCGGAGTAGGCATTCGCAGCAATCCGTAGTGCTCGATGTAGTTCACCGCTTCGAGTACAAGCATGCCGATGACCGCCTGCAGCGCGAAATATGGCAGCATCGCCCACCCGAAGGCTGCGACGATGACGACGACGATCGCGACACTCACCGACCAGGACTGCAGAATTGTGTTGCGCCAGTTCCAGAATCGGTGGCCCTGACGATGTAGACGAGCGGTTTCGAGCTCGATACCCGAGACAAGTCCTCCATAGAGCGCGCGGGGATAGAACGCGAACAAGGACTCGCCGAATCGCGCGCTCGCCGGATCTGCAGGGGTTGCGACCTTTACGTGGTGGCCGACGTTGTGTTCGACGTAGAAGTGCCCGTACACCGACTGCGCCAACGCGATCTTGGCCAGGCCCTGTTCCAATTTCTCGCGCTTGTGGCCCAATTCGTGAGCGGCGTTGATTCCGATCGCGGCACTCATGCCCAAAGTGATCGAAAGACCTACCCGCTCACCCCTGGTCATGTCCGCGAAGGCAAGGCACCAGAAGCCGAAGAACAGGCCCGCGTACTGGAGCGGGACGAAGATGTAGGTGCACCACCGGTAGTACCGGTCCGCCGACAACGTCCGCACCGCATCATCCGGCGGTCCGGCACGGTCGGGCCCTCGGATCAGGTCGAGGAGAGGGACGACCACGAGGAGCAGGTAACCACCGAAACCCCAGAGCAACCCCGACACACTGTTCGCCAGCAGGCACGCGATGAACGGCCCGGCAGGCACGAGTAGACACAGCGGCCACAGGTGACGTTTGGGGTCCTTCCAGGTGCGAGTATCCGACATACCCCGGTCCTCGACTTCAGCTCTGAGCTGGGTGTGGTGCATCAGCACAGCCACCTCGCCCGCAATCTTCCCGCGTCTTCACACTCACGGATCCCTTCCGTGGCACTGCATACCCCAAAACCCGGTTGTTCGACGTCAGGACTGGTTCGCCCGCAATGGCCGCTTTCAGTCCGTCTCGCCGTTCACCAAATGCAATTCCCCACTAATCGTCTGATGCGCAATTTAAACACAGAAAGTCCGTTACCAGATCGCCAATTCGGTCATGCTGGTCGAACTGTGATTTACCGAACCTCTTCGCGCGTGTTCGCGGGCCCGGAAGCATGGTTCTGGTAATGAGCTGTGCTAGCAACCTGGTTGGGGATCCAGCTCGTCTAGCTCGTGACTCTGCCGCAGAAATACAGCCGATGAGCCAGGGTTCAACACAACGACGCTGACGGCATCTCGACCACTGGGATGACCGTTGGGTCGATCATGTCCACGAGAGTCCGTGTGAGCCACCGAAGCTCACGTTTACTCGTCTCGCCGATCGACCAGCAAGGGTGACACCCGTCCACGAATCCAGTTTCGCGATCATTGATCTTCATTCGCAATGCCTCGGCAATTGCCGGGAATGCAGGCGCCGGCGAATCAAGCAGCTGGGGTCACGGCTTCGGGGGTTACCGGCTCGCCGTCCGGGGAGCGTCTTCTGCACTGAGTAGGTGTCTTCGTCGAGCGTTCGCGGCGTGAATACGAAAAGGCAGCCTGGTTCAGTCACGCTGGAAATCGCGTGACGAAGCAGCCGGTTCGACGCCGCCCGACTGCACGCAGCCGTCCAGAGAAGCGACGGATACGCCGCCGCGAGCACCGGGCCTCCCGGTGTCTCATCCATGCCATCGAACAATCCAGCGCAGGAATTTGCAGATCGACGACCTACGTCGCGTGCGTGGCCCTATAGTGGGCCAATCTCCGGTGTCGAGCGACGGCACTGGAGGCGCCAGAAGAGATTTTCGTTCGACGGGTAACGCGGCACCGCCCGAAGACGACATCTCCTACAGTGCCTTAGTCGTCGGGGACCGAGATCAAGGAGCCAGTCCCCGCATGCCCTCACCTGCAATCCCCAGCGGCAATCTCGTTCCAGCCTGGAGAATCGACTCGACCGACAAGCAGCTCGGCAGGTCCAGTGGTCGGCGCAGGCCCCGGATCCTGGTCATGAGTGCTGTTGTGGCCGTTCTCAGTATCGGGTTGACGGCCGCGAGTTCGTTCCTGTTCACATTCACGTCCGCATCCGCGCTGACCGGCCATCCGGAGGTGCTGCGAGAGGGTTGTTCGTGGGACTCATCCGGCAGCTTCGTACAGAACTGCCAGGTCTGGTCCCCGTCGCAGAACAAGTGGGTCACGGTCCAGATCCGCGCGTCGCAGGGCAGTGACCAAGGCGTGTATCTCCTCGACGGCATGCGAGCCCGCGAGGATCGTTCGGCGTGGACAACCGATGTGAGGGCCGCGGACGTCTACGACCACACCACCGACACCACGCTGGTGATGCCCGTGGGCGGCGCATCCTCGTTCTACACCGACTGGAACGGCGGCGCGGGCGACCAGAACAGCACCATCAAACAGGAGACGTTCCTGACCGACGAATTGCCCGCATATCTCGCACAGAACTTTGGCGTGAGCCCGTCCAACAACGCCATCATCGGCTTGTCGATGTCGGCCGGCCCCGCGGTCACCCTGGCCGAACGTCACCCCGAGCAGTTCAAAGTCGTGCAGGCGATGTCGGGGTACTACCAAACCGACAACCCGCTGGGCGCTCTCGGCGTCTTCGCGTCTCAGACGTTGGTCTCCAACTACACAAACGGCATCCTCAACATGTGGGGTCCCCCCGGCAGCGCGCAGTGGACCGAGAACGACCCCTCGAAGAACGTCAGCAAGTTGAAGGACAACGGGCAGGTCCTGATCATCTCCTCGGGTAACGGCTTGCTGACACCCGGTGAACTCGCCCATCTGGCCCCGCAGGATCAGATCAGCGCCATCGCCTTGGAGATGTTGTCGGCAGTATCGACCATCTTGATGCAGATGCAGGCCAGACAAAGCGGCGCCAACGTGGTCGTCCTTCCCAATTACGGCGGGCACACCTGGGAGAACTGGGGCCGCGGACTCCGCGATGGGCGAGAAGAAGTGACGCAGGCGCTACGCAGCACCCCGCCTGTCACCGCCAAGACACAGGTGGTCACCGCCTCGGGAACACCGGTGCCGGACGGATCGGCGAAGGTCACCGATGCCGCATTGCTCGCGGCGCAAACCCCCTCGGTGCTTCCGTCCGACATCCCGGAGATAGCAACCGCGCCCGAAAGCCTTGATCCGAGCGCCGACCCATCGGCGACGGAGTCCGCGCCCAGCGGGCCGCCGTCCGGAACGGAACCGGCAGCGACTGGGACCGTCACGCCCACCGACACCCCCGCAACCACCACGCCCACTGCAGAACAGTCACAGGTGAACACCGAGGTACCTGCGTTGGACACTCCTTCGGCGACGACCACACCCCCGGTTACGAGTGGAGCGTCTTCGGCACCGTCAGCTCCATAGCCGGGCTTCAGCGGGCGGGTGACAGCGATCGCTGACGGATCGACGGTCCACCGTCGGACGTGGGCGAGCTACGAGGGGTGACCCGCCCGCTGCCGGCGAAGCGCCGACCACGCCCCGGTCGACCAGAGCGCCCATGCGATCAACACCGGCTGGAAGAGCAGTCGGGTGGCCCGGGCCTGGTCGGTGTTGAGCCCGAACGCATCACGGTGGTTGATCAGCTGCGCCAGGTTGCCCGGAAACACCGCGACGAAGAACGCGGCCAACACGAGACCGATAGCGGCTCGGCGGCGTTTGAGGAAGACGGTCGAAGTTCCCAGCGCGATCTCGACCACACCTGAAGCGAGAACGGTCACGTCCGGGCCGAATGGCACGAAGTCCGGAACCTGTGCCTGAAAGTCCTGTCGCGCAAACGTCAGGTGCCCGATACCCGCGAACACCAAGGCCGATCCGAGCGCAATGCGTGCGACAGCGCGCGCCGGCTCCTCGGCTGAAGGAGAGTCGGCGAGAAACACCGTCAGAGGGTTTGGCCGATTCGTCATTGGTTTCACCTTGGAGTCGAGGTAGCCGAAGTGGCGTGCTCAACCAGCGTAGGCAACCGCTCTGCACCATGCAGCTCATGTGAACACATCCGTTGTCCGACGCTTATCGCTGCGCCGTGCGGTTGATCGGTTGTCGCGACCATCAGGCAGTCGACCTGGGGTCGTGGTTTACTGTCGCGGGGTCGGGAGCCCAGAATCGACGGCGCGGGGGAATCAGTAAGTGAGACGGCGGTTTTCGGCCATTGTGGCCATTGTGATCTTCTGTGTCATAAGTGAGCTTGCGGCAGCGCCTGCGGCGATGGCGGCTCCTATGACTGACGGCCTTGCGGCGCCTGCACGCATCGAGATGTTGGTGATGGTGACGCCTCAGCGAGCAAAGCTCACCGTCTACTCGCCGATGATGCGCCGGACCGTTCGTGTTGATGTGTTGTTGCCGGCGCGGCCAAGAGTCGCTACCCCACGCCCGGCGCTCTACATGCTCGACGGCATCGACGCCGGTGTCTATTCGGGCTACAGCCAGAGCGGATGGACTCAGTACACGGACATCGTCGAATTCATGGCAGACAAGAATGTCAACGTCGTGCTTCCCATCGGTGGCACCGGCAGTTACTACACCGATTGGAAACAGGACGATCCCGCGTTGGGCAGGAACAAGTGGGAAACGTTCCTCACCCGCGAACTCCCCCCGCTCATCGACTCGACGTTCGAGGGCAACGGCCGCAATGCCATCGAAGGGTTGTCGATGGGTGCCACCGGCGCATTGATGCTGGCCGTGCGAAACCCTGATCTCTACAGCGGCGCTGCGCTTTTCAGCGGCTGCCTCGACCTCGGAGACCAGACCGCCCAGAATGCCACCACCGCAAGCGTGATGACTCGCGGCGGGGATCCGGCCAACATGTGGGGTCCGGCCTACAACGAGGCGTGGCTTGCGCACGATCCAGGCGCGAATATCGGTGCCCTGCGCGGCAAACCGCTGTACGTCGCGGTCGGAAGCGGTGTGCCGGACTGGTCGATGGGCGTGGCGGGGCTTGCCTCACCCGTCGGCGGAGCTCTCGAGGCCGCAGCGTTGGCCTGCACCCGCACCTTCGAGACCAAGGCCGAGGCAGCGGGCGTAGACATCGAGTTCGACTACCGAGAAGGCCTGCATTCCTGGGGCTATTGGAACGACGATCTGCATCGTTCGTGGCCGACGATCCACAAGGCACTCGGCCTGTGACTCCCCTGTCGCCGACCCCGTCTTGCAGGGAGCACGCACGCTCTGATCGCTGACCGTCTCGACAGCGATCCGGGTAGCCGCGCGTCAGGCCGTCGCCACTGCAAGCCTGGCAAGTGCCACCACGGTGACGTCATCAGGATTGTTCGTCCGGGATGCCATGCCAGAGATCGCGTCCACGATCTCGCTGGCGGATGATGCTGCCACGGCGATGGCTGCGACGTGGTCGACAGCGGCCATCGATCCGTCGTACAGGTCCAGAACACCGTCGCTGAAGCACACCACCATGTCCCCCGTTTGGAGGAACAGTTCCTGCATCGTCCAGTCGTCGTCGAGTCCGAGCCCCAGCGGTAGGTCTTTCGATCCGAGTCGCTCCCACGATCCGTCGGCGCGAGCGACCACTGTCAGTCCGTGCCCGGCGTCGGCGTAGAGCATCCGGCCGTCCTCGGCGCGAATCCTGGCGTGGAAAAGCGTCGCGAACGATTCTGTGTCTCCCAAATCGGTTGCGAGGCAGTCTGCGGTCCGCGTGAAAGCGACAACCGGGTCCTCATCGTTGCGGGCGCTTCGCACCACAGCGCGAGCTGTCGCCGCGATGATGCCCGCACCGACACCCTTGCCCATCACGTCTCCGAGGGTGAAACCCAGACCTCCGCGGATGGGATACCAGTCGAAGAAATCGCCGCCGATCGCGGTTGACGGAATGCATGCGCCGGCAACCTGATAGCTCGGCAGCGGTGTTCCACTCTTCGGCAACAGTGCCCGCTGAACCCGCGAAGCCTGGTCGAGTTCACTGGTCGTCGCACGCTCTCGGCGTTGGATGACAGACAGTTTCTTTCTCGACAGCCGCGACAATTCGTTCACCACGGTCGCTGCGAATGTGAATGCACACGCGCTGAACAATCCGCGCCACAACTCGTTGGGATTGTCGGACACACTCGTGCCCAGTGCAAATGGCACAAGAAGGGCCGCACACACACCGAGGAACGAATAGAAGATGAACCGGCGGCCTTCTGAACTGGCAAACCAGATCACCGGGAGTATCAGCAGGGACGCAAAGATCGACCTGCTCTCTCCGGTGGCGAAGCGAAGCGCGCCACACGCGAAGAGATCGAGCGTGGGAACGATGAAGCCATACCGATACAACGATTCGTCACGGGAGAAGAAAACCGCGAGAACGGTTGCGATCACGGTGACCACCACTGCGCTCACCAGCACCCGCGCATCACTGACGACCAGCGTCGGGATGGTCCCACTGAGGACTACCGCCACCGAGAAGAGCGCGACGAACGGAAGTTGTTTGAGCAGAGGCGAAGGCCGATCCACACCCAATCGGTGACGAAGCGAGCCCTGCGGCATGAACTCCCTTTCCCGAAATAACGAATGTCTGATTCGACACTAGTGGACTGATCGACGATGAGCTCGGGGGCATTAGGCGTCGTGTTGAAGTCAGTTCCCGAAAAACGGTGGTACGAACCATCAGCCCGCCCCATGACCATCAGATGACCGGGCCTGACCGCGAGGAATACCTCTCAGATTACGTGTTCAGGTGCGATCGAACGCGGCGAGCAACATTCGCGCGCCGGTCGAGATCAGATTCTGTCGGTCAGAATGTTCAGGTCGTAGTAGAGCAATGCGCAGACAAAGGCTTGCGGTCGCGCCCATCGTGAGGGAGACGAGGTCGTCGAGCGCCGCGCCCTCCAGGTCGGGACGCAGACGGGCGGGGAGAACGCGGGCCAGCGGTACCAAAGGGCCCTCGACCTCGCGCCAGGCGTCACCGAACTCCGCCTCATCCGAGGCAAAAGAAGCGCGGAGCACAGGGGCGTGTTTCTCGAATGCAGAAGTGAGGGTTTCCACCACGATCACCATGGCGTCCATCGGGTCCTTGTCCATGGCGCTGCCGACGCCGGTTGCCAGTTCGGTGGTGATCTCGTGAACCGCGGTGGTCCGCAGGTCGTCGATGATGGCGTCCATGTCAGCGAAGTAGCGATACACCGTACCGATGCTGACGTGTGCAAACTGGGCCAGTTGCTGGGTTGTCGGTCGCCGCGAGGGTTCGCACCGGAGAAGCTCCACGGTTCCCTCCAACAGCGCCTCACGCATCTCGACTCCGCGTTTCTGTCGCGGTGTCACGCGTCGATGTGGTGGGGTCGTACGGGCCTTCTGGGTGGTCACAAAACTGAATAGTAAGTGAGGATTCCTCGTGTTTGACTGAGATCATGACTACAGCGCCACCGAATGACCTGGTGAATACCGATGTAGCGGTCGCCCGATTCGGCGACGCCGGTCGGGTATGGCTCGAGGCCATGTGGCTGGGCGACGACCTGGCGGATGCCGTCGTGAACGACGACTTCTCCGAGACGTCGGCCTCCTCGGCAACCGAAGCCGTGTGGACTGCGCTCGCCGACGGTATTCAGGCGGTGTCAGACGCTCCGCAATCTTTGCAGGATCTCTTCAAGTTTCTGGACACCGAACCCGACTGGGTAGACCATGAGCGGCTCGACCGCGCCGCCGATGCACTGATTCGCCACACCGCCGCGCTGGGAATCGTGCTGGGGGCGGCCTCGCTGGTGCGGGGTGCAGGCAACACCATCGCCGGGAAGCCGCTGGCACTGACAGGCCGGTACGTATCCCAGCCGGCCATTCGATCGGTTGAGGTCGGCGAGTGGCTGCGCAATGTGATCACACCCGGGGGGATGCGTCGTGGCGGCGACGGCTTCGCGTACACCGTGCGGGTTCGGATGATCCATGCGCACGTGCGCCGCGCCCTTCGGGATCTGGAGGTGTGGGAAGAGGCAGCATGGGGAGTACCCATCCCCCAGCCCTATATGGCGTTCACGCTGGCCGAGTTCGGCCACATCGCCATCGACGCGATGCACAAGTTGGGCGTTCGGTTCACAGACCGCGAACTCGCAGACATCTACCATCTGTGGAGATACGTCGGACATGTCGTCGGCATGGACGAGCAGCTCAACCCGGTCAGTGAATCCGATCAGATCCGGATCGAGGAACTGTACCGGTTGACCTCACCCGGGCCCGGTGAAGACGACCGCGACTTCGTCGTGGCACTCACCGACGACTATCTGATCCCCGAACTCGCCAATGCGTTGCCTGGACCGCAACGGATCCGCCACGCGGCGGCCTCCACACTGATGCGATCGCTGCAGAGGGTGTTCATCGGCGACGATGCGGCCGACGAATTGCACATTCCCGACGGTCGACTCAAGCACATCGTGGGTCGCGTCGGTCCGCTCCTGGCTGTCGCCGCGCGTGTCCGGCTGGCCGTGGCCGGGGACCCTGAGCGGCTGACCCGCAGTGCATATCTCGCGCGCGATGAGGACATGGATCGGATGCGGGCGGCATATCGGGTCACACATGATCTCGTGGACAACGCCCCGCCCACCCCGTTGCGGGCTGCAGCCGGACGGGGCTGACCGCCTCGGGCGTCTCGGATGCAGTCAGCCGTCTGCGACAATTCGAACGATGACGTCCCCGATCACCGCCTCCCGCTCTGATTGTCTCGCCGAGCATTCATGACGCGGTTTCTTGTTTTCGCACTACTGCTCGCGCTGGTGTCTTACTGGCTCCACCGGCGACTTGTCCGAGCCACCGGCGTTGCCCGCCCGTGGTCGATCATCGTCGACATCCTCCTCGGACTGCTGTGGGTACTGGCGATCATCGGTGTCGGCAGCGGGGAGCTGCTCGACCCGTCGTGGGCTCGCATCCCCGGATTCGCCGGATGGGTGTGGCTGGGAACAGTCTTTTACCTCGTACTCGGACTTGCGGTCACTGCCTTGGCATCCCTTCTCGCGCGGATGGTTCGGCGTCTTCGGGGCTCGCGGAGCGACTCGTTCGATTCGTCCCGTCGCCGCGCGATCCGGACTGCCACCGTGGGGGTGGTGATAGCTGCCGTTGCTACGACGAGCTACGGAGTGGTCGAAGCGGCACGACCTGAGGTCGTCCGTGTCACCGTGCCGCTCGCGGCGCTTCCCGACGAGTTCGACGGATTGCGGGTGGCTCTGATCTCCGATCTCCACGTGGGGCCCACTCGCGGCGGCGAGTTCACCGCACGCGTGGTGAAAACAGTGAATGCCGAACGCCCCGACCTCGTTGCCATCGCGGGCGATCTCGTCGACGGAACGGTCGAGAAGGTGGCCGGCGACCTGCAACCACTCGAACGGCTGTCGGCGCCACTCGGGGTGTACGGCGTCAGCGGCAACCACGAGTTCTATGCCGACGACGGAGGCCGGTGGCTCGACGTGTGGGACAGGCTCGGCATCCAGACGCTTCGCAACGAGCACGCCGTGGTCGAACGAGGGGGCGCAAGCATCGACATCATCGGCATCCACGACTACTCGTCTCCGAAGCCCTACGAGCCCGACCTCGGCCGAGCACTCGACGGGCTGCACCGCGAACGCTTCGGTTTGCTCCTGGCCCACGAACCGCGCCAGGCGTTCGACGCCTCCGACATGGGTGTCGATCTCCAGCTCTCCGGTCACACCCACGGAGGTCAGATGTGGCCGATCCGCTACCTCGTGCCGCTGCAACAGCCATCTGTAGAAGGCCTGGACCGAGTGGGCGAGACCACTTTGTACACAACACGGGGTGCCGGAGCGTGGGGTCCTCCGACCCGTGTCGGCGCGGCGCCAGAGATCACCATCTTGGAGCTGGTGCGTTCTCGGTGAATGGTTTTCGCCAGGGACACGCGGGAAACATGCGGACGCCGCGCCGACCCACCGGCGTGTCGACGGGGCAGCGGTCGCGCGTCCCGGGGACTCTTGCTTAGATGTGTCCTATGAGTACCTACACGTCGCTCGACGCTGCCATCGACAACTTCCTCAACACCAACCCTTGGGCCATCGATGTCCTCCAGTTCTTCTTGAACGGCCTGCCCTGATCAGTCGCTGAACTGGCTTCGTACCGGCAGCGCAATGTTCGACCGGATCGGCCCGTCGCCTCACGGCAACGGGGCCGATTTGCTGTATGCAACATGGCCATTCATGACTTGACTCCGGAACTCTCGGAGTCACGATTCCTCACTCCCCCGTAGATTCCCCGCCTGACTATCCACGGTTGCAGCACCCGGTCGATCGACCAGGCCGGAAAGCGAAACGGGCGGCCCGAGGGTGTGAACACCTCGAGGCCGTCCGGTTGGACGCCTAGGACTGACCCCCACCTCCGATTGCGCGGACGGTAAGCCCGTAATGAACGCCCGGCCAATTCCGCACGAACGTTGCGAGCGACGAGGCGGTCGGCCCTGTTCCGAGCCGACCCACGCAAGGGATCGCTCGCAGCCACATCCCCCAGAGCGAAAACACCCGGGTGCCCCGGTACTTGCAGCTGATCGTTCACGCGAACGAATCCCTCTGCGTCGAGCACGTTTTCGGGCAGCCAGCCGGTGTTCGGACGTACGCGGCCGACCGCCCACAACACAGCATCGGCAGACACCGCAGCCTGCCCGGTGGTCCACGTGACGGATCCTGTTGTGATCTCATCGCCGACGAACCCGTCGTCCAAGGCGGCACGATGGCCCGGGTGGAGCTGAACTCCGAGGTCCATCAAACGGCCACGAACACGGCGCCAGGTTCGGATGTGGTGTTGGGGAAGAGCTCTCTCGCCGGGGTACCACAGGCTGACCTTCTTGTCCGGCCACGTGCCTGCCACGTTGGCCGCGCTGCTGACAGCTGCCGCGCCGCCTCCGATCACCATCACAGATGGTGCCGCAGCGAGCCGTTCATGCGCTCCGAGTAGACCGGCCCTGACCTCATCGGACGACTGCATCGTGGGTGTGCGCCAGAATCCGTTGCTGACTCCTGTCGAGATGACCAGGGCGTCATAGGATTCGATCGACGTCGAGTCGTCCGCACTCCTCACGGCCAGGGTTCGTGCCACCAGGTCGACGTCGGTGATCGTGCCGTGGACCGTGCGAACGCCATCGAGGCCCCGAAAGCGGTCGAAGGAGACCCAGTAGTCACGAGACCAGTCGTCCGGTCGGCTCAACCGCGTTCCCAATTCCTGCCCGCTGACCAGACCAGGTTTGACCGAGATGCCCACGACATCGACGTGGCCCGCCAAGTGAATTGCTGTCAGCACCCCACTGTCGCCGAGGCCGGCCACGACAACTCGCTTGCGTGTCACACGGTCACCCGTCGCGGACGCCATGGGACAAACCTCGGTACGCGGTCGATCACGTCCTGGTATCCCGCGCGGCGTTCCAGGCTGCGCTTCTCCATCATCGGGATACTGGCACCCAAGAACATCCCGAGCATGGCGCTGCGCCCAGGAACAACCACCACGCGTCAGATGGCGACACAGCGACCCCGAACAGCGCCAAGGCAAACCAGAAACCGAACTCCCCGAAGTAGTTCGGGTGTCTCGACCAGCCCCACAGACCCCGGTCCATCACCTCTCCGGGTCTTCCGTCCCGAACGAATCGATGTAGCTGAGCATCCGCGACGAGCTCGAGCCCTACGGCGGCCAGTCCCGCGAAGAACGCGATCGCGGTGAGCCAGATGATGTCGTCACCCGGACGGGTGACGGCGATGTAGACCGGGAGCATCCCCGCGAAGACCTGCAAGGTGGGGATCACGTGGATGGCAAGAAGATCGGTGACGAACTCGAATCGGCCTGCCTGACCGCGCAGCATCCCGTACCGCCAGTCCTCGTGGTGCAGGCCGGGAAAACCGCGGATCCAGTTCGCCGTCAGCCGTACTGCCCAGAGCGTCACCACGATCGCGACCAACCAGCAATGCAGCTCATCGATACCGAGGTCGCCGCCGACCCACCAATAGATCATCAGGAGCGGCGGAACGACACTCCAGTAGGCGTCGTAAAAACTGGAGTTGCGATAGAACCGGCTGAACCCGAAGATGACCACGGTCGCCAGAACGTCGGCAACTAACGTGTCCAGCCACAGCCACGCCGTCTTCGGGCCCCATCCCAACCAGAGGACGGCCACCAGGATGGCGATGGAGTATGCCACTGCGATGCGTACGAGTGATGCTGTCTTCGTCACGAGGTCTGATGATGCCAGTACCGATCCCACCGGTGCCGTAAATCGACCATCATGGCCTCTTGCCGATCCCGCCGAAGCGGGCTCAGGCCAGGACGATCACAGCGCACATCGTGAGCGCCACGTGGACGAGGCTGTACAACTTGTAGGCCAGACGATTCCGCGCCTGAGTGTTGCGGATCGCGGTGAGTACGGCCGTCGGCCAACACAACAACGCCATCAGCCCTGAGGCGATCGCGACTGCGACATCGGATCCACCGCTGGTGCGGAACAGCACCAGATAACCGACCGCCGGCCAGATCACCATCATCACCACGAACCAGGTGCGCACAGCGGTGGCGCCGAAGAGCAGCGGCTGGGTCACCCGTCCGATGATCCGGTCGCCGCCCATGTCCCGGACATCTTCAATCGAGAGAGGGATGATGAACATCGTGGCCAGCGCGACGATCCAGAACCAGGCTGTGGCGTCCAGCGAATGCGCTATCGCCCACGAACCCCCGAGCTGTGCGATCACACCTACCCACGTCGTGATCGGCTTCCACAAGATGTAGAACCGGGGCTTGAGGAAACGGTGCGTGGTCTGCACCGTCACGATCCAGACGAGGGCGGCAACAAAGGTGGTGAGACCGAGCGTTGCCGACAGGCCGACAAAGATGGCCGAGCCGACGTAGTTCCTGCGCCACATCCCGGCCGGCGTGACCAGGCCTGACGGAATCGGGCGGTAGGGCTTGTTCGCATGGTCTTCTTCAGAGCCGCCCGCTTGATTGGCGGTGTCGAAGACATAGATGAAGAGCATCGACCACAGCACACTCGCGACCATCGCGACGGCCAGATCGATCGTATCGAGGTCGAATCGCAGGGCAGCGGTCAACGTGAAGAGCACCGGCGGCAGGCTTGCGACCCAGACGTTGTCGGCGTTGAGCCTGGCGGTGATGACAAGTTCACGGCGCAAACTCCACCGCGGCGTCACCGCTCGTGGAGACTTCTCCTCGACGTGCACGACTTCCCCGTCTTCCTCAACCATCGGTCGGCACAATTGCCGAATGCCAATACGCTACTGAACACGCGTTCACAGTTCGAACCGAACCTCGGTCAACTGCTCATCGTCAGAATCCGCCTCGGGGCGGGACAACCGTTTTGTACCGGCCGGCCGGCGCCGGCGATGACCTGAAAGGAGCCCACCAATTGAATCAGCTCCTGCTCGATGAGGGATTCCCCCACCGGCCTCGCCGGGAGCTCGCACCCGGCGCGGTCCACATCCCGGCCTGGTTGACGCTCAAGCAGCAGCGGTGGCTCGTGGCGCAGTTCAACGAGTGGGCGACCGGACCGGTACCCATCCGCGCGGCGCGGGTGCGCGGTCGTGAGATGTCGGTGCAAATGGTGTGTCTCGGGTGGCATTGGCAGCCGTATCGGTACAGCCGGACGGCCACCGATGTCAACGGTGCGCGAGTCCTCGACTTCCCGGACTGGATGGCCCGACTCGGCCGCAAGGCAGTCGCAGACGCTGTCGAGCACACGCCGTCCGGGGAGGCCTATGAGCCGGACGTCGCCCTCGTCAATTACTACGACCACTCTGCTCGCATGGGGATGCATCAGGACAAGGACGAGCTCTCCAGAGCGCCTGTTGTCTCCCTGTCGATCGGTGACACATGCCGATTCCGATTCGGGAACACCGAGAGCCGCAATCGCCCGTACACCGATATCGACCTCGAATCCGGCGATCTGTTCGTCTTCGGCGGGCCTTCGCGGCTGGCCTACCACGGGGTCACGAAGATATACCCGGGGACCGCACCATCCGGTTGTGGTCTGGCTCAGGGCCGGATCAACATCACCATTCGGATGACAGGGATGGACGGGTGACCGGTCACCAGTAGATTCCGGGGACGAGGCGGGCAATCCGCTTCGCGGACTTGGGGATCGGCGGGGTGGCCGGCAGGCTCGACCGCGTCTGACGATCCGCCGACGGCTCCGGCGAAGTGGCTCCGTCGTCCGCCGGCGCACCCTTGGCCGCGGCGGAGTCCGGGAACAGGCGGTAGGCCTGATGCAACAAAAGGTGTTTGAAGCGGGGCGCGAACAACCCGGTGAACTCGGCTGCGGTACCGACTGGAGTGTCGATCCTGTCGGGACGTTTCTCGAGCGCGCGGACCACCATCTTCGCCGCGTCGTCGGGTGAGGCCACAGGAAGCGATTGATAGATCGTCGTGGGCGCGATCATCGGAGTCCGCACCAACGGCATCCGGATCGAGGTGAACGTGATCCCGTCGTCCAGGGTTTCCGACGCGATCACGTCGCTGAACGCATCGAGCGCGGCTTTGCTCGCGACGTACGCCGAGAACCGCGGCACCTTGCTCTGCACCCCGATGGACGAGATGTTCACGATGTGGCCGAAACGACGCTCGCGCATCGATGGCAGCAGCGCGAGGACCAACCGAACGGCCCCGAAGTAGTTGACCGCCATGGTTCTTTCGAAGTCATGCATCCGGTCCGTCGACTGCGCGATGCTCCGCCGGATGGAACGACCGGCATTGTTGACGAGGTAGTCGACGTGGTCGTGTTCGTCGAGGGCCGTCTTGACCATGGTCTCCACCGATTCGTGATCGGTGATGTCGCACGGGTAGCCGAACGCCGAACCCCCCTCTGCCCGAATGTCTTCCACGGCCGCCTGTAGGTCCTCTGCGCCGCGAGCGATGAGCAGGACCGTCGCTCCACGCTGGGCGATCTTGTGCGCAGAGGCCAGACCGATTCCCGACGATGCACCCGTGATCATCACAACCCGGTCTGCGAGTTCTCCTGCGGGACTGGGCCTTCGGGCCAGATCGGGATCCAGATGGTCGTACCAGTACCGCCAGAGCTTGTCGGCATACGATCCGAACTTCGGTACTGCCAGACCACTGTCGGCCAGTGCCGCTCTTGTGGTCGCCGAGGCGAACAGGGAGGGGAACGTGAGATGTTCGATGACCACGGGTGGTATTCCGATCTGGTCGAGCACGAGATCGCGCGCGATCTTCACGCCCGGTAGATCGCCGAGCCCGAGAAGCGGACGTGCGATCAGCGCCGGTACGGAGCCCACTGCCATCGGCGCACCTGCGGCACGCGCCAGTGCTCCGTAGACCTCGCGGACCGACTGGGGCTTCGGGTTGACCAGATGGAAGGCCCGCCCGTCGAGGCCGGGCTGCAACATGAGCTCCACGAGCGCCGCGGCCACGTAGTCGACAGGCACCATGTTGGTGGTACCGATGTCAGGTACCGCGGTGGGCAGAAACGACGGCAGTCGGCTGAGCATTCTCAGTGCGGTGAAGAAGTAGTAAGGGCCGTCGATCTTGTCCATCTCGCCGGTCTCTGAGTTACCGACGACGATTGCAGGCCGATACACCCGCCACTTCAGTCCCGGTGATTGACGAACCAACTGCTCGGCGATGAACTTCGTCTCGTGGTAAGGCGAGGGAAGGCCTTGCCCCAGATCGAAATCGTCCTCGGTGAAGACGCCGGCGTGGTCACCCGCCACCGCCACCGAGGACACGTGGTGGAACGTGGCGTCGAGTTCGTGAGCCAGGTCGATCATCGATCGGGTGCCGTCGACGTTGGCCGCCTTCGACTCCTCGGCGCTTGCGGTCATGTCGTACACCGCACCGAGATGCAGGACGTGATCTGCTGCCGGCGGCGGCTTCTCGAGGCCCAGTCCCGGCGCAGTGAGGTCCCCGACGATCGGAACCACTCGATCGCCGCCCACCCACGTGGCTGCCAGCCGCTCCATTCGCTCGACGGAAGCTTTGCGCACCAGCACATAGACCTGAGAGTCGGGATCTCGTTCGAGAAGTTTCGGCAATACGTTCCGACCAAGAAAGCCGGTTCCACCGCTCACCATGTATGCCATCAGACCTCGACCTCCACGCTCATCGTTCGCACTCGGCTGTCGGCGCGCGTTACTCGTCGGTAATGAGGGTAGGTCAACAGATCGCCCAGCAACTCCCGGTTCTGTATATTCCAAGCGACCTACCCGCCGGGCGATCACCAGCGAGTCACATGCTCGTACCGACGATCCGGCCGCCGCCTGCGTTCTTGGCCCGGTACATCGCCGCGTCGGCATTACCGACCATCACATCGACAATGTCGCCGTCCTCCGGGGGCCACGAGGGGACAAACGTCGTGACCGTCCCGATGCTGACGGAGACGAAATCGGTGCCTTCTCCCCCCGCCAGACTCTGCCTGATCCGTTCGGCAAAGGCCTGGGCCTGCTTGGCATCGAGGTGCGCGAAGATCGCGAACTCGTCGCCTCCGATTCTCGCGAGAGCGTCGGCTCCCCGGCACAAATCGGCAAGGCAGTTCGCTGTGCGGATCAGAACGGCATCCCCGGTGATGTGGCCGTGCGCGTCGTTGATCGATTTGAACTTGTCGATGTCGACGACAAACGCGGTGAGTGGTGACCACGGCGGATAAACAGCATGGGACTGCTGCAACGCCTCGGCCAGACCACGCCTGTTCAACACGCCGGTGAGTGCGTCCGTGAACGACTCCTTCGCATCGCGACGCAGGAATGTGAGCGCGATCTGCGCGAGGATGTTCGTCGAGAGTCCGGCGCACATTGCGGTGAGTGCGAGCGTAGAGGCCACCAGGACGGACGTGCCGGGCGACATCACCGAGTACGTGTACGTGGCAACTATGACGACAAACAGGTAGGCCAGCTGCGCAGACATCAATCGGGGTCCGTGAACAAAGGTCACGTACATCCCCGGGACAACAAACAGATTCAGTAGGGCAAGGGCCACGAGTGGCTCCCCGACGAACAAATAGGTGGTGATGGCCGCGTCGACGTAAGCGACAAACCATGCCGAGGTCTTCTCGCGGGGCCACGGACGAAACCACCAGGCGGCCGAACAGACCGCGAAGCCCATCGCTGCCGCCACCACGAGACCGTTGGGCAACAGGCACCTGCAGGGGTTGATCAAGATGACGAGTACCCCGAACAACGCGTACACGAGGCAGCAGATCATCGCGCAAACACGGGTGACCAACAGCCACGTCCGCGACTCACCGTAGGTGTGCGCCCATTCGTAGTCGTAGGGCTGGGTGTACCACCAGCGCAACAGGCGAAAAACAACAGCCCAACGGTGTTTGCGAGATGGCTGTGGCAGGCGGGGCTGTCCACGCTCGGTCTCGCGGAGAAGCCTCATTCACCTTCTATCGTGGCGGATGGTCAAAGCGTTAGATCCTGTTCGCGATCGAGCACGGACTGGCATGGGTGTCGACGTTGGACACCTACCTCAGACGACAGAACTCCGGCCACGGTTTCACCTCGAAGAGTTGGCGCGACACAGCGATTCCGTCGATATTGCATTTCGGATAGATGATTGACGCTCGCAAATATGGGTACATCGATCCTTAGGTTGGAGCCGACGGCCTATCTCTGCAGCTACTTACTAGAGAGAACGCGAGACATACAATGACATCTTCAAGTGGTATTCCCATCCACGATCAGATGACGCCGAGCTCTGGGCCATCGCCGACTTCTGGTGAGACGTCAACCGCAGACGTCGCCAAGCAGCAAGCAGGCGATGTTGCCAGCGGCGCCACAGATGCCGGTAAGCACGTTGCTTCGGTTGCAGGCGATCAGGCGTCGCAGGTTGCCGGCGAGGCCAAGACCCAGGCAAAAGACCTGCTGCACCAGACCAAGGGCGAACTGACAACGCAGGCCTCAGAGCAGCAGAAGCGTGTTGCCGGTGGTCTACGGGCACTTTCCGACGAGTTCGGATCGATGGCCGACAGGTCCGAAAATCAGGGTATGGCAACCGATCTCACGCGTCAGGCCGCCCAGCACGCGCAGACGGTCGCATCGTGGCTCGACGACCGGGAGCCCGGACAGATCCTGGACGAGGTGACCCGATTTGCCCGGCGCAAGCCCGGCATGTTCCTGGCTTTGGCTGCAGGTGCCGGACTGGTGGCCGGGAGGCTCGGCCGAGGACTGACCGCAGCCAACAGCAGTGACAGCGGCGCCAGTTCGGGTGGAACGCCCAGTGCGGCGAACCTGCCCGACAACACGCAAACCGCGCCCATCCCGCCGATCCAGGCTGCTCCCCCGGTCGCCGGCTATGGCAGCGGGCAGCATGCAGCTCCGCCCGCGCAGCCCGGTTACGTACCCGAGCCTCCGCCGTACACAGTTGCACCCGGTTATCAGACGCAGCCCGGTTACCAGGCACAGCCGGGTTACCAGCAGCCGCCGGCCCCGGGCGTGAACCCATGAGCGCCCCGTACGGCGCACACGCCGGAGAGGGAGCCGAGACCAACCCGCCGTCGATAGGCGAGCTGCTCTCGAATGTGAGCGAAGACTTGTCCATTCTCGTCCGACAGGAACTCGCACTCGCGAAAGCCGAAGCCACTCAGACCGCCAGCCGGGTGGGCAAGGGTTCAGGAATGCTGGCGGGCGCTGCGGTGGCCGGCTACTTCGTGCTCCTGTTCCTTTCCATCGCCCTGTGGTGGGGGCTCGGCAACGCGATCGGGCACGCATGGTCGGCTCTCGTCGTCATGTTGATCTGGGCCATCATCGCCGGCGTCCTGGCCGTCCTCGGTCGGACGGCACTGCGCAAGGCCAAGGGACTCCCGCAAACCACCGACACAGTCAAGAACATTCCCGGCGCACTGACGCCCCATCCTCAGGAGAGATCATGACCAGCAGCTCAGACCCCGATCAGATTCGTGCCGAGATCGAGCGCACCCGCGCGACGCTCAGCTCAGACGTGGATACCCTTGCATACGAGGCGAATCCGGCCACGATGGCCAAGCGGAAGGTCGGTCGTGTGACCGGCCGGCTCAGCGGCGTTCGCGAACGAGTCATGGGCTCGGCTCAGGACACCGCCCAGAATGCATCGGACTCAACCAGTTCGGCAGCATCCTCGGTCACGGGTGCGGTTCAGTCCGCGACCGGCACCGTGCAGGATGCCGTGCATTCGGCACCCGGTGCGGCAAAGGCCCAGACCCAGGGCAACCCGTTGGCCGCCGGGCTGATCGCCTTCGGCGCGGGCCTGCTGGTGTCTGCGCTCATTCCCGCCAGCGAGAAGGAGCAGCAGGCGGCAGTGGCCCTCCAAGAGAAGGCTCAGCCCCTCACAGACGAGGTCACCGAGGTGGCCAAGCAGGCTGCGCAGAATCTGCAGGGCCCGGCGCAAGACGCGGCCGCAGCGGTCAAGGAGACAGCCACCGACGCTGCTGACACCGTCAAGCAGGAAGGCACCTCTGCGGCCCAGGGCGTACAGGATCACGCTAAGGACGCGACAAACAAGGTTGCCGACCAGCAGAAGTGACGTGGGGTGCCGCGCGGTGGGTCTCCCATCGCGCGGCCGCGCGTGCGTCCGCGAGCCGTTGGGGACTGGTACCTCCCCCGATCCTCTATCGTTCTTGCACCACCCACAAAGGAAAAAAGAGGCAGACATGAAGAAGTTCGCGGCACTGGTGGCATTCATCGGTTGCATGTTGTTCGCCGGCGCATGCAGCAGCGACGATGTGCAGGAAGCCACCGATCGAGCTACGGACAGTGCGAAGCAGGTGGCCGGGGACGTCTCGGACGCCACGGGGGATCTACGGGACGACGGCTACATCGAAGCTCTGAAGACTCAGGACGTGACGTTCGGTGATCGCACCAAACAGATCGAGACCGGCAAACTGGCCTGCACCGAACTGTCCAACGGGTCGAGCATCGCCGACACCACAAAGAAGGTGGCCGAGGATGCCGGCATCAGCGAAGACAAGGCTCGAACATTGATCAACATCGCCGTTCCCGCGTACTGCACGCAGAACTCCGCGAAACTCGCCGGCAACTGAGCGTCTTCCATACCCCACTTCCGGCCCTGATCGAGTCAGGGCCGGAAGTTCGCCCAAGCTGGGTTCGTAGTCTAGACTTTGAACCATGATCGACAGCGTCGCAGTCGTCCTCGGAACCGTAGGTGATCGTTGGGCTCTGCTCATCGTCCGTGAGGTCTCCCTCGGGCTGCGACGTTTCGACGAGATCCAGCGCGCCACCACCGCACCCCGGCAGGTCGTCTCCGATCGACTTCGCCGGTTGACCGAAGCCGGCATCCTCGCAACTCGGCCCTACTCGGTACCGCGGCGGCGATCTCGCGATGAGTACGTGTTGACGGACGCAGGGCTCGATTTGTTGCCCGTCCTGTCCGCACTGTCCGATTGGGGCGAGCGTCACCTCGGGTCCGGCGCACTCCCCGACGTCGTCTACCGACACAGCGGCTGCGGTGGCCGGATCACCGCAGTCCTGCGCTGCGAATGTGGTGACCACGCCGATCCGCGCCACCGCCTCGTCGCCGAGGTCAACCGGCTGTGACCATAGCCCTGCGTCAACTGTCTGCACCTTTGGAGGACTGATCATGCCCCTCGTCCACGTATCGGACTCTTCGTTCGACAGCGACGTCTTGAGTGGTGGCCGCCCTGTGCTCGTCGAGTTCACCGCCCACTGGTGCCCACCCTGCCGGATGATCGCGCCGGTACTCGACCAGATCGCCGTCGACGAAGCGGACGTCGTGGACGTTGTGGCGATCGATGTAGACGAAAACCCGGCCACGACAGCGCGTTACCGGGTCATGAGCATGCCAACGCTCGTGTTGTTCCACAGCGGCCAAGAGCGGGCGCGCATCGTGGGTGCGAAGTCGCGGCAGGCGATCATGCGTGAACTCCGGCCACACCTGCCGCAAGCTGCACCTGCACATCAATAAGTTGCGACCCGCCCATCGCCGGGCTGAGGCATTTACGCTTTTCAGGTGCCAAAGCCTGATGGGAACGCCTGATGACGCCGTCGATTCTCATCGCGATGGCGGTCATCATCGGCTGGTCGCTTCTGGCCGGCCGGCTCGAACGGTGGCGGATACCCGGTCCCCTGCTGATGGTCATCGCCGGCATCGCCATCGGTTTCAGCACTCGCAACGAGATCGGCAACACACTCAACACCGTGATCGCCGAACGAGCCGTGGAACTCATCCTTGCCCTGCTCCTGTTCGTCGATGCCACCGAGGTCAAAGGCGGTTACTTCGGAGGTGAGCGTGCTATCACCGCACGATTGCTCTGTGTTGCCCTGCCTCTCTCGCTCATTCTCGCCACCGTGCTCGGAGTCCTTCTCCTGCCAGATCTATCGGTTGCCGTGGTACTCATCGTGGCGTGCGTGGTGGTACCCACAGACTTCTCGCCGGCATCATCGATCTTGCGCGACAAACGCCTTCCGGCGCGCGTTCGCCACGTGATCAATGTGGAGAGCGGGTACAACGACGGCATCGTCGCACCGGTCTTCGTCTTCGCTCTCACGCTCGCCGGCGACCACGAGCACGCCGCCACGCCCATCGAAGCGCTCGAGTCGGCGTTTCCTGCGGCAGCGTTCGCCATCCTGGCGGGCGCCGCCGTAGGTCTGATCAGCGCCTGGCTGACCAATTCGGCTGTGCGCCACCACCTCACCACAGCTCAGTCACTCAGGATCGGGATCGTGATGATCCCACTGCTCGCCTATGGATGCTCGGTCATCCTGGGCGGCAATGGTTTTGTGGCCGCATTCATCAGCGGCATCGCCTACCGGGCGGCCCGAAACCAGCAAGAACTGGGCGACGAACAACTGGGCCTGCTCGACGAGGTGGGCATTCTGGCCGGCCTGGTGATGTGGTTCGTCTTCGGGAGCACGTCGGTGCTGTTGCTGTCGCTCGGGGTCGAGTGGTCGATCGTCCTGTACGTGCTGCTCGCGTTGACCCTCGTACGAATCGTGCCCGTCTTCTTCGCACTCACCGGGTCCGACCTCTCGCGGTCGGACCGGTTGCTCGTCGGGGCAATCGGCCCCCGCGGGACAGCGTCGATCGTGTTCGGACTTCTCGCCTTCAACGCTCTCGACGACGACTTCGCCGGAGAGACCCTTTACGCGATGACCCTCACGATCATCGGCAGCCTGATCATCCACGGTGTGGGCTCGTCGCTGATCGCTCAGCGAATGGCTTCAGATGCACGTCCAGCGACCGGAAAGTCGGTGCGCTGACAACCGATCAGATGTCGGCGAGCTTCTTGCGTGCGGCCTCGAGTCGCGCTTGTGCGTGTTCGGCCTTGTGTTCTGCCGCAGTCACATTCGACGCGGCGGTACGTTCGGACTTGTGCGCGAACTGCTTTTCCTGCTCCGCTTGTGACAGCTGGTTGCGCAGGTCCTCTATTCGCGAATCCAATTCGGCAACCCGGTCGGCGGCTTCTCGCGCGTCGGCCTGGGCGGTGTCGACGGCTTCTCGAGCTTCGAGCTCAGCACGTTCGGCTGCATCCACCTCGGCTTGTGCGTCGGCTCTCAGCTTCGTGGTGTCCGGCTTCCCCGACGTCGTCGGCTTCGATCTACCGCCCACCACCGTCATGCCCGCAGGACCCATACCGCTGTAGCTCGCTGCGGTGACAAGGCGCCCGGCCCGTACCATATCGGCGATCTCCGGGTCGGCCAGTGCGGCGTGCAGCGACTGCCCGACCTCACGGGCCGCCGTCTCACTCACCTGCTGCCCACGTGCCGCCGCCAACTCACCCGCGCGGCGCGCCATCGCCCGGATCACGCGCTGTCGTTGAGTGGTCAGTGCCCGTAGGTCGTCGCCCGATAGGTGGCGTTGTGCGTCACGGAGAGCCTCGCCCAGTTCGAGTAGTTCTTCCACTTGCTCGGGTTCTTCCCGAGCGAAGTTGTTCACCACCCAGGCGACCAGAGTCGGCTTGCGCATCTTGCCTATCGCGGTTGCGAGTTCGCGATCACCCTCTTTGCGCGCCTGTGTGACACGAGCCTTGCGCGCTTCCACGAACTCGGCCGGGTCGAGCCCGTACAGCTCGTCGGCGACCTCGTCGATGTCCACCGGTCGACTTCCTGTGCCCCGCCCTACGAGCCGGAGGCGATCGGCGAGAGGAAGAAGACGGGAATCGTCCGCTCTGTGCGCTTTTCATAGACGGCGAAGTTCGGCCACACCGCGAGCATCCTCTGCCAGGCCTGCTCGCGTTCAGCTCCGGTCACCTCGCGCCACGAGACCTCGACAGTCTTGCGTCGGTAGATGATCTCTGCCTTTTCACAGGCACGGAGGTTCAGAACCCAGACCGGCATTCGTTTGTCCCCGAAGTACGAGCCGGCGATCAACCAGCCGCCATCCTGGGGCACGCACAGAAGCGGCGTGGATCGTGGGACTCCCGACTTCCGGCCCGGCACGGTCAACGTGATGTTGGGTAGGCCGGCGATGTCGAGCGCACTGAGCCGCCCATTGCTGACCCGTTGCAACCGGGTGTCCCACTTCTCGATCTGTGGCAGCAATTTCGGCATCCACGAGACCGCACCTATTTTAATCGCCACCGGCGTCAGAATCCCCACCGGAACAAGGCTACTCACAACAGCATCACCTCATGGGAGAAGCCGCATCGCAGCCGTCATGTCTCGGTTGTGTCCATGTTGCTCCTGCGCCGCCGGACGATCCCGGTGACCACCGCGACGATCGCGCCGACGGCCAGGACGATGGCCGACGCGAAGGGAAGGGCGTTGTCGACG
The DNA here is from genome assembly GCF_000506245.1 of Williamsia sp. D3. Classification (NCBI taxonomy): domain Bacteria; kingdom Bacillati; phylum Actinomycetota; class Actinomycetes; order Mycobacteriales; family Nocardiaceae; genus Williamsia; species Williamsia sp. D3. Next base: position 256,423 of record NZ_AYTE01000018.1, on the reverse strand, counting down.
AACCCGACGATGATGACGGCAGGGATGGCCAGTGCCGGCCACGGGAAGATGGTTTTCCAGTTGCTCGAACTCCAGCCGACGATGCAGCAGACACCGCTGATGAACAGCGCCAGGCCACCGCACAGCACCCACCGCCCGGTCGCCGTCAATTCACCTACCGGGTGCAAGACGTACTGTTCGATGCCGACCCCGAGAAGTGCAGCACCGAGGGTGAGCGGCAGATGCCCGTAGATGTACCCGTCGGCGCGACCGCTGCCGACCGCACTCTCGTCGTCCTGCAGCAGAGTCTTCGCCTCTGCGCCACCGATGTCGAAGTACATCCACCACACGGCAGCGGCGATGGTGAAGCCGAGAGCAGCAACACTGAGCGACGACCACGCCCAATGGGTCTCGTGCATTCCGAGCACGATGGCCGAGATCGATTCACCGAGAACCAGGATCACGAACAAACCGAAGCGTTCCGGCAGATGTTCGAGGTGCAGTGGGACATCAGGACCCCACCGCGTGGCTGCGAACGGCGCCATCGCTTCGATCGCTATCCCCAACGCCCAGAGCCAGTACGTGATCGGCGACGGGGTCAGCAGCGAGACCGTCCAGATCAGTGCGCTGACCACCGTCGCGGCGAAGTACAGGTTGATCGTGACGCGGACTTCGCTGATGTGTCGCCATGCCCGCAGGTAGAGGCCGGCGAGGATTACGCGCGTGGCGATGTACCCGACCGCGAAAGCCACCGTGCCGTCGCCACCGACGGCCGCGGACGCGCTCGCCGCCATGACCGCGACTGCAAACGTGGCAGCGAGCTTCAGCACTCGGTAGAGGACGTCGTTCGTGTCGAATCTGTTCGCATACAAGGTGGTGGTGACCCACGACCACCATGTGACCGCGAACAGGCCGGCGAAGACACCGACACCGTGCCAGCCGAGATCGTCTTTCAGCGCCAGCGCGAGCTGGTGGATGACCAAGACGTACGCAAGGTCGAAGAACAGCTCGAGTCTTGTCGCGGCTCGATCATCTTCGGTGCGCAGACGAGGCGGCGCCATGAGCGGGGTGCGTTGGTCTCCCCCGCTGTCCGCACTGCCACCGTCGGATCGATCGCCCCCGAGCTCAGATGTGCGGTCATCCATTACGTGGAAGGTCCTAACTGTTGGCCCCGACGAGGGGACGCGCGGCCTGAGCCGGCACGACGCATCCTCCGTCAGTACCCCGTGCCACGTGAACGCAAACCGGACATCTCACCACCCGTCTGGGTGGGTGCCGCGATCAGTTCGACGCGGCCACGGGGTTGCGTGGCTGTGACGACCCTGCAGCCAGCCATCGAACACGCGGCGCCAGCAGGGCATCCACGCTGAGACCACCCGCGCCGACCACTGCCAGGAGCAGCGATCCCATCCCCAGCGACAGCACCAGTTCGTATCCGCCGTCGGCCACCCAGAGGCCCATGTCGATGTGCGCGAAGAAGTAGGCGCCGAGCATGTCGAGCGCGAAAAGGACACCGACGATCGGGGTGAGCACACCGACGATGAGGGCGATTCCGCCGAGGATCTCGAGCCACGTGACCACAAATGCGGACACCGACGCTACGGGCACATCCATACCCTGGAAGCTGGCCTTGGTGCCGGCGTACCCATAGGTGTTCAGTTTCTGGAGCCCGTGCGCCAAGAACACCGACCCAATACCGATGCGCGCCAGCAGAATTCCGACACTCCGCACGATGGAATAGTTCATATCACCCTCGATCGACTCGTGAATCACTTGATGTTCCAAGTGAACCTTAGAGGGGTGATAATTGAAGCGTCAACTGAAGCATCAAGTACGCAATGCGGGTTTACACTCGTTTCATGACTGGCCGACCGCCGACACGATGGCTCGATGAGCAGGAGATGGAGGCTTGGCTGCAGGTGGCGGTTCTGCTGTCCAGACTTCCGCATGCACTCGACGCCCAGCTCTTACGTGATGCCCAGTTGACCCATTTCGAGTACGAGGTCCTGGCTGCGCTGTCAGAAGCCCCCGAACGAACACTCCGGATGAGCGCCCTGGCCGAGTTGGCGAACGGATCCCTTTCCCGCCTGTCCCATGTCGTCAAACGGCTTGAACAACGCGAGTGGGTGTACCGCTTCGCCTGCCCCGAAGACGGTCGGTTCACCAACGCCGTCCTCACCGACGCCGGGTGGGAAAAGGTGGTGCAGACAGCACCAGGTTACGCCGAGAATGTCCGCAGACTGGTCATCGACCCGCTCACTCGCGCCCAGCTACGACAACTCGCCGCCATCGGCCGGCGGATCAACGATGGCGGCCCACCCTCCCGGTGAGGCCGACAAACCCCACGGCGAACGGTCACGGAGCCACGGAAAACCAGTCGGCAAAGCCCGACCGGTCGTGTCGGCCGAGAGCTCCGTGCTCGAACAAGCCGAAACCCTCCGAGCCGTCAGCCCCGGGGCCGTGACATACCGCCCGCCCGACGTGATCGATCACCCCGAACATGATTCGTCCCGCGACGCTTTCGTCGGTGACGTCGTAGGTGCGGCGTTCGGTGAACTTCTCCCCTTTCCACATCCCGTGGGTCCAGTCGGGGTCACCGCCGTATCCACCGCCGAGGTGGATCGGTACCGCCAGCCGTGATTCGATCTCGAGCCGTAACTGCTGTCCATCTGGGGTGGTGCACATGATGGTTGCGCCGGTGGGAGTTCGGGTTCCCGACTCGTACCGGATATCGACCTGCGGCCAGCCCAGTTGCTCGACTCGGCCGTCCTGCCACACCCGCGTGCAGTCGTTGAGGATCCGGTAACCGTCCGGGTTCTCCTGGATGATGAGAACAATGGCGAAGTCGTCGAAACGCATCGGCACGTACAGCCACCACATTCCATCGAAGGGCGGGTCGGCCGGTTTACCGGCGGGTTCGGCTTCTCCGACCGGACGTATGCCCCATGAGCGGTCACGGGTCCCGACCCATTTCTCCGGGTCCACAGCAATGTCCTCTCCGTCGATGGTCAGAGTTCCGCTCCACGTGCCGACCTGAGCAAAACGCTGAGCCTGCAACGTGATCCGACTGCCGGTGCGCATGATGTGGGGCTGCTCCTGCAGGACATCAAATGACCCTTCCCAGGTCATGTCCATCGCGATGCCCTCGGTCTCCTCCAAGATCAGACGCAATTTCCGAAGTGGCTCCACGACCTCGAGCCGATAGTTGCCGACGCGCTGGTTGAGCCGGTCGGAGTCGATGGCATCACCGAGATGGACCGCGGTCTGTACGTCACCGCGCCGCACGAGGACAAAGGCATCCTTGGTGCCGAGGTTTGGGTAGTACCCGGCCCCGGTGATCACGAAGATGTCGCCGGTCCTGTTGTGCGCGTTCAGATAGCACCGGTCGTAGAAGTTGCGATCACTCGCGTCCACCAACCCGATCGGCAGCGGCGCCTGATGGATGGGGTACTCGTCCAGCGGCCCGATCACCGTGCATCCTCCGTGTCGTCGCCGATGAGGTCGGCGAGCAGTTGCCGATGATGGAACAAACCGTCGACTTCTTCCGGCATCTCGATCTCCCCGAAGTGGACCTGCCGAGCTCCCGTTCTCATGAACACACATCCCCAGATGACTGCGGAATACGTGTAGAACCAGGTCAAGTCACCCACCTCGACCCCGGTGAGCTCTGTGTACGTGCTCAACACATCTTCCTCGCGCAACGTCGTCGGCATTCCCGGCAATCCGAGAGACGTTGTTATGTGCTGAAACACCTTGTGTGCAAATATCATCCATGCCAAGTCGAGCTCACGTGGGCCGAGTGCTGTCATCTCCCAATCCAGTACGGCCACGGGCTCGAAGTCTCGGTACACCGTGTTCCCCAACCGGGCGTCGCCCCACAGCAAGACCGGTTCGGCCGCATCGGCTTGTGCCGGCCAGTTCTCTTCGAGCCAGACGAATGCGCGATCGAGCAACGACGAGCGCCCGATGCCAGGGACAGCGAACTCGTACCAGGACTTGCACCAGTTGACGTTGCGCCGCAACGCGGTATCGCCCACCAACCCGTCGCCGAGGAACGCGAAGGTCTCCACGGGCTGAGGAATCGAGTGCAATTTCGCCAGAACCGCGACGGTCGCATCCTGCAGGTGCCGTTGGCGTTCGACCGGGGCGTCATGAAACCAGTTGTCGCCGAACGTATAGGGCATCACATCCGGAGGCACCACACCTTCCACGTGATCCATCAGGAAGAAGGGCGTTCCGAGTACGTCCCCCGTCGCCTCCATCCAATGCACCTTGGGCACGGGAACGTCCGTCAATTCACCCACCAGACGCATGACCTCGAACTGGTGGTCAAGGCGATAGCTGGGGAACACCGGGATGTCCTCGTCCGCCGGCGTCACCCGGGCCACCCACCGCTGCTTCTTCTGCTCGGCGCCGTCGGTCCACACCGCGTTCAACACGATGGTCTCCGACGACATCCCATTCGAATCGATCCCGCTCTCCACCGTGATCTGCGGCTTCGCGCCACCGGGAACCACGGTGCACAGCCAGGACGCCAGCCGATCTGGAAGAGTGGTGACATCACGACTCGAGCGTTGGAGTTTCATGTCTGCAAGTGGTTGTTCAGCGGCCAAGGTGCCCCTCCGGAAACTCGTACGCCCCACCAGAAGTGTGACGCAGATTACGGTACGGTCGGTTGCGTAATGAAAGCAGACGAGACAGTGGAAGACAAGACCGCCGGCGCCGGACGACCGCGTGACCCCCGTATCGACGAATCGATTCTGGCCGCCACCGCAGAACTGCTCGTCACCATCGGTTACCCCGCCCTGACCCTTGCCGCGGTTGCCGAGAGAGCCGGTACCACCAAGACCGCCCTGTACCGGCGTTGGTCGGGCAAGGCACACCTGGTCCATGAGGCCGCGTTTCCCGCGACGTGGACAACCCTCATCCCGGAATCCGGGGATCTCGCCACGGACATCCGGGCGATGATCGACGGTTCACGGAGGATGTTCACCGACCCGGTGGCACGGGCCGCTCTGCCAGGGCTTCTTGCCGAGATCGGGGCCGACCCGCAACTCAACGAACTCGTCATGCGGCGGTTCGAAGACGGCGTGTTCGCCGCCATGCGTACGCGCCTCGCGCAAGCGGTGGCTCGAGGTGAGGTCCGAGCGGGCGCGGATCCTGACCGATTACTCGAAGTCGTCGGCGGGACAACGATCATCCGGTTGATCATGCGACCAGGCGACGACCTCGACGATGAGTGGGTCGATCAGACCACCGATCTGATCTTGCATGGCATTGCGCCCCCGGCGATCACCCCAGGCGGCCAGAAGGTGGCAGACAGTGCCACGTGAGGGCGAACCACTCCACAAGATGGGTTTCCTGACCATCGGGCGATTCGATCCGGCCGATCCAGGAACCGGCCACGAGGAATTGCTGCGAATCATCGAACTCGCAGAAGAACTCGGCTTCGACAGCGTGTGGCTTCGACACCGGCACCTGCAGTTCGGCATCTCCTCCCCTGTCGCGGTACTGGCTGCGGCAAGCCAGCGCACGCGCCGGATCGAACTCGGTACGGCGGTGATCCCACTCGGACTCGAGAATCCCTTGCGACTCGCCGAAGACCTGGCGACGGTGGATCTGCTGTCCGGGGGTCGGTTGAATCCTGGGGTCTCGGTGGGAACCCCGATGCGGTACGAGGACTTCAAACACAAGCTCTATCCCGAAACCCATGCGCAGGAGAACTTCAGCAAAGACCGGGTGATCCGGCTGATGGACAACATCCGCGGAGTACCGGTGAGTGACTTCGAAGGCACAGTCGGCATCGAGCAGTACTCGAGAATCGTCCAGCCACATTCCCCGGGGCTGATCGACCGCCTGTGGTACGGCGGAATGATGTCGTCGGCGATCTGGGCCGGACAGCAAGGATTGAATTACCTGACCAGCTCGGTGGTGACCACCGAGGGCACATCCTCCACCGACTTCGCCTCGATTCAGGGTGAGCACATCGATGCCTACCGCGCGCATCACCCGAACCCCGAAAAAGCCCGGGTGTCACAGGGATTGGTTGTCATTCCGACCGATTCGGCGACCCCGGAGCAGCGACGCAGATACCGCGACTACGCCGATGCCCGGTTCGACCGGACTCTCTCGCCTCAGGGCCCGCGCCGAATGTTGTTCGCCCCTGACATCGTCGGAACTTCGGACGAGATAGCGGAACGGTTGTTCGCCCACGCCGGCTTCCAGAGAGCCGGCGAGGTGGCGTTCGCGTTGCCCTTCTCGTTCGACGAGACCGACTATCTACAGATCATCACCGACATGGCCACCCACCTGGGCCCGAAGATCGGCTGGTCACCCAAGGTCTGAACGGCAGAGTCTGAACGGCCACCTGAGAACGTCGGCAGGCCTTGCATACAGACGAACCCGACAACGAGAGCCCGAGCGCCCCACCACAACGTCAAGTGCCCTTCGTGTCGGCGTCACCTCGGGGACCTCGGACAGACAGCTGATGCTGGTCGAGTACTCCTGTGGCGTCACCCGAGCTGTCGATCGACCGAGACAAAGTTCTGCGGGCGGGTACCACCCGTCGCAGGTTCTTGACCTGGGCAGGCGTGGCCGGTGCCCTGGCCTTCACCCCCGGTTTGGTCAGCTCTCCCACCGCATTCCCCTCGCCCGCTGCTCGCGGCGATCACGTGTTCACCCTCGGCGTCGCTTCTGGCGATCCACTCGCCGACGCGGTGATCCTGTGGACCAGGTTGGCTCCAGAACCCTTGGCCCCGCGGGGCGGGATGTCCGAGTCCGATGTGCCGGTCGACTGGGAGATGGCCTCGGACAACAAGTTCGCAAACGTGGTTCGACGCGGCACCGTGAACGCAACCGCACGCGACGCGCACAGTGTGCACGTGGATGTTCGTGGCCTCGAGCCATCCACCGAGTACTACTACCGTTTCCGGTCCGGCGGTCACATCTCCGACGTGGGAAGGACACGGACCGCACCGGCGGCGAGTGCCGATGTGACCGGCATGACGTTTGCCTGGGCATCGTGCCAGGCCTGGGCAGACGGATTCTTCAACGCCTATGGGGACATGGCGTCGGCTGCACCAGATGTCGTCTTTCACCTCGGGGACTACATCTACGAGAAGCCGATACCGGCGGACGGCAACCGACGCAGGTCGTCGGCCATGCCGAGCTCGTGCCACTCCGAGGCACACAGCCTCGATGACTATCGCGATCGATACGCTCTGTACAAACTCGACCCTCATCTGCAAGCGGCACATCGCACGTCCCCGTTCATCATCACGCCCGACGACCACGAGATCGAGAACAACTGGGCCGCAGGTATTTCCGAGGACAGGGCACCTCTGCCGGAGTTCTTGACGCGGCGGGCGGGCGCGCTCAAGGCGTGGTGGGAGAACACACCCGTCCGGGCGACCGTTCATCCCACGCGCGGTGACATCCGAATCTATCGCCGATTCACGTTCGGCAACCTCGCCGAGTTCAGCGTGCTCGACACCCGCCAATACCGAAGCGATCAGGTCAACGGGGATACCGACGGCCCGCTGAACAGACTGACCGCAGATCCCACTCGCACCATTATCGGAGATGTCCAGGAGCGGTGGATACTCGACGGCCTCGGCTCCAGTACAGCGCGATGGAACGTGTTGGCCCACCAGACACCCATGGCAGACCTCGCCCGCTCGCGGCGGGGATTCCGTGCTGTGAGCATGGACGGCTGGAGCGGATACGAGGCATCGCGCAAGCGCGTCCTCGACGGCGTGAGAGCCCGGGGCGTCGAGAATCTCGTGTCGATCGTCGGCGACATCCATCGGTCCGTGGTGTCCGAACTCAAGACCACCTATACAAGGCCCGCGCCCGCGGTCGGCGTCGAGATCGCAGGCACGTCAATCGCATCCGGAGCCGACGGCTCTGATAGTGACGAGGGAGATCGCGAGCTGAAGGCGGCATCCCCGCACGTCAAGTTCGGCAACTCTCAACGCGGATATGTTCTGAACACACTGTCGAGGTCGAGCTGGGAAGCCACGTTCCGGGTGGCCGAATCGATCGCCGATCCCGGCAACGCCCTGCATACGCGGGCTACGATCACCATTCCGTCCGCCAGGCCAGAGGTTTTGGTGACCTGATCACATCGGGGTGATGGATTCAGCCAGCTCGCAGGCCTCATCCACGTCCACAGCATTCTTGTTGCTCAACCAGGTCATCCACCATCGCTCGCCCGCCTTTTCGACGACGGCTGAGAACACTTCGGCATCTGATCGAGACCGGTCATCGAAGTCGACGCGATAGAACTCGAAGGCCCCGGTGGTCTGGGCGCCGCTCAGCGTTCCGCCCTCGCGGTCCACGCGAATACCCGAATCAGGGAAGAAGAACTCCCCCATGCTCGAACCGAGTTCTTGTGCGGCAACGCGATTGTCGGCCCGAGCGGACGCAAAGATGGACCCGTCGAGCACTCCGATGAGAATCATCGACGCCTCGTCGCCCTTCTTCGTGAGCGCGACATCCCCGTAGATGAGTTCGTCGGAATCGTCTCGGGCCGTCCAGCCCGGAGGCGCGGTGATGCTGAACCCGGCGTCCGCGAACTCGATGAAACCGACCGGTCTGGGATCAGCGACCGGCACCGCTCGACCATCAACACCCCTGGCACATCCGCCGACCATCATCATGCATATCCACGCCGCGACAACAGTTGCGGTCACCATCCCCCGAGTGGTCACGCCCGCGACTCTAGTACATCCTCGGCCGGGCCGATCCGCCCCGGAAGTTCGTTCAGGTCCGGGCAGGCCATTCTGGCCGACTCGATCCACGAGGCACCAGAACAGTTTTGTACCGGCCCGGGGTGTGCGACATCGAGACCTGTTCGGTCACCCCTTGATAGAAACCGAGTGGGGTGTCCGCGGTGAAAGTCTCCGGATCCCGGTACATGTGCTCGTCACAGGATCCGGGCGCCGTTGTCGCATATACCTTGTCGAAGACCCCCATGGACAGGATCCACAGTGCGGCCCGCGTCAGGGAAACATGCACCTTGTAGCTGCCACCGTGGACCGCTCTGCGATGCAACGCCTCGACGATGCCCGCGGTCATCAGCCAGGAGACGATGTAGTCGTTGACCACCAAGATCGGCGGCAGCCGCGGCGGGCCGTCGCCACCCTCCAGCGTCATCATGCCCACAAGGGACCCGGCCGTCTGGTCGAACCCCACGCGGTCGGCCCATGGCCCTGATTCGCCGTTGAGAGAGGCCGTGGCATAGATCATTCCGGGTCTTCGCCGCGCAGCCTCGCGTGGACTGACGCCGATGCTGTCCAGGTAACCGGGCCGTCGATTGGCGTAGAAGACGTCTGCGCTACTCAGCAGTTCGCCGATCCTGGCGGCCCCCTCGGGCCGATATGGATCGATCGTCGCCGACCGACAGCCCACGTTCGCCGTGATGTAGGTGACGTCGTGTTCGAGTTCGTCCGGTCGCCACAGATTCAGGATGTCCGCACCGTGCAGAGCCAACGTCCGCCCCACGCCTGCGCCGGCGATGACATGGCCCATACCGAGAGCCCTGACTCCGGATAGAGGCTGATCGTCAGACCCGCCCCTCCCGTTGGCGGAAGACAGCGGTTCCGGAGGGCTGTCGCCGATCTTGGTGATCTCGACCAGGGGCATATCCGCCAGGACGTCGCGGTAGTGCGGCTCGTCGAGCAGCTCCTCGGTGGTCCGCAGCATGGGCATCACCACACCGGCGTCAGCGCCTGCTTGTTCGAGCTCGGCGCCTGTCCAACCGGCGACGGCGCGGGCAACAGCGTCGGGATCGTCGGGCACGCCAAGCAGTTTCTGCGCACCGGCCTTGATTTTCGGATATGGGTTGAGCGGCATCATCCACCGATCGTCGGCCGTGCGGTAGAACCGAAAACCCAACGCCTGCGAGGGATTCGACGGCGCGGTGGCCGGATAGCCGTTGAGCAGTTCCCATCGTCTGTCGTAGAACGGGCACAGCCGGTGAGGGGTCACGCGAAGGTCGACAGCGATGTCTTGGCCTGGAAATCCGCGTGATCGACCGAGTTTGGCGATGGCGATCGACTTGGCGGCCAGCGCGATGGCCGATGCACCACCGAGCCGGAGCGTGCTGGGGACCACCGGGTCGGCGCCCGTGAAGGACGTGGATCCACCCGAGTCGCCCGCGGTCATCCCGAGACCGGCGAGCACGTCGGACAACTCCGCATCGACATCGAATTCATCGTTGGAAGCAGGGTGGGTGACAGCCTGTGTGAGTCTGCCGGTGAGCGTCATGACTGCTTTCGGACTTGATCGAGGACGGCGTCGGGTATCACCACGTGTTTGGCGCGCAGGTATTCACCCACAGCCTTGCCGACCTGATCGATCCGAACGTTGGATGAGCCGCCCGTCCCCAGCAGGCCGCGCACCACAAAGTGCACCGCCCGCAGTTCCGGGAACTCATGGCGGACGATGTCGAGATCCCTTGTCTCGGGCATCAACCGGTGCAGTTCCTCGGTCGAGAGGAACCGCCGTAGCCACGGCCAGACCTTCGGGTAAGGGGTCCAGATCCCGACGTTGCTGTTCCCGCCCTTGTCCCCACTGCGTGCGTGCGCGACCACCCCGAGCTCAACGGTGGTCGCGGCCCCCGAATACTCCGGATCGGCCGGCTCGGGATGCTCGGGCTGGCCCGGCGTCCGGGTGACGGCGGACGGGGCGATGTCCACGGTTACGTCGTCGAGCACTGCGCGGTGGCCGATCGCGGCCAACGGCAGCAGAGCAGGCCAATAGTCCACGCGTGGTTTGGGCGTGGAGTGCAGACCGGCGGCGCCGTCATGAAAGTACCCTGGGATGCCCTGCAGGTAGAGGGCGCCGAGGCGACGTGACATGTCAGCCGATGCCAGCACCTCGGCGTCGGCTGACATCGCCATCACCCGCACCGCGATGGTTGCGTCCCATTGCGTGTTGGGGTCGGATGCCGCCGTCCCGATCCGAGTGCAATGGACTTGCACCCCGTCAGGCATATCCCGGTCAATCTGGCTGCGTAGCAGCGACACTTTCTCGTCCACATCCGGCGCCGTCACGAATACCGTGTTGACCACGCTGTATCCGACAAGCCCGAAAACCGCGACCTTGGTGGTGGCGGGTGGCGGCGAACCCGTGACACCGGTGACCCGGATCCGGTCTGTGCCTTCGGGCTGCAGCCGGACGTTGCTAAGGTCAACGGTCACATCGGGGTTGAGGTACTGCGGCCCCTGTATCTCGTAGACGATCTGGGCGGTGACCGTGTCGGCTGTCACCACACCGTCGTCGGTGCTGTGCTTGGTGATGACCGAACTGCCATCGGCCTCGATCTCCGCGATCGGGAACCCCGGCGTCAACGTCGGCCGCAGGGCCGTGAAACCAGAGAAATTGCCACCTGTCGCGTGAGGCCCGCATTCGATGATGTGTCCTGCCATCACTGCGCCGGCCAGGCGGTCCCAGTCGTCGGGTGCCCAGCGGTGCCACCACGCCGCCGGGCCGACGGTCAACGATGCATCGGTGACTCGTCCGCACACCACGATGTCCGCCCCTGCATCCAGCGCTGCCGCGATACCCCAGCCGCCCAGATAGGCGTTGGCGGCAATGGGCTTGACACCCCACTCGGACAGGCCCCGTCCGGTGTCCATGTTCTCCAAACGATGACCGGCCCGTTGCAGGTCGTCGAGTTCGGCGAATACGTTGTCCCCCTCGACATGTGCCACCCTCAGCGACAACCCCAAGGTGTTGATCTCTGCCCGCAACGTCGCGGCGAGGGCAGCCGGGTTGAATCCACCGGCGTTGGTGACCACCCGCAGGCCCCGGTCGGCCAACGCGGGCAGGTGGGGCCGAACCTGGTCCACGAAGTACTCGACGTAGCCTTTGCTCGCATCACGCGCATACCGCGCGGCCAGCGCAGCGAGCGTGATCTCAGCCAGATAGTCGCCCATCAAGACGTCCACCGGGTCGCCGCGCATCACTTCGTCGAGCGCGGTGTACCGATCTCCGAGGTAGCCCGAGAAGTTTGCTATCCGGATCGGAGGAACAGACATTCATGAACTCCTAGCGCCGTGCCCGATGTCGTCTTCTGGGAGACTATGACGCGCATGGCCGGAGGACCATGACCAAGTTCAGTGGGCCAAGATGACCGCAACGGTCCGATCCGCGACTAGCCTGATCCGGGTGGACATGTTGCACCTGCGCTACTTTGTCGCCGTTGCCGAGGAAGGCACCTTCGCGCGCGCCGCGCAGCGACTGCACATGGCGGCATCACCGCTGAGCCAACGGATCAAGTATCTCGAAAACAGCCTTGGTACAGCGCTTTTCGTGCGGGCCCACCACCACGTCGATCTCACTGCCGCGGGCCACGCCCTGTTGCCACAGCGCGCGATCTGGTCGAACGATTCGACGCCATCCCACGGCTCATCGAACTCGCCACCGCCGATCTCTCCCCCACTCTCGATGTCGGTGTGGCCTCCGACGTCACCAGCGAACTGAGGACCCGCGTACACGATGAGTTCGCCCGAAGCCACCCCGAACTCGTCGTCACCTTCCATCCCGGCGCCACCGAACCACTGCTGCAGTCGTTGCAGGCCGGACGCCTCGACGCCGCGCTCCTACACGGCCCGATCGTGGCGCGAGGTATCGAGACGGTGCGCCTGCACACCGCAGTGGTGAAGGTTGCCGTCGGGCGCGGCAACGGATTCGACGGCCGATCGAGCGTGCGGCTCGATGAATTGGCGCACCTCGCGTTTGTATCGATCGAGCACGACGCGGCTCCGGCCATCTACCGAGGGATCGATGAGCTACTCCGCCGTCACGGAGTTCACAAGCGAATCATCCTGCCCGACCACAACTTCGGAGGTCTGGCGCATGTGGTGGCCGGCGGCAGGGCGTTCTCGCTCGTCGGATCTCCCACGGGCGCATGGCAAAAGCGTTTGTCGGTGAGCCGATCGACGTGCTCGACGTGGAGGGTACCCGGCTCAGACTCCCCACCCTCGCCGCCTGGCGCTACGACACCGACGGCGCGATACCGACGGGCGCGCTGGCCGACGTCTTCCGGACACTCGCACGCAGGACAGGTCGAAACACCGAGCCCCCTGTCTGATTCGTCGATCAGCTCTTGGACATCTGCGGACTGTCGATGTCGTCGGCATCCATGGGCCCGACGAACTGACTGTTGTACAGCCGGTAGTACGCCCCCTGCGCCGCGAGGAGTTCGTCGTGCGAGCCCTGTTCGACGATCTGTCCCTGTTCCATCACCAGGATGGTGTCGGCATCGCGGACCGTGGAAAGTCGGTGCGCGATCACGAAACTGGTGCGGTCGGAGCGCAACGCGGCCATCGCCTTCTGGATCAGCAATTCGGTCCTGGTGTCCACCGAACTGGTCGCCTCGTCGAGGATGAGCAGGGTCGGCCGCGCCAGGAACGCCCGCGCAATTGTGATCAGCTGCTTTTCGCCTGCGCTGACACCGCCACCCTCCTCATCGATGACCGTGTCGTATCCGTCCGGCAAGATCCGCACGAAATGGTCGACGTGGCTGACCCGCGCCGCCTCCATGATCGCCTCGTCGTCGGCTTCGGGATCGCCGTACGCGATGTTGTCGCGAATCGTTCCGCCGAACAGCCACGAATCCTGCAGCACCATCCCGGTTCGTTCGCGAAGGTCATCCCGGGTCATCAACGATGTGTCCACGCCGTCGAGACTGATCGTTCCCGAATTGACGTCATAGAACCGCATGATCAGATTCACCAGGGTGGTCTTGCCCGCTCCCGTCGGCCCCACGATCGCGACCATGTGCCCGGGTTCGGCCACCAGCGACAGTTGCTCGATCAGCGGCCGATCCGGGGCGTAGCGGAAGGAGACGTCGTCGAACGTGATGCGGCCCTTGCTCGTTCCGGGGCTGATCGGTTCGGAGGGATCGGGTACCTGCTCGTCCGCGTCGAGGATGTCGAAGATGCGTTCGGCAGACGCGACACCGCTTTGCATGAGATTGAACATCGACCCGATCTGGGTCAGTGGCTGGGTGAACTGTCGCGAGTACTGGATGAAGGCCTGGACATCACCTAGGCTCAGCGAACCCGAGGCCACCCGCAGGCCGCCGACCACTGCGACTGCCACGTAGTTCAGATTTCCCAGGAACATGATCGCCGGCATGATGATTCCGGAGATGAACTGGGCCCGCCAGCTCGACTCGTAGAGCTTCTCGTTCCGGTCGTCGAACCTTGCCTCGACGTCGTCCTGCATGCCGAGGCCTTGATCACCTCGTGTCCGGTGAACGCTTCCTCGACCTGACCGTTGAGGCGTCCGGTGCTCGACCACTGCGCCAAGAAGTGCGGTTTGGAGCGTTTTGCCACAAGTGTTGTCACCATCACCGCGGCGGGGATCGTGACGATGGCGATCAGCGACAGCAGCGGTGAGATCCACAGCATCATCACGAGGATGGCGAGCACCATCAACACCGAGTTGAGCAACTGGGCGATTGTCTGCTGGAGACTTTGCGAGACGTTGTCGAGGTCGTTGGTCACCCGGCTCAGTAGGTCACCCCGCTGATTGCCGTCGAAGTAGCTCAGCGGCAGGCGGTGGATCTTGTTCTCGACATCCGAGCGCATCCCCTGCACGGTGCGCTGGGTGACGACGTTGAGCAGACGCCCCATCAGCCAGCTGAGCAACGAGGAACCCGCGTAGAGCCCCAGAACCAGTATCAGCACCCGGCCGACGGCGTCGAAATCGATTCCGACACCCGGCGTCAGGTCCATCGCCGCGACCATGTCGGCGAATGTCCCGTCGCCGTCTTGTCGTAGCGCCTCCACGGCCTCGGCCTTCGTTTCGCCTGCGGGCAGGCGGTCGGCGATCACCCCGGAGAAGATCAGATCTGTTGCATGGCCGAGCAACAACGGGCCCACAGCATTGAGGACCACCGACGCCACAGCGCAGAAGAGCACGGCCCACAACGCGATGCGATGGGCGGACAGCACCGCGATCAGCCGCTTCACCGAAGGACCGAAATCGCGCGCCTTCTCAGCGGGCATCGCACCCATCGACGGTCCGCCTCCGCCACCGGGGCGGGTCATCTCCGTCCCTCCACGGAGAGCTGGGATTCTGCGATCTCGATGTACGTGGGACAGTCGGCGAGCAGTTGCTCGTGTGTACCGATGCCGGCGACGGTTCCGCGATCGAGTACCACGATCTGGTCTGCGTCGGCGATGGTGGTGATGCGCTGGGCCACGATGATGACACAGGCGTCGCCGGTGGCAGGTTTGAGCGCTGCCCTCAGGCGTGCGTCCGTGCTCAGGTCCAACGCCGAGAACGAGTCGTCGAACAGATAGATGCTCGGCTTCCGGATGAGGGCGCGCGCGATCGCCAGCCGCTGACGCTGCCCCCCGGAGACCGTCGTTCCGCCCTGCGCAACCTTGGTCTCGAGCTGATCCGGCATGTCTCGCACGAAGTCTGCGGCCTGCGCAACGGTCAACGCCTCCCACATCTCGGCTTCGGTCGCGTCCTTCTTGCCGTACCGCAGGTTGGACGCGATCGTTCCCGAGAACAGATAGGGCTTCTGGGGAACGAGGCCAATCGATTCGCGCAAGACGGCGGGATCGAGCTCCCGTATGTCGGTGCCCCCGATGAGCACGGCACCATCGGTGACGTCGATCAGACGAGGCAGCAGCGCCACCAATGTGGTCTTACCCGAGCCGGTCGACCCGACCACAGCGGTGGTGGTGCCCGGCGCGGTTCGGAAGCTGATGTCGCGCAACACCGATTCGTCTGCCCCTGGGTACCTGAAGCACGCGGAGCGCACCTCCACGATGCCCGCCGAGGTACGCAGCGGCTTCGGGTCGGTGGGCGGTACCACCGATGTCTCGGTGTCGAGAACCTCGTAGATGCGCTCGGCACACACCGATGCTCGCGGCGCCATCATCGCGAGGAAGGAGGCCATCATGACCGCCATCAGGATCTGCATCACGTAGGCGATCATCGCGGTGAGTGCGCCGATCTGGACGTCGCCGTCTTCGATGAGGTGACCGCCGAACCAGATGATGAAGACGATGGTGACGTTGCTGATCAGCATCACCGACGGGAACATCAGTGCCATCAGTCGTCCGACCCGCAGTGCGGCATCGGTCAGGTCGTCGTTCGCGGCGGCGAATCGCCTGCGTTCGTGGGGTTCCCGCACGAAAGCGCGAACCACCCGGATCCCGGTGATCTGCTCGCGCAGGACGCGGTTGACCGTGTCGATGCGCTCCTGCATGGCACGGAAACCAGGCATCATCCGATAGATGATCACCGCCATGGTCACCCCGAGTATGGGGACCGCAACCACGAGAACCCACGCGAGTTGGCCCCCGACCCCGATCCCGAGGACGATGCCGCCGATACACATGATGGGGGCGGTGACCAAGATGGTGCAGGCCATCACGCCGAGCATCTGGACCTGCTGAACGTCGTTGGTCGTCCGCGTGATCAACGACGGCGCCCCGAATGCGCCGACCTCGCGCGCGGAGAAGCCGTCCACACGGTGCAGCAGGTCGTGCCGGATGTCGCGGCCGGCACCGAGTGACGCGCGTGCACCGAAGTACATCGACACGATCGATCCCAGGATCTGAATCAGTGAGACGACCACCATCACCGCCCCCACCCGCAGGATGTAGCCGGTATCGCCTTGCGCCACACCGTTGTCGATGATGTCGGCATTGAGGGTCGGCAGGTAGAGCATTGCCGCGGTGGCCACGAATTGGAGGATCACCACCGCACTGAGTTCGCGACGGTAGGCGCCCATGTAGGTACGCAGAAGGCGGGTCAGCATGGGGCAGTCACAGGTTCGACGGTATCAACTCCAGCTCAGCCCGGTCACACCATTAAGCAGCGGTGTAGGTCCGAGTCCGATTTGCGAACTCTGCTCAACTCGTCAGATGTCGAGGCCCGAGTACATCGTGCGCGCGGGGTCGTATTTGGTACGGACAGAGCGCAGCCGCGGCAGATTGGCACCGAAGTAGCGCGATGGTGTGACCCCGGATTCGATGTAGTTGACATAGGCACCCGCCGACGCCGCGCCGATCGTGCTGTGTGCACTTTTCACCCACGACGTCGGCGACAGATATGAAGCACCGGGGGCGACGTCGGTGAACCACTGCAGGCTCGCCGCGTGTGTACGCCACGGGAAGGCTGTGGCACCGGCAGCGATCCCGCTGATCGCACCGTCGAGCGGGTCGATGATCACCAGCCCGGGGCCGCCGGCCCTGGAACGGTTCCGCACCGCGGTGACGATCGCTGCAGCGATGGGGTCGGTGACCTGGGCGAGGATGTCGGACCCGGCGACAAATCCATGTCGCGGCGCGGTCGCGCCACCCGACAGCCGCAGGAACGTCGCCATCGGATCAAGCGTCGAGTAGTCGCTTCCACTCGGCACCACCCCGACGGCCGCCGAGATGTCGGCCGCGATGCGGCGGCCCGCGCCGGTTGCGCAGACAAGCAACACCGAACAGGTGGCGCCACCCCGTCGATCGGAACCGATGTTGACGTTCGCCCACGCCGACGGTTCGGCGACCGAAAGCCAGCGCCGCCACCCCGATATCACCGTGGCCGCCGACGCGGGTGGAAAGTTCATTGCCACAACATCTTTGCCAACCGATGGTGTGGTCCGGAAGGTCAGCGACGTGACGATCCCGAAGTTCCCGCCACCTCCGCCGCGCAGCGCCCAGTAGAGGTCGTCCCGCTCTCCTGGCGCAACGGTGACGGCTTCCCCGTTCGGCAACACCATCGTCGCGGCCACGAGGGAATCACAGGTGAGGCCGTGTAGCCGCGAGTCGACCCCGAGCCCTCCGCCGAGCGTGAGGCCGGCGACACCGACCGTTGCGCATGTTCCGACGGGAATCGACCGGCCTTGCTGGGCGAGACCGCCGGCCACGGCGTACAGCGTGCTCGCCGGCGTGACGGTGGCCAGGCCACTTCCCCCGTCATAGCCGATTCCTCCGTCGAGCCTGCGCAGATCCACCACCAACAACCCACTCGCTGCTGACGCACCGGTGTACGAATGCCCGCCGCTGCGCGTGGCCACTCGCAGCCTGTGCTTCACGGCAAAAGCCATACACCGCTGAACGTCGGCGACAGTTTTCGGCGCCACGACGGCCACCGGAGTCGATCCGTCGTAACGCGTGTTGAAGATCTGTTTGGCCTGCGTGAATGCGGCGCGTTGCGCGGGCAGGGTCACCTGGCCACTGATCGATGCCGCGAGCGCCGCCCAGTCCGACGACCGTGGGGCGGCCCAGGCTGTCCCGGTGCCACCCGCGACGGCAACTGCCAGACCGCCCACCAGAGTTCCCTGCAGCAGCCGTCGACGTGTGAGGTGCCAGGGGGCTGGTGATGGTTCGTCGAACGTCATGACAGGTGGTGCCTCTCGATCGCCCGACGACTGCGCCACAGACTATCCGCGATAGTGGGTTCACGTCATAGAACCATCAATCGGGAGGCCCGACGGACCAGGATCAGAAGGACCATCAAGTATTTGACGTCTCATTGAGCCCAGGGCGGTGTGATCACCGCACCGTCGGCGGTGGTCGCCTGCAGACCGGGCGTGGTGGTCACCCATGCTGTCGATTCGGTGGTGCCACCATCGATCCGCACCTCGGTCCCGGCCGGAACCACGATGACCGTGCCGGCGCCGGCCGGCTCCTGCACGCCGTCCAAACCGACCGTCAGTTCTCCGTCGAGCACGAGAAGGACCTCTTCCCGACTGGGTCTGTGCGCCACTCCGATCTGGCCGGCGGGAACCGTCAGCCTCCAGGCGCAGAGCTCTTTGCTCCCTCGCCGCGAACTGACATACGAGTGGAAGGTGCTCCCGTGTGCCGGGAACACCTCGGCGTCGTCGGGTTGGATGACCGGCATGCTCTCCTCCTGAGAATTGATAGACAAGTCACTTGACCATATAGACAAGCGTCTTGTCTGTCTATGCTCGACGCACTGGGTCATACTTCGACTGTGACCGATTCCGACTGGGCAACTGCAACGGCCGTGCTGCGAGTGTCCGCACAACTGGTGGATGACATCTCGGCCGGACTGGCGGAGCGGGGCTACCCCGATGTGCGACCCGTTCATGGGTTCGTGTTCGCGGAGTTGTCCGACAATGCCTCCACAGCAGCCGATCTCGCCACGGCGTTGCAGATCACAAAGCAGGCCGCGGCCCAACTGATCGTCTATCTGGTCGAGCGTGGTTATCTCGACAAACACCCGGACCCGAACGACCGTCGCGCTCAACTGGTGACACTGACACAACGCGGTCACGAGTGCATGGTCGCAGCCCGCGAATCCGCGGAGCGATGCGTTCAGGTATGGCGAGATGAGCTGCCGGACAGGGACTTCAAGGCACTGACCCGAGCCCTGGACGTCATTGCGGTACCGGGCAGACTCAAACCGAGCTGGTGATCAGCTGGTCGTGCGCGTCCGAGCCTCCGGCACGGCGAGGAAGTCTTCGAGGATGGCGACGACCTGATCGGGGCTTTCTGCGTGAGGGTAGTGACCGACGCCGTTGAGAACCTCGAGTCGACTGCCCGGAATCGCTTCGTGGGCCGCGTAGCCGTGCGACACCGGGATGATCTTGTCTGTATCGCCCCAGATGAGGAGCGTGGGCAGGGCGGAGTTCAGGTACAACCGGTTCAGGGCGCTCACCGCCTGACCGCGATAGTCCACCACCGACCGCAGAGTCCTCAAGAACGCCTGCCGCGTCTCGCGATCGCCGAGCGAAGAGTATGCGCGCCACGTTTCGTCCGCCCGCGGCGAGTGCACGCCGGCTGACGCGAACCACGAGCGAATCTTGTTGCCTGCCCGAAGAACTGGTTGCGGCGCAATCACCGGGAGCACGAACTCGGCCCCAGGAGCCGAGAGCACCCGCAGGGTCCAGTTCACGTCGGGTCCCAGTCCACCGCTGCCGATCAAGACCAGGCGCTCGCAATACTCCGGATGTTGATAGGTGAACTGCATGGCCACCCCACCGCCGAGCGACTGCCCGACCACCGTCACCCGATCGATCCCCAATTCCCGCAGCAGGTCACGGAGGAACGCGGCGAACGCACCCAGCGAGTAGTCGCCGCGCGGTTTCGACGATTGCCCATGACCGGGCAGATCCGGTGCGATGACCCGGTGTCTCGCGGCAAGGGACGGAAGTACCGCATTCCACGTCTCCGAACTCCCCGCCATCCCGTGGATCAGCAGGAGAACCTCCGAACCGCTCCCCTCGTCCCGATATGCGACATGGTCGCCGTGCAGATCCACGTATTTCAGTGCAGTCATTGAAGGATTTCCTGTCGCGATAGAGCCAGGGACTCGAAGCGGTCGGCGTCGATCGACGTGCCGATACCGTTCGGCAGTACGCGCGGCATCGTGCCGCAATCCATCACCACGATGATGCCCCCTGACAGAGGCCCAATCTACGCGGTGGGGGTCCACTCCCGCTTGTGATCACCGATCACGGACGCATACTGCGTCCGTCACCGATCGCGCCTGCCGACCCCCTGCGAGAGTTCCGCGATCCTCCGGGCAGGCCCGTCCGGCGCCAACGGTTCGGTATCCATACCCGAACCCTCCCGGACTCCTTCGATGAACTCCTCCAACGCATCCTTCGCGGTGTAGCGCGGGGACCAGCCGAGCTCTCGTCGTGCGCGAGTGATGTCCATCAGGGGAATTCGTAAGACGGTGTCGAACAGGCCAGGTGAGGCGGGGATGACATGGGCGTGCCACGCTGCCCATACCCCCGCACGCAGCAACGACGCCGGCGCAGGGATCGAACGCGCCCCGAGCATCTTCGCCAGGTACTTGGCGTCCACCTTCTCGTCGGTCGCGAGATTGAATGCCCCGCGGACCGGCCGGACGGTCGCCTCGGCAAATGCCTCGCCCACATCCGCGCTGTGCAACGCCTGGAACGACAGCCCCGGCGTCCTCGGAACCACGGGGATCAAGGCGCTGCGGACCAGCTGCCGCGGAAGGAACGGCCCGACGAAGAGACGCCGTTGGGCCGTGGATGCCTCGCGTTTGAAGATGAAACCAGGCCGCATCCTCACGACCCGCATCTCGGGGTTGTTGTGCTCGAAGCCGTCCAGCCACCGCTCGAGATACGCCTTCTCCCGCGGATAGGCAGCACCCGGCCAGCCGTTGGTCGGCCAGCTCTCGTCGACGGGGGTGTCCTTCGGGCCAGGCGAGTAGGCGGCGACCGAGGATGAGTACACAACAGCCGGCACATCCTCGGCCGCGGCGGCCTCGAACACCCGGATCGCGCCGCCGACGTTGTTCTCCCATGTCGACACGGGGTCATGGGTGGGTTGAAAGATCCACGCGAGATGGACGACAACGTCTGCGCCACGAAAAAGAGGCCGCAGATCGTCCTGTCCCGTATCGGCAACGAGGAACTCGGTTTTCGGGTAACGGAGACCGGTCGGGCGGCGTGCGATGGCGCGGATGGACGTCACCTCCGGCCGGGAACCCAGGGCTTCGATGACGCTCGTGCCCACATTTCCCGTCGCTCCGGTGACCACCACGGTCAGTGGTTGTGTCTCGCTCATCTTCTCCGGGTACCCAGGGGTCCCCGGCTCGACACCATCAGACGGCGGAACCCCGCGCACGGCATCGTGCACGGGGTCCCTCGGCCCAGACCGGGTAGGTGCATCAGACCTTGACGGTGGCCCGGGTGTTGTCGTTCCGATCGGGCGACTCGGAGTCGCCGAACTTTTCGGGTTCGGTCCCGTCGGGTGTCGAGTCGAGATCGATCGTCCGGCGCAGCGGCCGGTTGGGCAGGAACGACACCGCGATCAGCGCAACCACCGCTGCCGCAGCTGCGATCAGGAAGATCCGCCCTGTTGCGTCACCGTAGGCGGCGCGGACGATTGATTCGACCGGGCCCGGCAGCGAGTCGAGGTCGAGGTTGCCGCCGGAGGCGCCGCCTGTGATCCCGAGCCGAGCAAGGCCGCCCGACGAGAGGTCCGCTACGCGAGTGGCCAGTACCGACCCGAGGACCGAGACGCCGATTGCGCCGCCGAAGGTCCGGAAGAACGCCACATTGCTCGAGGCAGCCCCGATGTCGTGAACGCTGACCGTGTTCTGGACCACCAGCACGAGGTTCTGCATCAGCATGCCCGTGCCGAGCCCGACGATCAGGGTGAAGATGCTCACCCACCAGAGGTTGGTCGCGTGGTCGATCGTCCCCAGCAGAGCGAAGCCGACGATGAGCAGGGCCGAACCGGTCACCATGAACACCTTCCACTTGCCGAACCGGCTGATCAGTTGACCCGATCCCACCGACGCGATCAGCATTCCGATGACAAGCGGAATCGAGAGCATGCCGGCGATGGTCGGCGAGAAACCGCGCGCGGTCTGGAAGTACTGGCCGAGGAACGTCGTCGAACCGAACATCCCCAGTCCCACTGCGATGGACGCGATGATGGCGAGTCCGGTGGTGCGCTCGGTCACGATCTTGAGCGGGATGATCGGCGCTTTGACACGCGATTCCACCAGCACGGTGGCCACCAGCAGAAGCAGTCCGCCACCGACATACATCGCGGACTCTCGGGAGATCCAGTCGTAGTACCCGGCTTTGCCCGCGAAGGAGACCCAGATCAACAGCACGGAAACGCCTGCGGTCAGCAAGGTGGCCCCCAGCCAGTCGATGGAGATGTTCTCGGCGCGCTCGGTCTTGATCCGGAGGGTCTTCTGCAGCAGGAACAGGGCGATCACTGCCAGTGGCACGCAGACGAAGAAGCACCAGCGCCAGCCGAGTGGGCTGTCGACGATGACGCCGCCCAGGATGGGCCCGCCGGACATCGAGACGGCCATGGTGGCGCCCATGTATCCGGAGTACCGGCCGCGCTCACGGGGAGACACGATGCTGCCGATGATTGCGACGACCAACGCGGTAAGACCACCCATTCCGATTCCCTGGACAACGCGGGCCGCGAGGAGAATCGGCACATTGTGCGCCAAGCCGGCGATGATCGACCCGACCACGAAGATGATGATCGCGCTCTGGACAAGCATCTTCTTGCTGAAGATGTCGGCCAGCTTGCCCCAGATCGGCGTCGACGCCGCGTTGGCGAGCAGGGCGGTGGTGATCACCCAGGCGTAGGCCGTCTGCGACCCCTTCAGATCGCCGATGATCGTCGGCAGGGCGGTGGCGACGATCGTTGTGCTCAGCAAAGCGGTGAACAACGCTGCGAGCAGCCCGATCATCGCCTCGAGGATTTCGCGGTGGGACATCGCGTATGGATCGTGCTTCGCCACCGCCTCGGTTGAACTTGACATCTACTTCCCGTCTTTCCCTGTAATCGTTTTCTGCGCCGGCCGATCGGCCCGGTGCGCGTGTCTGGTCAATGAACCTCTGAGTTTGCGAAAGGCGCTGCCGGCCGCTTGCGCGTCCGCTTCGTCCCAGTCGTCGAGTGCGGTCTGTAACGACTCGGCACGCGCAGCCCTCGTTCGACCGAGGAGCTCGCGACCCGCACTCGTCGTCAGCAACTGCGTGGCCCGCCCGTCACCGGGGTCCGGACGGCGAGCGACGTATCCCTCGGCGACCAACTCGGCCACGTGCCGACTCAACGCGGACTGACTGATGCACAGATCCGACGCCAACTCGTTCTGGCGACACTGCCCTCGTGCCTCCAGGGCCATGAGCACACCGAGACCACCTGGCAATGTCGGCCCTTCGTCCGTGGACGCGACAGCGCCGCGAAAAGCGCGACCCATCAGGTACAGCTCCTCGATCAATTGGCTCGCTGTTCCTGACGACACCGACACGACGACTTCTCCCTCATATAATTGATTGCACTACACAACTTATATAAGTTACATGCGGCAATCAACTATTCCCGGCACGCAGAATCCGCACTCCATGGCTGGGACGCGGCCGGGCGGCGTGGCCGGAACCCCTAGAACGACAAGTGCTATTTCGGCGAGGCCAGCGGGTATCCGCGGCGCACAGTCCTGTCGAGAATGCCGAGCGTACTGCGCAACGCCGTGGCGGAGATCACCGGGAAGATGCCCTTGGCGCGCCAGTCGGGGTGGATGTTCGACCAGTCGTAGAACGACACAACCCGCGTGCCACTCTCGCCATCAGGGTGCAACTCATATCCGTAGATATGCCCGATCTGCGGTCGCAGCCGGCCCTTGATGGTCCAGGAGATCTGCCGACCGGGCTCGAACGTCTCGATGATGACCGAGACGTCGTACTCCCCCATAGGTACATCCCCCAAGGCTTCGCGGTCCATGTGGACGACAAACGTGTCCCCTGACGCCGTCACACGCTCACCGGTTGCACTCATCAGCATCCCGGACGCGTCGATCGCAACATGACCTTGCGGGTCGGTGAGCACCGCGAAGATGTCGTCAACGTGAGCCGGGATGACCCGTTCGGCCTGCAGTCGTTCATTCATCGACGCACGGTAGCGCGTTATGCGTGCCACATGGTCAGGGTCCGACCGTGTTGAGTTCGGCGACCAGGTCGAAAGCGGGGTCATCTGGCCCGATGTCGAACGTGCATTGCTGCTCGCGCGGATCTGGCACGAAGGCCCAGAACAGCGCTCCCGCAGTACCAGCGGCGCGTTGGCCGTCGATTTTGGTCTCGAAGTCGTCCACCCGATCCTCACGGGTGCCGCACGACCCGGCGTTCTGCCCGATCTCGGCGACCACCAGTGGCTTCCCGACCGCCTGGGCCTGCACGATGTGGGTGGCGAGGCCATTCCACACGTCGCCGGGCAGCGGCACGCCGTCAGCGCCGTAGTCGTGGTACTCGAGCACGTCGACGTGGGGTGAAGCCCCCAGCAGCTGATAGTCACCGCCGGCCGACCCACATTGCCCGCCACCGAGCAGGCCCGCCCAGATCGGGGTGGACGGATCCGCTGCCCGAACCTTGGCGCCGGCTTGGTCGAAGAAGTTCCGCAGGATCTGACCCGAGTCGGACGGGCACGTCCGGTTCTGCCAACTACACGCAGAATCGCCGCACAGACTCGTCTCGGGTTCGCCGACCAGTTCCCAACCGGCCAGCGCAGGCGACGACTTCCACCGGTTGACCGCTGTGGTCACCCATTGATCGAACCGTAGGGGCGCCCCTGCTGGGACCAGGGTCTTCCAGCCGGACGTGTACCAGCTCCGACCCTTGAACAACACGTCTTCGCAGGCACCGTCGCCACCGGTGAAGACCGGCACGAGCATCTGGTCATGGGCTTCGGCCGCGGCGAACACTGCGTCCATCGGCCCGAAGTCGAGCTCGCCCGTGAACTTGTTGACCGCCAGACGCTGGAAAGCGTTGAAGCGCGTGAGGGAGTTGGGCTCGAGCGACGAGAAGTAGGAGTCGAGGTCGACCATCGCGCCGCAACCCTGGTTCACCGACCAATCGGTCGCGAGCTGGTAGGCGTTGAAACCGCTCGGCCACCATGGCGATCCATCGAGCTCGAGACCGTCCGCCGTCGCCTCCACCCTGTTCGGCCCGGCCGCTTCTGCGGACCCGGCCTGCGCCCACTGGGTCGACCCGACACCGACCAGCAGGATCATGGCCAATGCGAAGAAGTAGTACGTACGATGCGTGGTGCGTTGCATGTGATGGAGAGCCTGTCCTCGTTTTGACCGTGACGCTCATAGTTGCACAGCTTCGTGAACGAGGAAACTGCTTCGCAAAGGAAACAGCGAGAACGCGACCGTCCCTCAAAAGACACGGTGACCTGCGCGATCGCCGCCGGCACGACCGAAGAGGACCGATGACCCTGTCAGATCACATAGATGTCTTGATCATCGGAGCGGGACTCTCAGGAGTCGGCGCCGCCTGCCACGTGCGGGAGAAGTTCCCCGACCGGAGCATCGCGATCCTGGAGAGCCGGCCCCGCATCGGCGGTACATGGGACCTGTTCAAGTACCCCGGGATCCGGTCCGATTCGGACATGTTCACCCTCGGATACAAGTTCCGGCCCTGGGTGGGTGACAACGCGATCGCAGACGGCCCCTCCATCCTGGAATACGTCCGGGCAACAGCCGCCGAATACGGGATCGATGAGACGATCCGGTTCAACCGCCGGGCCGTGCGTGCGGAATGGTCGAGCAGCGAACAGCTCTGGAGGGTTCACATCGAGCGCACCGACGTGGGCGCCGAAACCCAGACCGAGACCATCTCCGCCAACTTCCTGATGTCCTGTAGCGGCTACTACCGCTACGACGAGGGCTACACACCAGACTTCCCCGCGATCGAGAAGTTCGCCGGGACCATCGTGCATCCGCAGCATTGGCCAACCGACCTCGACTACACCGACAAGCGGGTGGTGATCATCGGCAGCGGGGCCACCGCAGTCACCTTGGCGCCGTCGATGGCCCCCGAAGCCGCCCACGTCACCATGCTCCAGCGCTCGCCGTCCTACGTCATCTCCATTCCCAAGCAGGATGCCATTGCGAACAGACTGCGCAAACTACTTCCCGCGAAATGGGCCTACGCTGCCGCGCGCGGCAAGGGAATCGCCGTCTCCACCGCCATCTATCAACTGTGTCAACGTTATCCACAGTTCATGAAGAAGCAGATCCGGTCATGGCAAGAGCGGCAACTGCCAGATTTCGACATCGACACCCACTTCGCCCCGCGCTACAACCCCTGGGATCAGCGCTTGTGCCTCGTGCCCGACAGCGACCTGTTCCGCGCCATCAGAAAAGGGTCGGTGTCCATGGCCACCGACCGGATCGCCACGTTCACCGAAAGCGGCATCGAGCTGGAATCCGGCGACCATCTCGACGCCGACATCATCGTCACGGCCACCGGCCTCAATCTGCTCGCCCTGGGCGGGCTCACGTTCGTGGTCGACGGGGAGGAAGTCGACCTCACCGACACGATGACCTACAAGGGCATGATGCTCAGCGGCATCCCCAACTTCTTCTACGTTGTCGGGTACACGAACGCATCGTGGACCTTGAAGGCAGACCTGGTGTGCGAGTACATGTGTCGCCTGCTCCAACACATGGACGCCAACGGATACGGCGAAAGCGTGCCGGTGAAGGACCCGTCCGTACAGGAGGAACCGTTCCTCGATTTCGCTGCCGGATACGTTCTGCGTTCGGTCGACTCGTTTCCACACCAGGGTTCACGTGCTCCCTGGAGGCTGCGGATGAACTACTACCGCGATGTCCTCACCTTGCGCCACGGCACGGTTGCGGACGCCCCGATGAGGTTCCGGGAGCGCAGCGCTTCCCTGACGTCGGCCGGCTGATCAGCCGACCGGTGTCGACTTCTCCCGTAGCCGCGTCGCCAGCCACTCGTAGACGGCTTCGTTGTTGAGCAGGGTGAAGTGGTGGGCCGACCCGAGATGCATCCCGTCGTCGTCACGAAAACCGATGTCGCGCAGCTTGTCCCGGCCGCGGGCACTGACATGCAACACCAAACCGTCACCGAGGTAGCGACCGAGCAGGTGTTCTGGGTCTCGGGTGATCGAGGCCGAGACAAAACTGTGCTCGGCATCGGCGAGCAACGGAACCTCCGCGATGGCTGCCTGGCGCAAGGCATCGAGGTCTCGGCCCGTCCAGTCCTCGTCCACCAGCGAACCGGCGTACAGGTCCCGGATCCCGGCGCTGCGCCTGTGTAGCAGCCTGCCGATCGGACGGGACTCGGGCAGCAGCTGCAACAGCGCGGTGGCGGTGTGTACGGACCTCGCCAACGGGGCCCCCAGGTGCGGAGATCCGAGACAGACGATGTGGCGGACCTTTCCGGCCCACTCAGCCCCGACGAGGGAGGCCCCGTGACAGGCGCTACGTGCCACGAGACCACCCATCGAGTGGCCGACCAGCACGATCTCCTCCACGGGTACAGGCCAGTTCCTCACCACGTCCTCGATGAGCGCGGCGAATTCACGGCCGTTCTCGGAGATGTGCCTACCCGTGTTGTAACGCACCTGCAGTTCGCTGAAGCCGAGCTCCGCGGACAATCTGGCCCCATACGTCGGCCTGCCGCCGATACCCCAGGCGACTTCGGTCTCCATCAGTCCGTGCGTGAAGAAGACCAGCTTGGGCGTCG
Source organism: Williamsia sp. D3 (assembly GCF_000506245.1). Lineage (NCBI taxonomy): Bacteria > Bacillati > Actinomycetota > Actinomycetes > Mycobacteriales > Nocardiaceae > Williamsia > Williamsia sp. D3. The sequence goes on along the minus strand of NZ_AYTE01000018.1, from coordinate 228,441 downwards.
CATGAGGATACGCTTTCGACAGGGATTCCTTGTCCGCGTGCTGAATTCGCCCGTCGACCCGAAGCGACGTCGGCGTGGCCAGTGGCGAATCCTGTTCGGCGAGCGCGTCGCCGATCAAACCGGTAAGCGCACCGAGCGCGATCGCACCGCGTCTCGTCTCCGAGGGCACCCGCCCACGTCCGTCGACCGTCCGTGATGCCACCTGCGCTGCCACCTCACAGGCAACGGCGATGGATCGATATGTCCCATCGGCGATCGCATTGTGAATGATTCGCGACGGTGCCGCCCAGGGGCCGACACCGAGCTGCACCCCCGAGAACACGCGGTCGGAGATCGCCCGGTGCACGGTACCCACGCCGGTCACCGCCTTCCCCACCTCTTCGAAGGCGAGTTCCGCCAGGGCGCGAACCTCGTCTTGCCGCGAGCCATCCACATCGATCATGCATTCAGTGTACAACCGTGCACTGAGACGTGCGACTGCGGCGACTGCTTTCTGACACCGCCGTGCACACCGGCTACCGTCCGACCATGGGATTGCACCGTTCCGCACCGACTCGAGGGTGGCGATGGAGGTGAGCGCCGCGACGCCCACCTCCAGGCCCACGCCCGGTCCCGTCCTGGTTGTCGCGATCCTCGCGTCTTTTGTCGCGTTCCTCGACGGATCGGTGGTGAACCTCGCCCTTCCCGCCATCTCGGACGACCTGGGAGGTGGGCTGAGCACACAGCAGTGGGTGGTCGACTCATACCTCCTCACCCTGGGCGCACTGATACTGGTGGCCGGCGCGATCTCTGATGCGTTCGGGCGCTTGCCGATGCTCCGGATCGGGCTCGTGATCTTCGGCCTGGCATCCGTCGCGTGCGCGGCTGCGCCGACCGACCTCGTCCTGATCATCGCCCGCGGGCTGCAAGGTGTGGGAGCGGCCCTTCTGGTGCCCAGTTCGCTCGCACTGATCAACTCGGCGTTCACCCCGGACGACCAGCCCAAGGCGATCGGTACATGGACCGCATGGACGGGCACGGCCTTTGTGATCGGTCCACTCCTCGGTGGTGTACTCGTCGACACGTTGAACTGGCGGTGGATCTTTGCCGTCAACGTCGTGCCGGTGGCGATCACCCTGGTGCTGTCGATGCGGCTCGTCGAACCGGCTCGGACGACGCCGCGCGAACGCATCGACGTACCAGGCGCAGTGCTGACGGCCGGGGGTCTCGCCGGAACCGTCTACGCCCTCATCGAGCAGCAACGTCTCGGTCTGAGCAACCCCGCCGTGGCTGCAGCCTTGGCACTCGGACTGTTGTGCCTGGCCGGGCTGGGCTGGCGCGAAACGCACACCGACCATCCGATGATCCCAGCGAAAATGTTCGCGGTCAGGAACTTCGGTATCGGCAATCTCTCGACGACGTTCATCTACGCCGGATTGTCGATGGGCACGCTGGTGACGGCTCTGTTCCTGCAAGAGGTCGCGGGCTTCTCGGCATTGATGGCCGGGCTCGCGACGTTGCCGGTCCCGCTGCTCTCGTTCTTCATCGCCCGGCCGGTGGGAGCGCTGTCGGCACGATACGGGCCCCGCGTGTTCATGGCGTCCGGACCGATCGTCGCCGGATGCGGTTACCTGCTCATGCTCACCACTGTCGACGATTTCGATTTCTGGACACAGATGCTCCCCGGGCTCGTGCTCTTCGGGCTCGGCCTGTCGATCACCGTCACGCCGCTGACCTCGGCCGTCCTCGCATCGATCGATCGGCAACACAGCGGGATCGGCTCGGCGTTGAACAACGCGATCTCACGGATCGCCGGACTGATCGCTGTTGCCTGCACCGGGATCATCGTGGGCGGCACGCTGGACACCGCGTCATTCCACCGTGTTCTGGTGGTGACCGCGGCCCTGTTCATCGTCGGCGGCGTGGTGGCGGGCATCGGTATCCGCAATCACGGACACCATCCCGAACAGGTCGCGGTGACAGCGGCCGCACAGTGCTGTGATCGCTCGACCACTCCCCCTGACGTCCGGCCGGTCGTCGGCCGGTGACCGGCGGATATCCACCGATGCGCCGATGACGATTGTAGCGATGGCCTGATGGTGGGAACATCGGGACAATGACCGCATTGCTGACGGAATCCAACATCACCGCCGCACTCGCCGATCTACCCAAATGGCAACGTAAGGGCCAATCGTTGACTCAGACGATCGATTGCCCGGACTTTCCGGCGGCGATCGCATTGGTCAATCGGGTGGCCGAGGCCGCGGAAGAGGCCAACCATCACCCCGATATGGATATCCGTTGGCGCACAGTGACTTTTACCCTCAGCACGCATTCGGCGGGCGGAATCACGAGCCTCGACGTGATGTTGGCACAGCGAATAGACAACCTGGCTCCCTGACCCGGTCGGCGGTCCCGACGAGCGAGTCCGTATCGAAGACACCGCCGGGCGAGCCTGCGCGGCCCGCCCGGCGGGTGTTGCGCCCCCGTGCGGATGAGAACAGTGATGCAGTGTCAGGGCTTGGTGAGCGCCGCGTATCGCGCTATGTGCATATCCGCGGAACCGAACTCGTACTCGATGGCCGTGAGCCGTTTGAAGTAGTGACCGATCGCGAGTTCCTCGGTCATGCCCATCCCGCCGTGCAACTGAACGGCGTTCTGCCCGATGAATCGCGCCGCCCGACCGATGGTCGCTTTCGCCGCCGACACCGCCAGCGCGCGTTCGGTGGGCTCGGCCTCCAGATTCAACATGGCGAGGTACACCGCGGCAATCGACTGTTCGAGCTCCATGTACATGTCGACCATCCGATGCTGCAACGCCTGAAAACTGCCGATCGCCTGACCGAACTGCTGACGCTGCTTGGCGTATTCGACAGTGTCTCCCAACACTTTTCGCATCAGCCCGACAGCCTCGGACGCCACCGCAGCCGTGGCCTCGTCCACTGCACGGTCGATCGACGCCCATGCATCGCCTTCGCCGCCCAGAAGGGCATCGGCGGGTAAACGCACCCCGGAGAACACGAGATCCGCCGCACGTCGGTCATCGATGGTGCGGTAGGCGTGAACGGCCAAACCTTCAGGAGGGTTGTCGACATCGACATCGACCAGGAACAACGAGATCCCCGAGGTGTCGCGTCGCCCGCCCGCAGTCCGGGCCGTGACAAGCAGATGACCGGCGAGGGGCGCACTGCTGACAACCACTTTCGTGCCGTCGAGCACCCACTCGTCGCCGTGTCTACGGGCGATCGTCGACACGTCATAGAAGTCAGGACCCGATGTGGGTTCGGTGGCAGCGAACGCCGTGATCGCATCGCCCGCGACGAGTTTCTCGAGAACGGCCGTGGCGCGCTCCCCGCCCGCCCGTTGCAACAGACCGCCGCCGAAGACAACGGTGTCCACGAAGGGCTCGACAACAAGCGCCTGGCCGAGTGCTTCGGTGACGATCATCAATTCGACCGGCCCACCGCCGATTCCACCGGCTTCCTCCGGAAGGGTCGCACCGAGGATTCCGAGTTCGTCGGCGAAGGCTCGCCAGATCGACGGCTGCCATCCTGCCCCGGTCTTGGCGGCCGCCCGACTCTTCTCCAGGTCGTAACGGTTGGCCAGGAACTTGGCGAGGCCATCGCGGAGCAGTTCTTGCTCTTTGGTCAAGTTGAAGTCCATCAGAGCCCCAATGCTGCTTTTGCGAGAATGTTTCGCTGGATTTCGTTGCTACCGGCGTAGATCGAGCCTGCGCGGTCGTTGAAGTAACGCAGTGGCGCGACAGCCTCCCACGGTTCACCGCTGACGTAACCGTCCGCGGGCTCGGTGAACTCGGAGATCGGACCACCAGGCTTGGTCGCGTGCGGTTGGTAGACCCGTCCGCGTGTACCGGTGGCCTCCAGGGTGAGTTCGGTGAGCTTCTGGCTGAGCTCGGTCGCAAGCACTTTGAGCATCGACGAGGCAGGGCCCGGATCTTTGCCCGACGCCATCGCCGACAGCGTTCGGTATTCCAGGATCTCGAGGACCTTTGTGCGAATGCGGGCTTCGGTCAGCTTGGCAGAGAACGCGGGATCGTCGATGAGCGGGCGTCCGCCGGGCCCCGGCTGCGACGCCGCCGAGGTGGCCAGCGACTCCGCCATCACCTGCAACGCCGGGGCGGCGGCACCCCCGCCTCGTTCGAACACGAGGAGATACTTCGCCACGGTCCAGCCGTCATCGATCTTTCCGAGCACGTTTGCCTTGGGCACCCGCACATTGTCGAAGAACACCTGGTTCTGGACCTGCTCGCCCGATGTCATCACGAGCGGCCGTACTTCGATGCCCGGCGAGTTCATGTCGATCAACACGAAGGTGATGCCCTGCTGCTTCTTCTGCTGCCGGGATGTGCGAACGAGGCAGAACATCCAGTTCGCCTCGGTGGCATGGGTTGTCCAGATCTTGCTACCGGTGCAGACCAGGTCATCGCCGTCGTCCTTCGCCGCCATCGAGAGGGACGCAAGATCCGAACCGGCCTCGGGTTCAGAATATCCCTGGCAGAAGAAGACCTCGCCGGTGAGGATCCCTGGCAGATAGTAGTCTTTCTGTTCCTGGGTGCCGAAGGCGATAATGGCGTGGGCAACCATTCGAATCCCCATGGGAGACAACGACGGTGCCCCGGCGATGATGGACTCGCGACTGAAGATGTAGTGCTGGGTGAGGGTCCAGTCGCAGCCGCCGTACTCGACCGGCCACGCAGGCGCCGCCCAGCCCCGCTCGTGCAGGATTCGCTGCCACTCCATGCTCGCCTCGTGGTCGGAGTAGACGCTGGTCATCAGACGACCGGCCCGGCGCAGGTCCGGGGTCAACTTCTCATCGAGGAAAGCGCGCACCTCGTCTCGAAACTCCGAATCGGCGGCCGACCATTGCAAATCCATGTGCGCTCCTGAAGCGGTGTGCTGATTGACCGGAGGACCGGTCGGAGACAAAATCTACTTATGTCTCACCAGGCCGTCAACAGCCGGTCACCCCGACCGTCGCGCGTCCACCGCGACGACGTGATCGACCTCGCTCACGACTGGTTCCTCGCCGGCAGGCGGGTCGACATACAGGCGCTGTCCCGCGATCTGAAGATCGGCCGTGCAACGATCTACCGATGGTTCGCGGGCCGGGAAGTGGTTCTCGGCGAAGTGGTGTGGCGAATACTCATCGACGCCATCGAACGAGTCGAGGCGCGAGGTGGAGAGCTCGATGCCGACAGGTTCGTCAGCAACTTCGGTTTTCTCGCCGAGACCGTTCGTAATTACCAACCGCTCGAACGGTTCGTCGCGGATGACCCCGAATATGCGCTGCGGGTCCTCACCTCGCGGTACAGCGTGGTGCAGGGCAGGTTGATCGAATGGACTGTCGGCAAGCTGGCCGCCATGCCCGAACTCTCGCGGTACCCGGACACTTCCGGTCTCGCGTATGCAGTCGTCCGCCTGGGTGAATCGTTCATCTGGAGTGACATGATCACCGGCGACCCTCCGCAACCCGACAAGGCCACCGAGATGGTGGGCATGTTGATCGCGGGCGCATGCGCGAACTCTTCTGGTCGAGCCTGATCTGCGCCGTGGCCGTACAGCTTCCACGGATACTGGTCCGGCTGCACCCGACCCCGGCAGCGACGCGCGGATAACATTCCCTCATGCCGTTGCGAACACACCATCGAGCTGCCGGCCATGACTGACATCCGCTGGGCGACGTTCGACTGTTACGGCACGTTGATCGACTGGCGTCACGGGATCTCGACCGGGATGGAGCTGGTCTTCCCGGGCCGCGGCGCGGACCTCCTCGACACATTCAACCGGCACGAACCGCAGGTCCAGGCCCAGTACCCGGAGATGCGCTACCGCGATGTGTTGACCGAGGCGTTTCGTCGGACCGCCGACGAAGCCGGACTTGTCCTCAGGGCCGACGACGCCGACGTGCTGGCCACGGGTATCGCCTACTGGCCGCCCTTTCACGACACAGCATCCGAGCTGGCCCGCCTGCGGGCATCGGGGTGGCGCCTGGCCCTGCTGACCAATTGCGACCGCGACATCATCGGCGCAGCGCAGCGCCGCCTCGGGACTCCTGTCGATGCGGTCATCACCGCCGAGGACGTGGGTTCGTACAAGCCGGCCCATCCGCACTTCGAAAGGTTCGCCCAGACCTTCGCCCCCGGACCCGGTCAGTGGGTCCACGTCGCGCAGGGCTACTTCCACGACATCATCCCGGCTCATGCTCTCGGCATCCCCCGGGTGTGGATCAACAGGCTCGGCCAGAGGGACGACCCGTCGATCGCCGATGCGGTGATCCCCGACCTGAGCCGGCTGACCGAGGTCGTCGCCGCAGTCGGTACCGCCGCCGCGGCGCGCTCGTGAGGAGTCGAACGTCACGCACCGCGATGTGTAGCGCTGCGAACTGGCGGGTATCCGGCTGACGGCCCGGGCAGCAGCCTCGGGCGAGTACGGCGACGAGAGGGAGACATGGCGGAGTATCGAGTTCTCAATCCAGACGAGGATGTTGTCGACAAGGTCGAATTCAACAACGCCGAAGACGCCTACGAGTGGTTCAAGAATCGCGAGGTGCCATCAGGACAGCTCGGTTTCCGTATGGAGGTCAACGTCGACGGAGACTGGCGATTCTTCGACCAGACCGACGGGACCAGGTCACGCGACTGACCTCGCGCGGCCGAAACGGCCGGCGGACCTTGCTGCATCCAACGGACACACCGTTGGATGCAGCTTTTTTCTGCTACTCCGCTTTTCGCGACCGCTCGGCGAGCAACGCCAGACGCCGCAGAGCTTCCGAGTTCCTCGGATGAACCGCCAAGTGCTGGATCTGGTCGGGCATCAGTGACCACGGCGGGTTCGCCGCGTGCTCGATCATCTCGATGCGGCATCCTTGCGGGATCTCGTGCAGGCGCAGGATGATCTCGGCCTTGCCGAAGGGCAGAGCCCGCGCGATCAATCGCAGCTCGCGCCCTTCCTCCATACCCACCGACTCCGTCCGGTCGTTGAGCAGGACGGGCCACAGCCCAACCGAATGAGCGATGTTGCTTCCCGGTTGCGGCCAGTTCGCATCGACGGCACGTATCCGTGACGACCCGACAACCCAATTGGCATACGACCAGCCGTCTGCGAGTACACGCCACACATCTTCCGTCGACGCGGTTGTTTCATGCGTTGTAGCCACGAACCCCTCCAGTGCTCTCGGCAGGCCTGCGGGTCGGGACTCGACCCGCGCGAAGCGGCAGTGCCGCTGTCTCGGCCGGTTGTCGATCTTACGGATCCGATGTACCCACCTGCGGCGATCTCACACGTGACCATGGTTCCCGGGGTACGGACGCCGCTGCGGCCGACGGCGATTCGTCAGGCCGTTGGCCTGCCGAACTGTTAAGCTCCGCGCGAGTCAAGGCAGCGCTCGGGCGGCCGATGGCCGCGCGAAAGGTGAATACGTTGCAGTTGCGGCGCATAGAGCATCACGTCCGTCGATCGCTCTCTCTGGCTGTCGCCGCTGTGATCCTGGCCGCCTGTGGAACCGGGGGTGATGGGGACGGGCCCGCAAGTGTCGCCGTGCGACCGGTCGACTCCACCTCCGAACCCGTCTCGACGCCTCCGCCCGCTCCGGCTCGACTCGAGAGCAACGTTGCGATGGAACGACTTTCGCCGAACGCCAAACCGCCCCAGTTCGTGTTGTTTTCCTTCGACGGTGTCGGCGTATCAGAAAACTGGGATCTGTTCCTGGACACCGCGAGCGAGGTCGATGCACGCTTCACGGCCTTGATGACCGGCTTGTACTTCCTCACCGACAAGAACAAGAAGAAATACACCGGCCCCGGTTACGCGGCCGGAGAGTCGTCGTTGGCTTTCGGAGGCACCGAGAAGGAAGTCATCGAGCAGGTCGATTATCTCAATCGCACGTGGTTCGCCGGTCATGAGATGGGCACCCATTACGTCGGCCATTTCTGTGCCGGCACAAAGAACCCCGGCCGCGATTGGACCACCGCGGAATGGAACCACGAACTCGATCAGTTCTTCCGGCTGATGACCGAGTGGAAGTCGCTCAACAACATCCGGAACACACCCGATCTCGCTTTCGGGCCCGACGCCGTCAAAGGCGGGCGTACGCCCTGCCTCGAAGGCGGTATGGGGCAACTGTTCCCGGCCTTGGGAGCGCACGACATGACGTGGGATTCGTCGAAGGCGGCCCGGCAACCGGGCATCTACTGGCCGACGAAGGTCGGCAGCATCTGGGAGTTCCCCATCCCGTACACGTGGTCACCACCGCTCAATCACAGACAGACCGCGCTCGACTACAACTACTGGTTCACGTTCAACCAGGCCAAGGACAGCCCCGCGAGCGCACCGAAGATCCGCCGTATCGTCAAGGAGTCCTACGACTACATGTTCCGGCGCGCCTATGAAGGCAACCGGGCCCCGTTGGTCATCGCCAATCACTTCAATGATTGGAGCGGGAACGCGTTCAACCCCGCAACAGCTGATTTCATGCGCGAGGCATGTGTGAAACCCGAAACGATCTGTGCCACCTATCAAGACGTGATCGCGTGGATGGAACTGCAGGATCCGGCAGTGTTGGCGCCATGGCGAAAGATGGCACCGGTTGCCGTCGACGCCGACAGCTGACTGCACCCCACTGCCTGAACACCAAGGAAGGTCTCCCGATGCGACGACACCGCATTTTTGCCCTGCTCGGTTCACTGGCCGCCTTGACCGGCCTGATCGCCGGCTGTTCGGACGATGGGGGCGACGCCGGACCAGTGGTTGCCCAGTCGTCCGCCGCGAGCGCCGGGCCCTCGGTCTCCGACGAGGTCACGGTGACCCGGATCGACTACCCGACTCTGGACGGAACGGACCCGGAGCAGAACTGGGGTGATCTCTATCTGCCCGCCGGACCGCAGGCGGTGGATTCGACCCGGCTGGTCGTCTTGATCCACGGCGGCGCATGGCAGTCCCAACTGGGTGCTGATCTCTTTGATCCCTTCGCCCGTGACCTCGCTGCACGGGGAATGGCGGTGTACAACATCGAATATCGCCGGCTGGGTTCAGGCGGGGGTTGGCCGACCACATTCGAGGACGTTTCGCAGGCCCTCGACAATGTCATCGCGATCGACAAGAGGTTCCCCCAATTGGAGACCACCGACGCACTGGTAGTCGGACACAGCGCCGGAGCCCAGCTGGCGGTCTGGGGCGGGACACGACACAAACTGGATCCCACCGAGGTCGGTGGCAATCCGAAGTTCCGGCCCACCAGGGTGGTCTCCTTGGCCGGTCCGCTGGACATGGTGCAGGCAGTTCGCAACGGCGATGACCGGATCGTCGCGGCCCTCGGCGGAACTCCCGGGCAGGTACCGGAGCGTTACGCGTCGGTGGACCCGATCCAGAATCTGGATCCCGGAACTCCGGTGATCGCGGTCCACGGCACCCGGGACACAGTGGTACTCCCCTCGCTGTCGCAGCGGTACGTCACTGCGCTGAAGAACGAGAACGGCAGTGGTCGTGTGGTGTTGATCGACGGCGAGGATCACGGTTCGATCGTGAGCTCGAACTCCGCCGCCTATCGCCAGATACTCGACATCATCACCGAGGGATCAACCAAGACTGTCGACCAACTGAGCGAGTGACCAACGGTCATCTCACAGTTGCTGTGACCAACAGGTATTCCCACTCCATCACGCCGTCGTGGTTCATCGCAGCGCGGGCGAGATCGTCCAGACCGTCGTCGAGTGCTGCGACGGCCGCGGGGTCCCCCGCGTTCGCGTTGTACACCGCGATGGTGGGTCCGTACGTCGTCTTGAAGAAGCGGCGGAACTCTTCAGGACTCTCAAAGCGGTCGACGGAGAGTGTCCTCCGCTCGGCAGTGATGTCCGCATGGTCGCCGAACAGTTCGCGGACGTGGGTTTCGTCGCCCCACAGCGGTGGAGGCTGCGCCCCCGGTTGTGGCGCGGGTGCGTACGGCTTCATGGTCGCGAACATCCGGCCGACGAACCCGCCGGGCGTCCAGCTGATCAACCCGATACGCCCTCCCGAGCGGCAGACCCGGATCAGTTCAGCGGCAGATCGCTGGTGATCAGGAGCGAACATCACGCCCACGCACGACATAACCACGTCAAAACTGTTGTCGGCAAAGGGAAGAGCCTCGGCGTCGGCTTCCTGCCAGGACAGCTGTACGCCCTGCTCGGCGGCAAACGCACGACCGGCGTCGAACAGCTCGGGGGCAAGGTCCGCCGCCATCACCTCGGCTCCGGTCCGGGCTGCCGGTACGGACGCGTTGCCCGAGCCGGCCGCTACGTCGAGCACACGGTCGCCGCGCTGCAGGTGGAGTTCGGCCACCAGGATCTCACCGAGAGCGGAGATCACCTCCGTGGCGACCGCCGGGTAGTCACCCGACGCCCACATCGCGCGGTGCCGCATCTTGAGCTCGTCTGTGGTGGAGCCTGACGTGGTTCTGGTGGTGTCGGTGGCCATGGCATGTTCCTCATCTCTTGCGGGATCGGTTCATCTCAGAGTCCGACCGTGGCCCACCAGCAGTCCAGTGCTGGATCTGAACCGATCCAGTACAGAGTTTGTACTGGTCAGTGGCCGAGACGAGGTGTGTACTGGCTGGAGTGATCCAGAGGAGGGTTGATGTCCGGATACGGCCAGTTCTGTCCTGTCGCGAAGGCGATGGAAGTACTCGACGAACGATGGACTCTGCTCGTTGTCCGTGAGTTACTCGCCGGCAGTACACATTTCAATGAATTGCGGCGCGGTGTACCGCGGATGTCACCTGCACTGCTCTCCAAGCGGTTGCGTACGCTCGAGCACGCGGGCGTCGTCGAACGCCACGTTGCCGGCGGGCGGACGAGCTACGCGATGACTGCAAGCGGAAGGGAGCTGTCGTCGGTGGTCGAGGCCCTGGGCGCCTGGGGCATCCGCTGGATCGGCGAGCTCGGAGACGAGGACCTCGACCCCCACCTGCTGATGTGGGACATGCGCCGGACAGTACCCACAGACGTGTGGCCGACGAGCCGCACGGTGATAGCCTTCCGGCTCGGCGGCGTGGCTGCCAACGCCCACCGCTGGTGGCTGGTCGTGACGCAAGGCCAGGTGGACATCTGCGACTACGACCCTGGCTTCGAAACCACCGCCACGGTTGTGGCCGAGCTCCGTGACCTCACCGCCGTCTGGCGGGGCGACCGCTCCTGGGAGACAGCGTGTTCCGTCGGCACAGTCCAGATCGTCGGTCCCGCCGACGTCCGCCGTCGTGTGCCCGGCTGGATCGGGCAGGGGCAGATGGCCGCGATCCCCAGGCCTGTCACGGCAGACCGGACATGATCATCGCGTGCCGGAGATGAGTCCTTCGGTGGCGTCCCACAACCGGGCGGCCAGCTCGGTGGCCTGAGCCTCCTTGCTGGGCTCGATCTGCTTGCCGCCTTTGACGTAGCGGCCGGTGAAGGCACCCGCCTCGGGTGCGGATGCCGCCCACACCGCTGACCGAGCACCTTTGTCGACCGTCGCCATGAACGGCGTGAGCAACACGCCGATCACCTGATATCCGAACGGCAGATCACGCCCGAGAGTGGTGCCCTTGACGAATCCCGGATCGGCACAATTCGCCACCAATCGAGCTGGGTCGTTGCGGCGCGCGAGTTCGGCCGTGAACAGCGTCAGCGCCAACTTCGAATTGTTGTACACGCGTTGACCACTGAACTTACGGCCCTTCTCCTGCAAATCCTCGATGTCGATGTGACCGCCGCGGTGTCCCGACGAACTGATGTTCACTATCCGCGACGGCTCTCCGGCAGCGGCTGCGTCCGCCATGACGGGCGCCAGCGACGTACTGAGTACAAACGGCGCCAGGTAGTTGACCGCAAAGGTGAGTTCGAACCCGTCCTTGGACTCACGTTGCTCACCGATGTCGATGCCGGCGTTGTTGATCAGCACATCGATCCGCTCGAATCGCTGTTGCAGATCGGTCGCCAGCGCACGCACATCCGCCAGATCGGACAAGTCTGCCAGTGCTGTACTGACACTGCCGGTCGGCGATTGACCCGGTGATCCCGATCCGAGCTCGCCGGCCACTTCTGCGGCCTTCACCTCGTCTCGGGCCACGAGGACGACGTCGGCGCCCTGCGCATACAACTGCCGTGCGGTTTCCTTGCCCAGCCCCGATGTGGCCCCCGTGACGACAACAGTCTTACCCGCGAGCTCATGCCTCTGCGTCATGGTTCCCTCCCTGTTGGCCGGTGGCCGGGTTCGTCTCTGCCATCACAGGATTCCGGATTCGCGCCCCACCTGCACAGTGCGGACAACAAGATCGTCGATGACCTTGTTCGTGGGTCCGCCGTCGCGCGAAGCATTTCGTGGATCGTTGATCAGTCGTCGTCGAACGCCCTCGGCGATGATGGTCAACCGCCACAGGGCAAGGGTGTGCCAGTAGCCGACATCGGTCACGTTCCGACCCGTCGCCTCGGCATAGCCGGCGATCAGGTCGGCCCGCCGCGGGAACCCCGGAAGTGTCGGCGCGGTGAAGGGCCCGGCCACCCCATCTCCGGCTTCCGGCCAGAACGCCAACAGGTTGCCCAGGTCGGCGAGCGGTTCACCGAGCGTGCACAGCTCCCAGTCCACGATGCCGATCACTTCACCGTTGTCGGCCCCGGTGATCACGTTGCTCATGTAGTAGTCGCCGTGCACGAGTGTCACCTCGGACTGATCAGGGGCCTGCGCGGCAAGCGCCTGGGCGACCTCGGTGATCTCGGCGATGTCCTGGGTCTTGGAGTGTTCCCATTGCGCCGACCAGCGCTTGAGTTGTCGGGCCGCAAACGGCTTCTTGCTCGCCAAATCGTCGAGACCGACCTTGGCGAGGTCGACCGAATGAACGGTGCCCAGTGCCCGCGGCAGACTCAACCCGATGGCTCGCCGCCGTTCGGGCGACAGTTCCGAAGCCACCGCCACATCGTCGACCACAACCCCGTCGACATAACCCATCAACACAAGCGGGGCGTCAGTGACAGCCGGATCACTGGTGGTGGCGATCATCTTCGGCACCGGCACCGGGGTGTCCTGCAGTGCAGACATGATCCGGTGTTCGCGCAGCACGTCATGTGCCGATGCCAGGAGCGCTCCCAATGGCGGGCGGCGGAGAACCCAGTGGCGGCCACCGGCGTCCCCGACGCGGTACGTCAGATTCGATTGACCATTGCCGATACGCGAAAACGACAGCGGGGCAACAGCTCCGATGTCGAGACCGACGATCCATTCGGTGACGAGATCGGTGTCGATCCCGACGGCCGTACTCATGCCTTCGCCTCCGTCTTACGGTAAGGCCCGAGCTCCTGGCGCGCGATGGTCCGCTTGTGCACCTCGTCGGGACCGTCGGCCAGACGAAGCGCGCGCAGGTGCGCGTACATGCTGGCGAGTGGGAAGTCGTCGGACACCCCTCCCCCTCCGTGGACCTGTATCGCCCGGTCGACGATCTTGAGCGCCATGTTTGGTGCGGCGACCTTGATGGCAGCGATCTCGGTGCGCGCTTGTTTGTTCCCCACCGTGTCCATCAACCACGCCGCTTTGAGGGTGAGCAAACGATTCATCTCGATGTCGATGCGTGCCTCGGCGATCCAATCCTGGATGTTCGCCTGGGCGGCGAGCGGCTTACCGAATGCGATACGCGAGGAAGCCCGCTCACACATCAACTCCAGTGCGCGTTCGGCCATCCCGATCGCTCGCATGCAGTGGTGTATCCGTCCCGGACCGAGGCGGGCCTGCCCGATCATGAAACCTGCGCCGGCCCCGGCCAGGACATCGCTGTCGGGCACGCGCACGTCCTCGAAGAGAACTTCGGCGTGTCCCTCCCTGTCCTGGTAACCGAACACCGGCAGGTTGCGGATCACGCTGACACCTGGAGCGTCGATCGGGACCACCATCATCGATTGCTGCGCGTGAGCTGCCGCGTCGGGATCGGTCTTCCCCATCACGATCAGGACCTTGCAGTTGGGATGTAATGCGTTCGACGTCCACCACTTTCGGCCGTTGAGGATCCACTCGTCCCCCGACCGGGTCATGCTCATCTGGATGTTTGTCGCGTCGGAGCTGGCGACCGCCGGTTCGGTCATCGCAAACGCGGACCGGATCGTGCCCTCGAGGAGTGGCGTCAGCCAGCGCTCTTTGTGTTCATCACTGCCGAACAGTGACAGCACTTCCATGTTCCCGGTGTCCGGAGCCGAACAGTTGGTTGCCTCCGGTGCCAGTGCAGCACTTCGACCCATGATCTCGGCGAGTGGCGCGTACTCCGAGTTGGTCAGACCTGCGCCGTAGCGGGGATCGGGATGGAAGAGATTCCACAGCCCGCGTTCTTTCGCCTCGGTCTTGAGTTCTTCGATGATCGGCGGGTCGAAATGCGGATTGCCGGATTCGGCCATCTGCTTGGCGTAGATCTCCTCCGCCGGATACACGTGCCCCGTCATGAAATCGAGAAGGCGATCTCGGTATTCGAGGCATCGGTCGGAGTAAGCGAAATCCATGTGATGAGTCCTGTTTCGAGTGAGATGTCTCGGGCGGACCTGATCGCCCGAGTCGAAGGCCGGCTGGTTCGGATCGTCAGGAATCCGAGAGCAGATGACGCTGATAACGACGCATCCCGGAAATCCAACGGTCGTAATCCGACCCCTTGTTACGGTAGAAGTCCAGTACTTCCGGATGCGGGAGAATCAAGAAGTTTTCCTGGTCGACCGCGGCGAGAACCTGGACCGCCACGTCTGCCGGTTGAAGTACCGCACCCGCGCCGGTCACCGCGCTGGCGGCGACCGAGGCGCCCGGCTGGTCGGTCTCGAACCCTGAGCGGAGCAACTCGGTCTCCACTCCCATCGGGCACAGACAACTCACTTTCACACCCTGGTCGCCGTAGGTGACCGAGAGCCACTCGGCAAAGCCCACTGCAGCGTGCTTGGAGACCGAGTACGTGGCCGAACCGATCTGTGTCAGCAGACCTGCCGCAGACGCCGTCGACACGAAATATCCGCCGCCACGCTCGATCCATCGCGGAACGAGCAACCGCGCGGCGCGGACGTGGGCCATGACGTTCACCTCGAGGGCGATGTCCCACAGGTCGTCGGGAGTGTCCAGGCCCAGTCCGGCGGTGGTCCCGGCGTTCGCGAAGAAGATGTCCACCGGCCCGAACTCACTCTCGGCGCGGTCGACAATCCGCTGGAGCACACCTTCATCCGCGACATCTCCGCCCTCCGCGACAGCACGACCATCATGCGAAGCGTTGATCTCGTCGGCAACGGCCTCTGCCTTGCCCGCGTTGAGGTCTGCGACCACAACCCGGCTACCGGCCTCTGCCAGAGCACGACTGAGGGCCGCGCCGATTCCGGCTCCACCGCCGGTGACAACAGCAACTTTCTGGGCTACGTCCATCTCTGCGATCGTAGGCGAGTCACCCGGCGGCGACGTCACACGCGGGGGCGGGCGCGTCCTCGAAGAGCGGGTCACCCAAGGGCTCCAGATAGGCGACGTACAGGACCACGGGAACAGTGCCGAGGTTACGTCCGACGTGGGTGTTGGCGACCCCACTGGGTTCGTTGATGAAATCGCCCGTACGGAAGATGTGGGGAACACAATCGGGACCCGGATGTGTCAGGGTGCCCGCACCGACGAATCCGACAACCGGTCCGTCGTGGTAGTGCCACCCGGTGGTCCCGCCCGGAGCGATGGTGATCTCACGTGCCACCACGTGGACACCGGCCGGGATGAACGGGATCAATTCGGCGGGAATCTCGAAATCGGCGAAAGTCTTCGCCGAAATGTCTTTGCTGGGCGTCGCCGTGGCAGTGGCCGCGCCGACGAACAATGCCGCCGTCACCAGCAGAACTGCGGTCACAGACCGGATGAGTTGTTTCATTTGCTGAGCGTAACGGCGATCGAGCCGCCTCACGCGGTGTTCGATACGAACCCGATCCTCCGAGAACCGGCCGCCGTACAATTCTTGCGCACAGCCGGATTGCCCGGTTTAACCACGAGGAGCGACGTGACACGTTCATCCAACCGATCGTCCCGCCTCGGCTTCTTCACTCGGAACGCCGTGGGTTTCAGTTCGGCAGAGGCGTTCATGATCATCGCGATCACCACCATTCTTCTCACCCGGGGCTACTTGTGGATCACCGACTATCCGCAAGTCGGGGGCGGGAATCTACACATCGCCCACGCGCTCTACGGCGGAGCGTTCATGATGCTGTCGCTGCTGATCAGTTGGTGGCTGCTGGGGTTCGGCGCCCGATTGTTCTGTGTTGTCCTCGGCGGTATCGGCTTCGGTCTGTTCCTCGACGAGGTGGGCAAGTTCGTCACCAAGGACAACGACTACTTTTACGGACCTTCCGCCGAGATCATGTATGTACTGGTCGTTTTCGTTCTGATCGTCGGTCGGGTCCTACGAGAGGTTCGACCTCTGAGCGCTCACGAGAAGGTGTCGTCAGCAGCTTCCATCGCGGCCGACGGCGTTGCCCGAGGTCTGGCCCCGCACCGGCGGGAGCTCGCGCTGCGCCTGGTCGAAGAAGCCGAGGAGATGGGCTACGACAAGGTTGCGGCGGAACACATTCGTAGCCTTCTGCTGACATCGGGCATCGCATCTGCGCGGTTGTATGCGCTGTCGCAGTGGGCTCCCCGCTTGATCCCATCGTGGTTCCGAAGTCCGCGATGGCTGCCGATCGTCGGTTGGCTGATGACCGTGACCGCGGCGCTGGCGTTCGGCTTCGGGCTTCTCGGCATCGCGATGAACGGGATCTACCTGGACGACGACAACGTGACGTTCGAGTTGGCGGGCATGAGCATGGCCACCGCCATCCTTCTCCTGAGTTCGACCGTCACGCTCGCTTTTTCACTCCCGGCGATGGTGATGCTGCGTAGAACCGACAAGATGTGGCCGCTGCATTTCCTGCGGTACGGCGCACTCACCTTCACGATGCTCAATGCGTTGGTCGATTTTGCTACCGAAGGATTCGCCGCTCTGGTGAACCTGTCTGTCGGGCTGTTCACCCTGGCCATCATCTCTTACCGGATCGATGTCCGTGCCAGGGTGGCCCGGCCTCGGGCACACGAGGAAGCGTTGGCGGCAAGCACTCCCGTGGGCGACTGAGCCGCTCGGTACTCCGCCCCAACCGAGGTAGCGGGGCCTCAGCCGAGGTCGCGGGCGAGTGCGCGTCCGGCCGCCCGGCCGGAGAAGATGCAGCCACCGAGGAAAGTGCCCTCCAGCGCGTTGTAGCCGTGTACCCCGCCGCCACCGAAACCCGCGACCTCGCCGGCTGCATACAGACCTTCGAACGGCTCACCGGACGGCCGGATCACCTTCGCATCGAGATCGGTCTCCAGCCCACCCAACGTCTTTCGGGTCACCAGATGCAGGCGGACGGCAATCAACGGGCCGTATTTCGGGTCTTGCAACTTGTGAGGCCGTGCCACCCGGATGATCTTGTCACTGAGATAGTTTCGGGCATTGCGGATCGCCATGATCTGCATGTCCTTGGTGTATTTGTTGTCCAGTTCGCGGTCGCGGGCCACCACTTCGGCTTCGATGCTCGCGAAGTCGAGCTGCGGACCTGTGGTGATCTCGTTCATCCCGGCCACCAGATCGCGGAGATTGTCGCGGACGACAAAGTCGATGCCGTGCTCCTTGAAGGCCTCGACCGGACCCGTTGCGCCTTTGCGGACGCGCTGAAGGAGAAGCTTGATGTCTTTTCCGGTGAAGTCCGGGTTCTGCTCCGAACCCGACAGGGCAAACTCTTTTTCGATGATCGCCTGGGTCAGGATGAACCAGGTGAAGTCGTGGCCGCCGCGAGTGATCGTT
Organism: Williamsia sp. D3; assembly: GCF_000506245.1. NCBI lineage: Bacteria > Bacillati > Actinomycetota > Actinomycetes > Mycobacteriales > Nocardiaceae > Williamsia > Williamsia sp. D3. Next base: position 210,642 of record NZ_AYTE01000018.1, on the reverse strand, counting down.
CCCAGTGTGCCCAACGAGTCGAAACCGGGGAAGTTCGGAACCGGTAGCCGTTTGCCCGTGGCGTCGAGCCACAGTGACGACGGGCCCGGGATGATCCGAATGGCGTGGTTGGGCCAGATCGGGTCCCAGTTCTTGATTCCCTCGGGGTAGTGCCACATGCGGTCGCTGTTGACGATGTTGCCGCCGGCGTTCTGGGTGATCTCGAGCATTCGACCGTCCACGTGCGCGGGTACGCCGGTGATCATGTGTGCTGGGGCAGGCCCGAGACGGTCTACCGGCCAGTTCTTCTTCACGAGGTCGAAGTTGCCGCCGATGCCTCCTGAAGTGACGACCACAGCTTCGGCACGGAGTTCGAACTCGGCGGCGACTTCACGACTCGACGACACCCCTCGCCGCTGGGTCGAGGGCACCAGGACAGATCCCCGGACGCCGACTGCCGCCCCGTTCTCCACGATGAGCTCGTCCACCTGATGCCGGTACTTGATGGTGACCAGACCCTTGGCAGCACCGTCGAGAACCGGTTCGCGGAACACCCGGACCACCTCCGGGCCCGTCCCCCAGGTGATGTGGAATCGCGGGACAGAGTTGCCGTGGCCGGCAGCGAGACCGGAGCCACGCTCGGCCCAACCGACGGTCGCCATCACCCGCAGGCCCAGATCGTGTAGATACGAACGCTTTTCGCCGGCGGCGAAGTTCACGTAGGCCTCGGCCCATTGCCGCGGCCAGTGGTCCTCACGGTCACGGTCGAATCCGGCGGAACCGGACCAGTCCTGCCGGGCCAGTTCGACCGAATCCTTGATACCGAGTCTGCGCTGCTCGGGCGAATCGACGAAGAACAGACCACCCAGAGACCAGAAAGCCTGCCCACCCAGGTTCTGTTCGTTCTCCTGTTCCAGCACGGCCACGCGCTTGCCGGCCTTCACCAGTTCATGGGTTGCGACCAGCCCGGCCAGCCCGCCCCCGACCACAATGACGTCAAACCTGTCGGCCATCACGGCGCCTCCTCGCGTCCAATACCCGGCATGACGTTCACCCGGCGCATCCGAACAGAGCATAAAGAACTACGCGGGCGGCAGTCCGAGCTACGGCGGCTTTGCGAATTGCCCGCACCGTCGAGGCGCAGAGAAGATACTTGGGGCGTGGTGACAACGGACAGTGGAGAAGACGGCCACGAACGGCAGCGTTTCCGGAAGCTGGCGCAGGCGGCGATGAACGCAGACGTCACTGTCGGGCAACTGGACACGATCATCGGCGACCTCGGCGGGGCCCTCACCGACTTCGACAGGGCGATGGGCGAATTCGACAGGACCCTTGGCAGTTTCGGCGCAGCCATGGACGACTTCTCGGCGACCCTTGCGCGGGTGGACAGCACGGTCACGAAAATGGTTGCGGTGGTCGAACGGATCGAACGTGTTGTCGGACGGGTGGAGAACATCGTCGATATCACCGAAAGGCTGATCGCACCGGTGGCATCTGCCGAGGCGATGGTGCGTGACCTGCTGGGAATCGGGCGGCGGCGCTGACGGTCACCGCGACCTCATTCCCGCCGGGCGGCAGACCGCACGTAGTCGCTGGGTGTCCAACCGACAACAGCCTTGAACTCGCGGGCCAGGTGCGCCTGATCGGAGTATCCGAGTGACGCTGCCACATCCGCTACCGACATCTGGCCTTCACGCAGGGCAAGTGCAGCGTCTTGCAACCGGCGACGTTGGATCAACCACTTGGGGCTCAGTCCCGTTCGATGTACACACAACCGCTGAAGGGCGCGCGTGGACATGTTCACCGCATCTGCGAGTTCGGCGACGCGGCGCGGCCCGTCATCGTCTTCGACCACATCGACGACCCGGTTGATCAACTCGCCTTCGTCATCGATCTCCCACTCCGTGGCCCAGTCGAGATATACGGACAGGACCTCCCCGTAGGCGCGCTGATCCGATTCCGAACGTGAGCGCATCGCCGTCCGCACCACTCCCGCGACATCACCCCGGCCGGGGATGGGCAGAGGCTCACCGATCGGCAACACCGGTCCGCCGGCCGTCGCACCCGCCATCGATCTGCCTGTCATCAGAGTGATCGCAGCGGGTCGCAGGAGAACTGCCGCGGCCCAGCTCATTCCTTCGAGCTTCTGCTCACTGGTCCCCTGACTGACGCAGTACAGCGCCGCCTTGTCCGGCTCGACGACCACGTTCCCGCCGGGGTGTTCGAGGACCGGTTGAACGATCGGTGCCGACAGGTCCCAGGATGCGATCCAGACATGTCGTAGAAGGCTCCCGGCCCGATGTTCGGGAGGGACCGGGAGGCGTGAGATGTGTACGCCACCGGCGCCTGGGCGCAGGTCGCCACGAGGCCCGGCGGGCCCATGGTGGGAACTGTCGCGTTTCTTCAAGCGCTCACACCCTGCGTCGGTGGATTATCGCCTTCATGAGTACCCACGCCGCCAACGGGCAATTCACCGATCACGGAATCCCCCACGGCTATACCTCCCTCACACCATTCATCGTCGTCACGCCTGCTGCCGATGCAATCGAGTTCTACAGCAACGTCTTCGGGGCACGCGTTGAACAGCGCACCGACTTCCCCGGTCCCGAAGGTCAACCGATTGTCGCGCATGCCGACCTCGACTTCGGGACGGGGCGGCTGCAACTGGGCGACCCCAACCCTCAGTATGGATTGGTGCCGAGGCCAGACGGGGACTCCGACTGTTACTCGATGGCCATCTACGTCACCGACGTGGATGCCGTGGTGCAGCGGGCAGTCGATGCGGGTGCGATCATCCGCGAGGAGGTACAGACCTTTGTCTCCGGTGATCGCTTCGGCTCGGTGCGCGACCCTTTCGGGGTCCGATGGTCGGTGATGACCCGGATCGAAGACCTCTCCCCCGCCGAGAGCGCCTCGAGAATCGAGGAGTGGGCCAAGCAGCAGGGCTGACGAAGCGTCGACCCGGTGATCGATCAATTGCCTTGCCCGGTCTCGTGCCCGCCTGAGAGCATCACCGAATGCTCGATGACGTGTTCTTCGCCGCTCACCGGGGACTGCCCCGCGAGGCACCGGGGTCGGTCGCGACGACTCAATTGCTGTTCAGGTTGGCCGACGTGAAGACACCCGTTCCTCACGTCCTCGATGTCGGCGCCGGAACGGGTCCTGCCACAATCGTTTTGGCGAAGCTGGGGGCTCGGGTCACGGCCGTGGACACTCATCGGCCCTTTTTGGACGACCTGCTGTCCAACGCGATCACCGCAGGGGTGGCGGATTCGATCTCCGTCGATGAGGTCACGATGGAGGCACTCGACTATCCCGACCACCGTTTCGACCTCATCTGGGCGGAGGGTTCGGCGTACATCATGGGCGTCGACAACGCGCTCAGGCGGTGGCGACGGCTGCTTGCACCCGGTGGTGCGGTCGTACTGACCGACGCCAACTGGCTGACCACCGCTCCGAGTCGCGAAGCGGCCGATTTTTGGCTATCCGCTGCTCCCGAAATGCGGACCGTCGCCCAGAGCATCGATGCGGCCCAGGCGCTGGGCTGGGTGGTGGCAGCGACATACCTGCTACCCGACAGCGACTGGGACGAGCTGTACGGCCCTCTAGCGGCAAGCATCAACCGCCTGCGCCATGAACAGCGCGCCGACGACGAAGCCCTCGACATCGTCGAGAAGGAAATACACATCCGTCGCCGGTTCGGTGCAGAGTACGGCTACGTCGGGTACGTGCTGCGTCCCGCGCAGACGATCACCGATGCGTAGCGTGGGCCCATGGGCATCACGCATTCGAGTACCGTCCCCACTCCTGTAGACGAGGTGTTCGCCTGGCACGGACGGCCGGGCGCCTTCACGCGGCTGGCCCCACCGTGGGGACCACCGTCGTTGATCAAAGAAGCCGAGTCGCTCAGTGACGGAACTGCGGTGTTGGGGTTCCCAGGTGGACTGAAATGGGTCGCGCAGCATCAGCCATCGAGGTACCACCCACCAAATCAGTTCGTGGACAAGTTGGACTCGTGGCCTCTGAAGTCCGTGCTGACGTGGACGCACCACCACGGATTCTCTGCCGTCGACGCGAACTCCACAATGGTCACCGACACTGTCGACACACCCGTCCCGACTGCGTTGCTACGGCCGATGTTTCGCTACCGGCATCGCCAGCTCGCCGACGACCTGGCAGCCCACGCATGGGCGAGCGAGTTCGGGCTCGGACCGATGACCATTGCGATGACCGGCTCCTCCGGCCTGGTGGGTACCGCACTCAAGGCCTTCTTGACCACCGGCGGGCACCGGGTGATCTCACTCGTGCGCCGCGATCCCTCCCACGCAGACGAGCGGCGCTGGGATCCGGACAAACCGGCACCAGACCTGGTGGACGGCGTCGACGCAGTGGTCCATCTGGCCGGTGAATCCATCGCGGGCCGATTCAGTGACAGCCACAAACGAGCGGTCCGGGACAGCCGCATCGACCCGACGGCGAAGTTGTCGTCGGTGATCGCGGCCACCACACCGCAGCCCGCGCTCATCTGCGCCTCGGCCGTGGGCCTTTACGGCTATGACCGCGGCGACGAGCAGCTCGACGAAAAGGCCTCGCGTGGCGAGGGATTCCTTGCCGACGTTGTCGCCGACTGGGAGGCGGCGACCGTAGCCGCAGGCGACTCCGGCGTCCGGGTCGTCAACGTCCGCACCGGCATCGTGCAGGCTGCGGCCGGTGGCACATTACGGCTGTTACGCCCACTGTTCACCGTGGGGTTCGGCGGGCGAATCGGGGACGGCAAGCAGTGGCTGCCGTGGATCGCGATCGACGATCTGGTGGACATCTACCATCGCGCCATCGTCGACGAGACATTGCAGGGACCGATCAATGCGGTGGCACCGAATGCCGTGCGTAACCGCGACTACACCGCAGCCTTGGCCCGGGCGGTCCACCGGCCGGCGATCCTGCCCGTTCCCAGCTTGGGTCCACAACTGATCCTCGGCGCGCAAGGCGCTCGCGAACTCGCGTTGGCCAACCAGCATGTGGTGCCGTCCCGGCTCACCGCGATCGGACATCGCTTCCGGTGGCCAGAAGTATCGGACGCGCTGCGCCATCAACTCGGCGGTGCCACCGGCCGGACGTAGGTCGGGCAGCGCACACGATCAGCGTGCGAGCTCTTTTCGGATGGTTTCGATGAAGCGGTCCACGTCCTCGTCGGTGGTGTCGAACGAGCACATCCATCGCACCGTTCCCCCCGACTCATCCCAGTCGTAGAAGCGCCACGACTCACGGACCCGTTCGGCCGCTGCGCGATCGAGGACGGCGAACACGGCGTTCGACTCGGTGGACTGCGCGAAACGAAGCCCCGGAACACCTTCGAGACCGGCTCGCAGACGCGCAGCCATCGCATTGGCGTGCGCGGCAGCGCGAATACCGTTGCCGTCCTCGAACAGAGCCAACAGCTGCGCCGAGATGAAGCGCATCTTGCTGGCCAGCTGCATGCTCAGTTTGCGTAGATAGATCAAGCCGTCGACCCGGTCAGGATTGATCACCACGATCGCCTCGGCACCGAGTGCACCGACCTTGGTGGCGCCGAGACTGACGATGTCCACACCGACGTCGGTGGTGAACCGCCCCATCGGCATCTGCAGGGCCGCAGCCGCATTCCACAGCCTGGCTCCGTCCACGTGCAACGCCATGTTGTTCCGGTGAGCGAAGTCGGCGTTGGCCTCGATCTCTGTCGGGGTGTAGAGCGTCCCGAGCTCGGTGACCTGGGTCAGGCTGACCACAGCAGGCTGTGCCCGATGCTCGAATCCCCAGCCATAGGCCTCCGTCGCGATCAATTCCGGCGTCAGCTTGCCGTCCGGGGTGGGCACCGTCAGCAGCTTGATACCACTGACGCGTTCGGGCGCACCGCCTTCGTCGGTGTGGACGTGCGCAGACTCCGTGACAATCGCAGCGCCCCAACGCGGCATGAGCGATGTCAGTGCCACCACATTGGCGCCGGTACCGTTGAAAACAGGAAAAACCTCGGCGCGAGAACCGAATTCGTTGCGGATGACCGCCCGCAGCGCGTCGGTGTAGTCGTCTTCGCCATAAGAGACCTGATGGCCACCATTCGCCTCGGCGATGGCAGTCAACACCTCTGGCAACACTCCGGCGTAGTTGTCGGACGCGAAGGCACGCCACTCGGGGTCATGTCGTCTCAAGGATTTCGCTTTCCATGTGGGGTCTCACCCTCCGAAACGCTCGGTACGGATGTTCGCAGCGGGATAACCCAGATCGAGTAGCCACTGCGCATACTGTTCGACGAAAGCCGTTGGCCCGCAGACTCGTACCTGCGGGTCGAGGTCCACCGGGATCAGTGCTGACCTGAACTCGTCGATGTCCGGCCGACCAGCCGGTCGCGTCGACAGTTCAGGCGCCTGCCGGGTGTACACATAGTCCACACGCAGTCGTTCCGAAGCGACCAGGCTTTCCAGTTCCTGGGCGTAGTAGCGACTTGCGGGTGTGCGCAGGGAATAGAAGAGCCGGAAAGGCGCCTGGGAGGACGTGTGTTCGTGTTCCCGGATCATCGACATGAGTGGCACCACGCCTGAACCACCTGCGATCAGCTGCACCGGATTCTGCTCGTTCGGCCGCCAGACGAACCAGCGACCGATCGGCCCGCGGACCTCCACCTGGTCACCCACCTGCAGGTCGTACACCAGGTAAGGCGAGACCTCTCCGTCCTCGAGCTCCTCGACGGTGGTCTCGAGCAGGTCGTCACCGGTTGCCGCGGCAATCGAATAGGACCTCACCGCCTGATACCCATCCTCGGCGGTCAAGCGGATGTCGATGTGTTGACCCGGTAGCACCCGACCGCGATCGGGCAGCCGTAAGCGCAGGGTGCGTGCGGTTTGTGTCTCCATCTCGGCCGCGACCACTGTCGCGGGCCGCCAGCCGTTCACCAATACCGCTCTTCTTTCCACGGGTCTCCGTGGTTGTGGTATCCGTTGGTCTCCCAGAAGCCCGGCACGTCGTCGTCCATGATCGTCAGACCGTTGACCCACTTGGCTGACTTCCAGAAGTACAGGTGCGGGATCAACAGTCGTGCCGGCCCACCGTGTTCAGCCGCCAGTGGCTCACCGTCGTAGGTGTGCGCAACCCACGCCTTGCCGTCGAGGACATCTTCCAGCGGCACATTGGTGGTGTACCCGCCGTAACAGTGGGCCAGGATGAAACCGTCGGGATCGACGTCGTCGCCGAGGAGCACATCCAGCGAAACCCCGCGCCACGTCGTGTCGAGCTTCGACCACGCCGTCACGCAGTGGATGTCGACGGTGACGTCCTCCTGGGGCAGCGCCATGAACTCGTCCCACGTCCAGCTCTGCAGCTCGCCGTCTCGCCCTTTGACGTCGAAGCCCCACTGCTCTTGTCGGATCGCCGGGGTGGGTCCAGCGGTCAGGACGGGGAAGTCGCGGGTCAGGTATTGCCCTGGCGGTAGCCGATCGTCCTTCTGCCGGCGGCGGGCCCCGAAGCCCTTGTTGATGATGGCCATGGGTGCAATTGTGCGCTGTGCTCACCGATCGTGCATCGACAGGCCCGGACTCGCTCGTCGCAGCGCCTCGTGAGCTGTCTCGCGGTCGAGTTCGCAGCTACGCCGATACTCGGCCACCATCTCGGTCCGCACCGGGGATGGCGCGGACTACGCTGAACCCGTGTCGCATCCGAGCCTGCTCTGCATCCACGCGCATCCCGATGACGAAGCGCTCTGGACAGGGGGTGTCCTCCTCCGATGCGCAGAACTCGGCGGTCGTACGTCGGTTGTGACGTGTACGTGGCCGCCGGGCTCCGAACGGGCCGGCGAATTACAGCGATCCCTTCAGATATTGAATGCCGGTGCCCCGAGGCTGTTGGGGTATGCAGATCTCGGTGTCACCGACACCACAGAGGACTATCGCTCGTTCTGCGATGCCCCGTTTGATGAATTGGTCGAGTCGGTGGTCGCCCACATCCGCGCATTCCGGCCGGACACGGTGCTGACGTATGACCCGATGGGTGTGTACGGGCATCCCGACCACATCCAGACACATCGCGTTGCGGTTGCTGCGATCGGAGCAGCCGGATACCCGCAGCTGTACCCCGAGGCGGGCCCACCCTGGCGGCCGAAACTTCTCTACCAGGCGACCATGCCGTTCTCGGCTGCCCAGCTTCTCTGGCCTGCGGTGAGAAAGCAGGCGAACCGCCCGGTGGGGCCGCTGCCCGGGGTGCCCGACGAAGAGATAGATCTCTTCGTCGACGTGACCGCGTGGCTGCAGACCAAGTGGGACGCCTTGTCCGCACACAAGAGCGAGATCGCCAGAGGTGGCGCGATGACCATGCTCGCTGCCCTGGCAGAGGACGTTCGCTGGGATGTCCTGCGAACCGAGTGGTTTCAGCGAATGGCGCTCCAGCCCGACGCGGAAGCGTTCGACGCCCTACGCTTTCCGGCCTAGCTCACTCGAGCCTGGTCCGTAAGCCGCTTGCGCGCAGCACTTTCCGATTCACACCGGCCCTGATGGCCTCTTCGGTGCCGACGAGCCGCACGCGAGCACTGGCCCGGGTGATGGCCGTGTAGAGCAGTTCGCGGGTCAGCAGGGACGACCGCTCCGGAGGGATCACCACGGACACGGACTCGTACTGTGAGCCTTGGCTGCGGTGAATTGTCATGGCATACACCGACGTTGCCGACACCAGCTGAGACGGATGCAGCATCTTGATCGACTGGCCGCGCGCGAACGCCACCATCGGCCTGCCGTCGATGTTCACCACCACCCCGGTATCTCCGTTGTAGATGCCTGTGTCGTAATCGTTTGCGGTCACCAGCAGTGGTTGTCCGGCGAACCACCGGCCCGTGTCGAAAGCCTCCTCCGGTGCGTCGATCCACTCGGTCGCCAATCGCGACCAGTATTCGACGCCCGACATACCTTCCCGATGAGCACACAGCAGTCGATGTGAGCTCAGACCGGCCAGGGCCGCCGCAGCATCCCCGGCCTCCGCGGCCACCCGCACCGCGGTGGCGGAGTCGACGACGTCGCGCCGCACCGATTCGAGGGTGTCGAACCCGACGAGTTCGAACTCGTCATGGCCGGCACCGAGGAGATCGATCACCTCATCGGCGTCGCCCCGGCGCACAGCCGCCGCCAACTGTTCGATCCTCTCCCCGAACCGGCGCACCCGCGTGAGACGGATCACCCCTCCGCCCAACTGTTCACGCTCCTCGGCCGACAGCGCGTCGACGTTGTCGGCGTCGGGTTCGAGGTCATCGGCGACCAGACTGCTCAGCACCGGATTGGTCTGCTCGGTGACGGGCCTCGCGACCAGATCGGCGAGCACAGCCCCGGCATCCACAGAGGCCAGTTGATCGGGATCTCCCACCAGGACAAGTCTGGATTGGGGGCGCAACGCATCGAGCAGTCGCGACATCATCGTCAAGGACACCATCGACGTCTCATCGACGACCACCAGCTCGTGAGGCAGCCGGTTCGTGCTGTCGTGTGCGAATCTGCTGCGGTTTCCCGGCCGCCATCCGAGTAGTCGGTGAAGGGTGGTTGCGGTCAGATGCTCCGGGAGCCCGAGTTCGGGCGCCTGAGCGCGCACCGATACCTCGAGTTGGGCTGCTGCCCGGCCCGTCGGGGCAGCCAGCGCAACGCGAAGACCCGGTCCGTACTCGTCGAACATGAGGGCCAGTACCCGCGCAACGGTGTGCGTTTTACCGGTGCCCGGCCCCCCTGCGATGACCGTTGTCCACCCGGCTGTCGCCAGGGCAGCAGCAATCCGCTGTCGGTCGGGGCCGGCATCGGGGAAATGCCGGTGAAGCCCCTCCGACAATCGGCCGGCGTCGAGATCCGGGTGCGTGCGGGCCCTGTTGTCGAGGAGCTCACGGATCCGCTGTTCCTGCTGGAAGTAGCGACGGAGGTAGAGCAGTGGACCCTCGGGCGTGTGTGCGAGGTGGAGCGGCCGCAACGGTCCCGATGCCGCACCCGTCAGCAGAGGACTCGACTCGAGCGCTCTGACGACGTCGGCCGGGTCCGGCCACGGCAACGTGTCCGGATCGATCCCCGACTCCTCGTCGTCGATGGCGATCTCGGAGAGCCGGTTGACCTCCACACATACCGACCCCAACCGGACCGCGCGCACTGCCAGCGCGGTGGCGATCAACACCGCCGGCTCGATGTCGGTCTTGGACAGTGCAGCAAGTCGTTGAGCCACATGGACATCAGCGGCGCTGAGCACGCCTGCCTGATTGAAGGGCACCAGTGGCGCAGCGGCGTTCAACACGATCCGTGCGTCGACATCGGCGGTCACGCGGCCACCGTCCTTCCGGCGATGAGGTCGGACACGGCAGCGATGAGGGCCGACGACGGCCTCCACTCGAACACGCCGCAGCCCGATGGCGTCTGCGGCCCGATCATTGCGCGGACGAAATGGTACTGAACACCACCGAGGTGCACCGACGGGTCGTAACCCGGCAATCGCCATCGTAGATAGCGGTGCAACGCAACCGAATACAGCAACGCCTGCAGAGGATAGTGCGAGTGCATCATCTCCCGCGCCATCGACTCCGGTGTGTAGTCCAGGCAGGTGAGGTCACCGCGCGCGGTCCGGTTCGTCTTGTAGTCCACCACCACGAATCGGTCCCCCGGGATCCGCAGAACCGCGTCGATGCTGCCGGTGAGGAATCCGCGCAGCGGCGGTGCGGGCACCCGCCGCAGCAGGGCGGGATAGTCGGCGAGCAGATCATCGGGCGACAGATGATCCGCCATTAGGTCGCTGACGTCTCGCAGGGTCGGATCGGTCTGCGATCCGAGCGGGAACTCGAAGGTCAGCTCTGACAAGCGATCCCTCGAAGGTATGCGCGCGAGGGTGAGTTCGCGATCAGAACCCAGAGGTGTGTGCATCACCGCGGTCAGCGCCTCGGCGAGTACATCGATGTCGACCTCGGCCATCCGCGCCAGCGCGGCCTCGACACAGCGCCGACGCACTTCGCCTGCCAGATCGGTGACATCGGTGTCGACGGTCTCGAGTACCTCGTGGACAAGCGTTCCGAAGGCCGCTCCGAAAGGCAACGAGTTCATCAGCGACACGTGCTTGAGTTCGGCAGGACCTTCCGTGGTCGCCTCGGCAAGAGGTTCCACCGTCTGCTCGTCTGTCTTGTCCGTGACCTCGGGCTCGCTCGCCACGTCCGGCTGATGTGTGCCCGCCACCAGCGCCGAATAGGAGGTGCGCCGCCACGTGCGATCGATGACGCGGGTGAAGGACGCTGACCCCAGGTCGCCTGCCGACGGCTTCGGTTGCCGCCAACGTGGACTGCCCATTGGCGCAAACGTCGCCGGCTGAACGGTGACCACGCCACCTGCCGCCTCACCCCATTCGGTGAAGAAGCGGGCCACCCGTGCATCGTCGGGTACCACCGGACGTGGTTCGAGGCTGGTTTTGTCGCGGCTGAACAGCAGCCTGTGAAGCGGCGACGAGCGGGTGGCAGTCGCAGGCGCCCACCACAGCACCACGGCGGAGGCAGCGCGTGTGAGCGCCACGTACAACAATCGCAACTCTTCCCCGTCTTCCTCGGCAGCGGCGGTGTCCCGGCGGGCCCGGTACCCGGGTGCGTCCTTGCCTCCGACGTCAAGGATTCGCTCTCCTGAGTCGTTGTGCAGCAACAGAGTTGCCGGGTTCGGATGGCGCGCCGCGTCCCAGCCGTAGGGAACGTAGACGATCGGGAACTCGAGGCCCTTGCTGCGATGCACGGTCAGCAGTTGAACCGCCGCGGCGTCGCTGTCGAGACGGCGGCTCTGCTCGCCCTGATTGCCTGCGACCGGATCCTTGATCGACTCGGCGAGTCGGCGCACGAGCGCGGTGAGACCCAGCCCCTGCTCCACCACGGCACGGTTGCACAACTGGGCGACGTGGGTGAGGTCGGTGAGTCGACGTTCACCGCCGGTGATACCAAGCAGACGACCGGCGATGTCGCGGCGTCCGGACAGATGCTCGTACACCGCCGCAAACCCGGCGTCCTGATAGACCGCCACGAGCTCGCGGATCATCGCGCTGATGTCCGCTGTCAGCTCGTCTCCGCCTGCATCGAGTTCAGTGGCAGTCCACCCCAGAAGCGGGGTGAGTGCAGCCAACCGGATTCGGGCCGTCCGACTCGGCTGCTCCATGGCCTGCAACAACCACAGCCAGTCGAGCGCTCCCTGGGTGCTGTAGACACTGGTACCTCCCGCAAGCACCGACGGTATCCCCGCATCGTCCAGGGCACCTTGAATCATGCTCAGGTGCTTGTGATTTCGAACCAGGACTGCGACGTCTCCCGGCTCGACCGGCCTCGTCTTCCCACCGGTGACGTGGTCGGTGCCGGAGTTGAGCAGGTCGGTGAGGTCCGCGGCGACGTCGTCGGCCACCGCCCGGCGCAGCCGGTCGAGCACTGGAAACCCTGATTTGTTCAGCGGCCCGTGTCCCTTGCGGTTCAGATGGCGCAACCGCAGCGGGACCAGACCGGGAAGCCGGGATCCGTCCTTGTTCGCGGTCACCTGGTGCACAACGATGTCCGGGCTGCCGAGAGCTGCTCCGGCGTAGATCCGGTCCAGCGCCTCGATCAGACCGGCGTCACTTCGCCAGTTCGTCGGAAGAGCCTGATGGTTGTCTGCGGCGCGTACGGCATCGAGGTAACTGAACACCTCTGCGCCTCGGAAGGCGTAGATCGATTGCTTCGGGTCGCCGACGAGCACCAACGTCGTGTGCCCGTGGAACGCGAGGCGAAAGATCTCCCACTGCACCGGATCGGTGTCCTGGAACTCGTCGACGAGCACCACCCGAAAACGGCTTCGAATCCGTCGGCAGGCCGCCGGCCCGTGTGCGGGGTCGGCCAATGTGTCGCGCAGCAACATCTGAAGGTCGTCATAGTCACGCACATTGGTGAGGCGTTTACGCCGTTCCACCTCTTTGCGTACCTGGGTGGCGAACTCCACCCGCATGTACTCGTCCGCCCCGGGTTCGGCGTCAGGCCCCAGCCGCGCCTGCCGCCCGAACACCGCCGCCCGCGAGAAGGCATGGGCGTCACGAAGACTGAACGGCACCGCGTCGGTACCACTGAAACGCCGCAGGTACAGGTCGTCGGTGACTTCGGTGATGAGATCGCCTACGTCCTCCACCAGAGTGATGTCGTACTCGAAGTCGCCGGCAAGACCGAGCCCGTCCAGCATGCGGCTGCAGAATGTGTGCGTGGTCGCGATGGTCGCCGCATCGAAGTCCGACAACGCAGCGGTCAACCGTTCGCGACGAACACCCACCTCCTCGCCGCTGCCGCGGGCGAGCATTGCCACGAGAGGGTCATCGGATTGCGCCGCACGTTGCGGATCGGCAAGTGCCCGTGCGAGATCGGCCAGTCGCAGCCGGGTTCGTTCTCGAAGTTCAGCTGTTGCGAATCGGCTGAAGGTGACCAGGAGCAGTTCGGACAACGGCACCCCGGACGCCACGTACCGAGCGGCCAGACCGACGATCGCGTACGTCTTCCCGGTGCCGGCACTGGCCTCCAATACCGTTGTGCCGCCGGGCAGCGGTCCGGTGATGTCGAAGGTGACGGGAGAAAGACTGCTCTGGGTCATCTCAGCGCACCTTCTCGGCATCGAGCAGCGGAGCCCACAGGCCGGTCGCCAAGGCGCCGAACCGGGACGGTTCGGTGAGAACCGCCGTATCCGGTGCCGGCGGCTCGGACAGAATCGCCGCGAACTCGGTGCCGTACAGATACTTCACATACAGGTCTTGGCCCTCTCCCCCGAAGTCACTCTTGAAGCTCACCTCGGCAGCCTCGACGGCGAGTTCGACACCGTCGCCCCGGTTGCGACGGGTCGCATATTCACAGGCCGCGGTGGTCGGCAGCGGCAGTGGCGCACGCAGGCCGGCGTCGCGCATCGCGACCAGGTCACGGAGCGTCGCCGCGGGATCGGGAGGACTCTTGATGTCCGATCGCGCAAGGCGGCCCCCGTACTTTCCCCGACCCAGCACCACAGCCGACCGATCACCCGACTCATTCGCCGCCAGCGCCAGCAACGCCACCCAGGCCGCCACCCGGTGTTTCGGAGCCACTCGCGAGAAGATCGTGCGCACGACAACACCATCGTGCACACCGGGCACCGTACCGGTCAGACGTCGACCACCGCCCAGCTCCACCGTGACATCCCTTGATTCCGAGGGATTTTCGTGCAGCGGGGCGGCAGCGGTCACCAGGGACTCGACGTCGCCGGCAATACGTTGGAACACCTGACCACCGAGCCGGAACGGTGGAAGCGAACCCCGCCGCAATTCGGCTGCGCGTAGAGCGGCCCCCTCGACACCTGCCAGTCGGGACTGCAGCATCCGGTCGCCGATGGCCCACCGGTCGAGGCCGTCGAGGTCCGCGCTGAACACATCGCTCAGTTCTTCGTCGTCGCCGGGCAGATACATACCCAGCCGCTGGCGACAGAACGCCCGCATCGGATGTTCCACGAACGTGATGAGGTCGGCCAACTCGACGTCGCCGAGCTTCTCCGGCAATGGTTCCGGCAGGAACGCAGGCTCGCTGATCTGGATGGATTGGGCAGAGCGCGCACCGGCCAACGCAGAATGATCGAAGCTGAACGGGGCACCGGCATCGAAGTTGACGGGATCGAACGCGTGTAGCGGGTGCGCGCGCACCACCGTCGACCCGTCGGCCAGCATTGCGTCGGCCGAGTCGATCAACTCCCCCACCGGAACGGCGGGCGGGCGACGAAGCCCGGTGACCGGATCGTTCCCCGTGAACAGAATGACCAGGCGGTCGATGGCGGACATGGTGGCGTCGAGGAGCAGCTGACGGTCCTCACTACGGATGTCCCGTTCTCCCACACAGGGATTGCGGCCCATGATGTCGTCGCCGTTGACACTTCCTACCCGCGGGAAGCTCTCGTCATCGAGCCCGAGCAGGATCACCACCCGGTGTGGCACGGCCCGCATGGGCACCATGGTGCAGACGGTCAGCTCTCCGGTACGGAAGTTCGCCCTGGTCGGCCGACCGGCCAGACGGTGCGCGAGCATCGCGCGGACGTCGGCCAACCGGACGACGGCCTGGCCGCCGTGTTCGGTCGCGGCAGCCAGCTCGCGGTGCGCCTGACTGCGCTGCCAGCTATCTGCCGACTTCACCGCCGTGAGCAGATCCATTGCCCTGGAGAGATTTTGGGACCACTCGACTGCCGGCCGCGGGCCCCGAAGGGTGGCGAGTGAGTCGTCGAGTCGACTGATGAACTCTGCGAAGCGTCCGGCGAGGTCGACGTCTGCGCTGTCGACGTCGTCGAGGGGCAGCGCGGTGTCGAGCCAGCCGAGTTCACTTTCGTCGGCCGCCACCCCGAGCAGGATCCGGTCCAGCCCTGCGCCGAAGGTGTTCTGCCCGAATCCGCCGAGCCCGAACGGCTTGCGCTGGTTGTCGTTGATACCCCAGCGCGCGCCTGATTCGGCGGTCCACTGCCGCAGTCGTTCCAGGTCGTCGTCGCTGAAATCGAACCTGGTGCGCACCGGTTCGCTCTCCGCCAGCCCCAGCACCTCGCTGGCCTTGACGCGCCCCCCTGCGAGCTCGAGCAGATCCGACATGACCTCAAGCAGTAAATTGGTCTGCCGCAGAGCCCGATCCGCGAGTCGCACACGCAATTGATGACCAGGGTGCACATTGATCGATTGCCCGAATGACGCACGGATCAACGGGGCGTAGGTCTCCACGTCGGGGCACATGACGATGACGTCACGCGGGTCCAGGTCCGGATCTTCCTGGAACATGTGCAAGACCAGTTCCCGGAGCACCTCCACCTGACGGGCCGGCCCGTGACAGGAATGGACCTCGACGCTGCCATCGGCCACACCGACGGCGGGCAGGACCGCATCGGTGCGCATCGCGTGCTGCAGCCGCCGCAGGTGCGTGTCGACTGGTTCGTCAGCGCGGTGGTGGACATCTTCGTCCGCGACGTCACTCAGCCGGACCTGGAGTTCACGCACTTCTCGCGAGAGCGACGCCACCAGAGGGTGCTCGATGAACCGGGCGTCGATGTCGCTGCGGCGCACTTGCCCACCGAATCGCGGCATCTTCTCCCACAGAGCCGGACTCGCATGCGGCAGAAAGAGGTTGACGTCGCGGTGGACGCCGAGTGCTGACAAGATTGCCAACTGCTGGGTGGTGAGGCGGGTGGCCCCGAAGAGGGCAATACGCTCAGGCAGGTCGACCGCGGAGGCCCGTTGCCGCAGTGCCGTGCAGACGTCATCGAGACGTTCCGGCGGGCTGGGTGCGTCGATGCGCTCACGCAACATCCGCCAGAGATGCGGCTGCCACCGCACGTCTTCGTCGAGCTGATCGCCCACTCCGTCGGTGTCCGAACCGGCGACCCAGTCGAGGATCATCTGGGGCCGGTGGGTGGCGTAGCTGCGGAACAGTTGCGTCAGGTGCTCTGCTGTCCCGAACCGGCGTCCGACACGGAAACCGGGTGCTGGTGACGTGGTCCCCGCACCCGAGGTTGCGCCCTGGCCGGTCCCGACGGCGCTCCGATGCCCGAGATGCCGGGCTAGGATTGCGCACGCGGGGTCGTCGACGGCATCGTCGATCACCCCGAGCAGCGTCCACTGCATGCGCGCGGGCGCCCATGGATCGTCGTCGGGCCTGCCTGCGACGGCGGTACCACTGACCTGAGCGACAACATCGTCGACCAGCGCCGACGGCGAGGGGAACGCGATGTTCGCCGCAATTCCGTCGCCTTGATGGTCACCACCCGGAGCCCGGCTCGTTCCGAGGGTCAACGACAACTGCTGGGTCAGCCAGCGCTCGACACCCTGCGCAGGCACCGCGACGACCTCACCGGCGAACGGATCGCCGGGCGGCTCCGACAGGATGCCGGCCAACGCCGCGACCAGAGTGCTGGTGCGTTCGGCACGATGAAGTCTCAGCACTGCACGCCCCCTCGTCCGCGGTTGTCAGGCCGGTATATCACCGCTCGCCGACATCGATCGTCACAGTGCGGTCAAGCACGGCGGCGGAAAGGAACCGGATCCGCCATCTTTGATTCGAGGAGATCACGTACGGCGTCGGGTACGGGTCTGCTGTCGCCGGTCTCGGGGTCGATCATCACCCCGGTCGTCTCGCACAGCCCGACCAGTTTGCCTTTCCCATCGCGCAATTCGCTGCCGAATTCGAAGGACGATGTACCGATCCGACTGATCCAGACCTTGGCCGTCGCGGGCTCAGGGCTGTAATACAGCGGTGCCACGAACTCGATCTCCTGCCGGGCGAGATGGAAGGCGCCGGTACTGCGACCCTGGGTGGCGAACCATCGGCTGACGGCGCGCACCCGGGCTTCTTCGAACAACCGTGCAAACTGCACATTGTTCACGTGGTGGTTGGTGTCCAGGTCGCCCCAACGCAACTGCAGCTCGACCGTGTCCAGGTCGGTGGGGATTGAACCGGAGGAGGTGTCTTTCACCGGTGCCAGCGTAGTGGCAGGGCCGCAGAGATCCGGGGACGGGTCCATCGCCGCGATGCCGACAACGGCGGCTCGTGACTTGTGCACTCACCGAACGGATTTCACGCAACTCCGCTCACCCGCATGTCTCGGCCACCCAGGCGCCCGGAGGGTCGGCCGACCTCCACCACCAGCGGAGATCCTCGCCGACTCGCGATTTGACGATCACCACCCACCCGCAAGCTGTCGCAAGCGCGAATCTCACCTCTCACCAGCACCGATGCCCTGGTTGAATGGTCTGCTCCGACACTCTCCGGCGAGGTCTACCACTTGCGTCGCACGAGACCGTAGGATGCCGACATCACGTCAGTGGAATGGGGAATGAAGAGTTGATCATCGAGACCGATCGCCTGGTTTTGCGGCCGGTGTCGATTGTCGATACCGACCACCTCGTCGAACTCGACAGCGACCCGGCCGTAATGCGTTATGTCACCGGTGGGACCGCCACCCCTCGGGAGGTCATCGAGGACTGGGTGATCCCGCGAGCGCTGGCCGAGGCGAGCCACCGCGGCGGTGCCGGCGTGTGGGTTGCACTCGATCGGCTCGACGTCGTCGCAGCGCGCTCCGTCGGCGACCCCCACGCAGAAACAAGCGGGTTCGTCGGCTGGTTCGGTTTGCGGGCGCCTCGCCATTCGTCGCAATCGGAGTTCGAACTGAGCTACCGGTTGCGCCGCCGGGCCTGGGGACGCGGATTGGCCACCGAGGGAGCTCGAGCACTGGTGCAGCTGTCTTTCACCGAGCTGAGCATCAGCCGCATCTTCGCAGGCACCATGGCAGTCAACGCTGCTTCGCGCCGCGTGATGGAGAAGTCGGGTCTGCGCCTGGCCCGGTTACACGACTGCGCTGACACCTCGATCGCAGGTTCCGAACGCGGCGAAGTCGAGTACGAGATCCTCAAAACACATTGGGAATCAAGCAGTTTCCCGTGGGCACAATCCGCCCGAATCGCAACGAGCATGATCGCCTGAACCGCTCACCTGCACACCTTCAGGTGAATCCGGCCCTTGCCGCGACCAACGCGAGCTCATTGACTACCGTTAGCCAATGAGCGGGTTTTGACCAGCCCTGAGATCCCGCCGCACACCGCCAACCGACAGGAGATGGTCATGAGCGACGAGACTGCAGGTTCGACCCGGCACCGGGTAGTGGTCATCGGTTCCGGCTTCGGGGGGCTGTTCGCGACCCAGCGCCTGCGAAAAGCCGACGTCGATGTCACCTTGATCGCACGGACCACGCATCACCTCTTCCAGCCGATGCTCTACCAGGTGGCCACCGGCATCATCTCCGAAGGTGAGATCGCTCCCGCGACCCGTGTCATCCTGCGCAAGCAGGCCAACGCGCAGGTCTTGATGGGCAATGTGGAGGGCATCGACCTCGAGAAGAAGATCGTGACGTCACGGCTCCTCGAGCGCATCACCGAAACCCCCTATGACAGCCTGATCATCGCCGCGGGTGCCGATCAGTCCTACTTCGGCAACGACCACTTCGCGCAGTTCGCGCCCGGCATGAAGACCATCGACGACGCGCTGGAGCTGCGTGGTCGCATCCTGGGAGCGTTCGAACAGGCCGAGTTGTCCGAAGACCACGAAGAACGGGCCCGACTGCTCACCTTCGTGGTCGTCGGCGCCGGTCCTACCGGCGTCGAACTGGCAGGCCAGATTGCCGAGATGAGCGACAAGACCCTCAAGGGCACCTTCCGCAACATCGATCCCACCGAGTCCCGCGTCATCCTGCTCGACGCGGCGCCCGCGGTTCTTCCGCCGATGGGCAAGAATCTCGGCACCAAGGCAGCAAAGCGTCTCGAGGAGATGGGCGTCGAGATCCAGCTCAACGCGATGGTCGTCGACCTCGACTACGACGGCCTCGTGGTGAAGGACAAGGACGGCAGCACCAGACGGATCGAATCGCAGTGCAAGGTGTGGTCGGCAGGTGTGGCCGCCAGCCCGCTCGGCAAGCAACTCGCCGAGCAGAGCGCCGTGGAACTCGACCGCGCCGGCCGCGTCAAGGTGCAACCCGATCTGTCCATCCCCGGCCACCCCAATGTGTTTGTCGTCGGCGACATGATGTCGGTTGAGAACGTGCCTGGCCAGGCCCAGGGTGCGATCCAGGGTGGGCGCTATGCTGCCGACGCGATCAAGGCCGAGCTCAAAGGTGGCAAACCCGAAGATCGTGAGCCGTTCAAGTACTGGGACAAGGGCTCGATGGCCACCATCTCCAAGTTCAGTGCCGTCATGTCGGTGCCGGTGCCGGGCTTGAAGAAGAACTTCGAGACCGAGGGCTTCTTCGCGTGGCTTGGATGGTTGCTGCTGCACCTGGTGTACATCGTCGGGTTCAGGAACCGTCTCACCACGATCGTCGACTGGTCGTTCGCATTCCTGACCCGAGGTCGCTCGCAGCTCACCATCACCGAGCAGCAGGTGCTGGCGCGCAATGCCATGGACCAGTTGGCTCAGATCGAGCTCGACAGACTCAAGGACGGTGGCGGCGACGCCGTGCCTGCGGACCGCGACCAGACTCCCGGCGACAAGCCGGTTCTCTCCGACCCCGCCAAGTCGTTCACATCCGAGCGAAGCTCGGATCAGTCCAAGCCGGCCGCCAGCTGATCCGACCTCAGCCGACCAGTTCGGCTGCCGTCCGGTCCGCCGCGGTCAGCGTGTTCGCGAGAACGGTTGTCATGCTGCCGCCTGCCACCAGCCCCAGGCGTGCCGCTGTCGCGGTCGGGTGCACGGTGTCGGGCCGGTTGTCCGGATAGCGGTACTCACTCAGCAGTACCGAAGGTGCGCTGAGGCTGTCGGTGTCGGGCAGGCCGAGGCGCAGTTGGTGACGCAACGCAGCCGTGCCCGCGATGTCGACGCTCATACGACCCGACCACCGTCCGGCATCCTCGCCGCGACGGCCGACCTGCACCCGTTCACAGAACCGGAACTCCCCCGACCCGGCGATCTCCACCGTGCACTGCGTGTGATGCACCGCGTCGCCCGCGACGATCGTGGGCTGTGGATCGACGATCAAAGTGGCCCCGTCGGCAACGGTGATATGCCATGACATGTCCGAGACAGTGTCGCTGCGGCCCGGCAGCGCAATGGCGGCAGCGACGCTGCGCAGAGTCAGTGCAGCACCGGATCTCACATCGACATGGATGTCGATCCGGTCTCCACCGAGGGGGGTCGCTGCGCTGGAGATCAAATGCAGGACGTCGCGGCCGGTCTGACGAACCGCCAGACCGCCGCTTGCCCGGACCCGAGGTGATCGCCCCTTGTGCGCCTCGAGATACAGCTCGGTGTGCATGTGATGTGCCGGCTCGTCACACCGTGTTCAGCGGTTGCGTCCGCGCTGCCGCAAGTTGGTCACGAACCCAGCTCAGCACGTCGGTCGCCGCGGGGTCGTCGGTCAGAGAGATGAGCACGGTCGGACGACCCTCGCGCACCTTCTCGGCATCGCTTCGCATGACGTGGAGGTCGGCGCCCACCATCGGTGCCAGATCCGTCTTGTTCACCACGAGCAGGTCGGAAAAGGTCACTCCGGGACCTCCCTTGCGCGGCACCTTGTCGCCGCCTGCCACATCGACCACGAAGATCTGCGCATCGATCAACCCCGTCGAGAACGTTGCCGTGAGGTTGTCCCCGCCCGACTCCACCAGGATCAGGTCAAGCGGCGGATTGGCCTCCACGAGATCGTCGATGGCATCGAGGTTCGCGGTGATGTCGTCGCGGATGGCGGTGTGGGGGCACCCGCCCGTCTGGACGGCGGTGATGCGCTCATCCGGCAAGACGGCATTGCGGCGCAGGAAGTCGGCATCCTCGGTGGTGTAGATGTCGTTCGTCAGCACGGCGACCGACAGTTCATCGCGGAGTTGGCGGCACAGTGCGGCCACCAACGCGGTTTTACCAGAGCCGACGGGACCACCGATTCCGATGCGGAGTGCTTCACCGGCGACTCGCTCGCGCTTGGGCCGCGAGTGATCATGCGTGTGCGGCTGTCCGTCGATGAGGTGCGGGGGCATGTTGTTCTCCTTCGGTTGTGCGGGACGTGTTGTGGCAACGCCCGTGTCGACGTCGGCCCTGAGTTGTCAGGACGCGAACAGTGGCATGGCGCGCAGCTCGTGCCGCTGCGCGAACACATCGAGCAGCGGATCGGAATAGTCGGCGAGTTCGGTACAGGCGATCGCCGCGGTCTCTTCGCAGAGCTCGGTCATCTGAACCCCGAGCAGTGCGACGTCGCCGGGGTCCAACGCCAGCAGCCGCTGGCCGGCAGTGGCTGATCCGGTCATGGTCGTGTAGATGAGCACCAGTGCGCTCTGGTACCCGTCGAGGCCGGCGGCACGTGCCACCGAACCCGTCACGACGGGTAGGTGCGGCCTGGCCGAGTGCTCGGTCCAATCATGGTGCGGCCAGATATTTTTCCCAAGACGCAGCATGCCCCGGCCTTGCGATCGGGACGCCGTGCGCGCCGCGGCCGACGGTGTTCGCGCGTCGGCCTGGACGTCGGCAGCCGGCACCTCGAGCCGGCGGTCGACCACCGCGGCCGTGATCGACGCGGCGACCAGACCCGTCGTGCGTACCCGCCTGATGAGAAACGATCGCAGCGACGGGACGTCTCGGACCACACCGGAGGTGACTGCCTCCTCCAGGCCCCCAGAGTGGACATGAGCACCCACCGGCAGCCGAGAGTCCGCCAGAGTCAGCAACATTGCGAGGTTCTTGGCGGCTGACCCACCGATCGGTGGCGCTGCCTCCCCTGTCGAGATCACGGTCATCAGAACAGGAAGTACCGCTGGGCCATGGGCAGTGATGCGGCCGGCTGCTGGTCCCAGACCTGGCCGTCGATGGTGACCGTGAAGGTGTCGGGGTCCACCCGGATCTCCGGCTGCGCGTCATTGTTCGTCATGTCCGCTTTGCCGACCCGACGCACATCCTTCACCACCGCCAGGCGTCGATCGAGTCCCAAACGGTCGGGAAGTCCGTCCTCGATGGCTTGCGGCGCAACAAAACTCAGCGATGTCGCCGCGGCGAGCTTGGGCGCCGCGCCGAACATCGGTCGGGGCAGCACCGGCTGCGGGGTCGGGATGGACGCGTTGGCGTCGCCCATGGCCGCCCACGCGATCGCCCCACCCTTGATGACGGCGTGCGCGCGGACGCCGAAGAACGCCGGGTCCCACAGCACGAGGTCGGCGAGCTTGCCCACCTCGACCGATCCGATCTCGTCGTCCAGACCGTGAGCGATCGCAGGACAGATGGTGTACTTCGCCACATACCTCTGCGCGCGGGTGTTGTCCGCGGCCCCGTCGCCGGGAAGGGCACCTCGACGTTCCTTCATCACATGCGCGGTCTGCCACGTTCGCAGTACCACTTCGCCGATGCGACCCATCGCCTGCGAGTCCGAGCCGATCATCGAGATCGCGCCCATGTCGTGCAGCAGGTCTTCGGCGGCGATGGTCGACGGCCGGATGCGGCTCTCGGCGAACGCAAGATCCTCGGGCACACTGGGATTGAGGTGATGACAGACCATCAGCATGTCGAGGTGTTCGTCCAACGTGTTCACCGTGTGCGGCCGGGTCGGGTTGGTGGAGCTCGGCAGCACATTCGGGTACGCCGCAACCGTGATGATGTCGGGTGCGTGCCCGCCGCCTGCGCCTTCGGTGTGGTACGCGTGGATGCCACGCCCGGCGATGGCTCCGAGTGTCTGTTCGACGAATCCGGCCTCGTTCAGGGTGTCCGAGTGCAACGCCACCTGCACCCCAGACTCATCGGCGATCCGCAGACACGCATCGATGGCTGCCGGTGTACTGCCCCAGTCCTCGTGGAGTTTGAATCCCGAAGCGCCGGCGCGTAATTGCTCGCGCATCGAGTCGGCGCTGACCGTGTTGCCCTTACCCAGCAGGGCGATGTTCATCGGCCAGTGGTCGGTGGCCTGCAGCATCGAGGCGAGGTGCCAGGCACCGGGTGTGACCGTGGTCGCCTTGCTGCCCTCCGCCGGACCCGTCCCCCCGCCGATGAGCGTGGTGATCCCGTTTCCCAGTGCCTCGTCCATGATCTGCGGGCAGATGAAATGCACATGGCAATCGATGCCGCCCGCCGTGACGATCTTGCCGTTGCCCGCGATTACCTCGGTGGACGGGCCGATCACGAGATCCGGATGTACCCCGTCCATGGTGTCCGGGTTGCCGGCCTTCCCGAGGGCTACGATCCGGCCGTCACGAATACCCAGGTCCGCCTTGATGATCCCCCAGTGATCGAGCACCACGACACCGGTGATGATGGTGTCGGGAGAACCGTCGGCCCGGGTTGCGCGGCCTTGGCCCATCGATTCGCGGATGACCTTGCCACCGCCGAAGACAGCCTCCTCACCCGCGAGACCCGGTCCGCCCGACCTGTCCTCGGTGACCTCGATCAGCAGGTTGGTGTCTGCCAGACGGATCCGGTCCCCCACGGTGGGACCGAACAGATCGGCGTAACGCGCACGGCTCAACGATGCCATCTACGAATCCAACTTTCCGGGTGGGTTCAGCGAAATACCGTGCACCTCACGGGTACCGGCGATCGGCACCAGCTCCACGGTGGCCTCGATGCCTGGTTCGAACCGAACGGCGGTGCCCGCCGGGATGTTCAGGCGCTTTCCGTGTGCGGCCTGACGGTCGAAGTCGAGGGCAGCATTCGATTGGGGAAAATGCACGTGGCTGCCCACCTGAACGGGGCGGTCGCCGGCATTGGTCACCACGACCTCGGTGATCTCGGCACCCTCGTTGATGACGATTTCTCCTGGCGCACAAAGTACCTCGCCGGGGATGGGAGCAGGCTCTGCCATCGTGACTCCTCTAGGAGATCGGGTTGTGCACGGTCACAAGCTTGGTGCCGTCCGGAAAGGTTGCCTCCACCTGCACGTCGTGCAACATCTCGGGGACCCCGTCCATGACCTGTTCGCGGCTGAGCACTTCGCGCCCCGTGGACATCAGTTCGGCCACGTTCCGTCCGTCGCGTGCCCCCTCGAGGATGTGGTCGGTGATGACCGCGACGGCCTCGGGGTGATTGAGCAGCAACCCACGCCCCTGCCGACGACGTGCCAATTCCGCAGCGTACGAGATCATCAGTCGCTCTTGCTCATGCGGCGACAGATGCACGATGTCCTCCTCGATTGTGAACAGCCGATGAACACGCATCGACCGACTCATACTGCCACGCACAGCCCGCGTCGGCGCGGTGGAAGACGCCATCGACCCGCGGGGTCAGCCGAGCACGCCCCCACTCGCGCGCAGTTCACCCAGAGCCGCTGCCGAACACCGAGGTCCGACGGCCAGCACATCCGCCTCGGCGAACGCACCCACCGACAGTCCACGCAGCACCACGAGGGCCAGTGATTGAGCGGTCGCGGGCTCGTCCACGAACTCCGAACTCTGGCGGTCGAAGTACGACTGTAACCGCGTCACGGCCGGTGACATCGCCGACCGGAAGAAGCCGTACACCGCCAGCCATCGAGTCACGAGATGACCCGGGTGCATGTCCCACCCCTGATAGAAGCCACGCTCCAGGCTGCGGGTGACGAGTCGGTGATGACGGCGTAGCGCCGCTTCGACGACCTCGACGGAACCGACCGGGGACACCTGGGTGGACCCGTCCGACACCCAGACCCCGGTCTGCGCTGCCGCGACGAGCATCACCGACTTGGCGTGGTCGGCGACCGGATGTTCCAGCGACTGCTGGGACGACACGATGCCGCAGGCGGCACTGTAATCGTATGTCCCGTAATGCAATCCGGTCAGACGCGGCCCGCCACGATGGATCGCTTCGGCTACCGTGGCCCGCCCGTCGGCACCGAGCACCGCCTGGGGACTCTCGATCTGCAGTTCGAAACGTAACGCGCCTTCGGGCACGCCGTGCGCGCGTTCGAGCTCTTCGCAGATCATCACCACCGCATCCACCTGGGCTACCGCGCGCAGTTTGGGGACGGTGAACACAAACCCGTCCGGCACCCCGCCGGCAGCATCGAGCACAAGCTCCAGTGACCGCAAGCCGCGCGCCCGTTCAGTCGCACCGAGCCCCTTGCAGCGAACACCGAAGGCGCTGGGCGCCCGCTCAGGTCGGGCAGACCATGTGGCGATCGTGCGACCGGCCGCTCGAGCGTCGCGGTCCTCGACCACATCCGGCCGCCAGCCGTAACCGTCCTCGAGGTCTATCCGGAGGTCTTCGATCGGCTGGCTGCGCAACCGGGCCTGGACCAGCGAGGCGACGCCGGTGCGATCGAGGTCGGCAACCACGGCGGCGGCCTCGTCAGCGATCGCCGACGCCCGTTGCCCCCAGTCGCTGGGGGTGTCCGCGTCCACGTCGGCGGCACTCACATAGACGGTGTGGGCAGGCTGCTTCTCGGCGCGATCGCCGGGATACGCCCGGTCGAGTTCAACATCGACGGCAGAGAGGACCGCATCGATGCGGGCTCGCGCCGGGTCGGACAAGCGTGTCGCGGCCGGTGCCGCATCGTGTCCCATACCGACGCAGATCAGTTCTCGGCGGCGATGTTCTGCAGCCGCACCCGGCCCTGCGCGATCAACGTGCCCGACTCGTCGGTGATGTCGACCTCCCACAGCTGCTGACGGCGGCCCCGATGAATCGGCTTCGAACGAGCAGTCATGGTCCCCGTGCTCACGGCCCGGAGGAAATCGGTGCTGTTGTTCACCCCGACCACGTGGGAGTCGGTGATCCCCTTGCTGTTCAGCCAGACCTGACCTGACATGCTCGCGACCGATTCGATCACCGAGCAGTACACACCGCCGTGGACGATGCCCCAGGGTTGCAGCAGTTTGGGAGTGATCTCGAACGTCGCGGTGAGCTCGTCAGCTGTTGCCGATTGCGGCTGTAAACCGAGCTCGTTGTCGAAGCCCTTGGGCAACGTGCCCATCGTCTCGGCCAGATCGATGTTGTCTGCCACCGTGGTTCTCCTTGCCTGAGGCCGCGCTCTGGGACTACGCGCCGCGTGACAGACAGTCTGTCAAAACCCAGATGACGGGTCCGCCCGCGGTGACCCTCTCGACCGGATGGGGACGACAAAAGAATCAGCAGGCCCCACCTTTCGGTGGGGCCTGCTGTGGCGCGGACCGGGGGTCTCTGCAGCCCTCAGGACACTCGCTCGGTCCCACGTAAGAATGAATGTAGGCTAGCCTTACCAACCTGTCAACCGCGACGGAAGAAAATTGATGGCACCACGCGTTGAGCTGTTTGATGAGAAGAAACGTAAAGTGAGAAGAATGAACGGGTTGGGTGAGCTCGAGCGGGCAGTCATGGACAATTTGTGGTCGTCCGCCGAACCGCAGACGGTGCGTCAGGTACACGCAGCTCTGTCGGCGGATCGCGAACTCGCATACACGACTGTGATGACAGTGCTCCAGCGACTGGCAAAGAAGAATCTCGTCACGCAACTGCGCGATGACCGCGCCCACCGCTACTCGGCCACCCATCCGCGTGAGCACCTCGTGGCGAGCTTGATGGTTGACGCGCTGAGCGAAGCGGACGAGGCTGGATCACGGCAGGCCGCCCTGGTCTCCTTTGTGGGCCGGGTCGGCGCCGACGAGGCGGAAGCGCTTCGACGTGCACTGGATGAACTGGAATCGGCCCGCGGAGCCCACGGCGAGTCATATCGATCTTCTGAGCCCTAGGACCTACTTTGACCGCGTTGGTGTTCGGGATCGTGGCTCTCGTTCTCGTGGGCCCGGCCCCGTCGTGGCTCGCGCGCGCGCAGTGGCCACTCCGCGCCCCGCGTGCGGCCATGGCCCTGTGGCAGTCGATCGCCATCGCGGCAGTGCTCTCCGCGTTCAGCTGCGGCCTCGCCATCGCCGCAAATCTTCTTGTCCCCGACGCGCAGGGACGACCCACGACGAACCCGTTCGACGAGATCGAAAGCCTCGGCTTGGTGCTCTGGACGGTCTACATCAGCGTGTTCTTGATCACACTCCTCATCGGTGCGCGGCTGTTCTACACCGTGATCCGGGTCGCCATGCGTACCAGGGCGCGCCGGTCGGCCCACCGTGAACTCATCGATCTGCTCGACCGGATGGATCGCACCGTCCCCGGCGATCCGCTCAGTGCGCGCGACGTGCGCATGCTCGAGGTCGATCAGCCCATGGCGTACTGCCTCCCCGGCCTGCGACAGCGTGTCGTCGTCAGCGAGGGCACCGTTGCCCGATTGCGCCGGGATGAACTCGACGCCGTGATCAGTCACGAGCGTGCACATCTACGCGCCCGACACGACCTGATACTCGAAGCCTTCATCGCCGTTCATGAAGCCTTTCCCCGCTTCGTCCGGAGCCGTTCAGCGCTGGGTGCCGTGCAGTTGCTCGTCGAGCTGCTCGCCGACGACACCGCCATCCGCTGTGCCGGGCGCAAGCAACTCGGCCGTGCCCTGGTCGCGTGCGCCGATTCGGTGGCGCCCCGCGGCGCGATGGCCATCGGCGGACCCAGCACCCTCACCCGAGTTCAGCGGCTCGTCGACACCCGTCCGGCCACAGCCATCTCGGCGTTCGCCTACGTCGCCGCCGCCGCGATCCTGGTGATCCCGACGGTCGCCGTGGCCGTTCCCTGGCTCACCGAGCTGCATCGCCTGATCGACAACTGATCTCGACGCGAGGTCCGGTGAGCTTAGTCATAGGGTGTACGCATGACTGAAACAGCTGCCCGCGCCCAGATCGGTGTCACCGGCTTGGCGGTGATGGGCTCCAACATCGCCCGAAACTTCGCCCGTCACGGCCACACCGTCGCACTGCACAACCGCAGTATCGCGAAGACCGACGCACTGATCGAAAAGCACGGCCACGAGGGAGACTTCGTGCGAACCGAGACAGTCGCCGAATTCGTCGCGGCGCTCGAGAAGCCCCGTCGTGTCCTGATCATGGTGAAAGCCGGCGCCCCGACCGATGCGGTAATCGAGGAGCTCGCCGCCGAGATGGAGGAAGGCGACATCATCATCGACGGCGGCAATTCGCTCTACACGGACACCATCCGCCGCGAAGCCGCGATGTCCGAGCGTGGCCTGAACTTCGTCGGCGCGGGTATCTCCGGCGGCGAAGAGGGTGCGCTCAACGGACCGTCGATCATGCCGGGCGGACCGGCCAAGTCCTACGAGTCCCTCGGCCCGTTGCTCGAGTCGATCTCGGCCCACGTCGACGGGGAGCCCTGCTGCACCCACATCGGCCCCAACGGTGCCGGACACTTCGTGAAAATGGTCCACAACGGCATCGAGTACGCCGACATGCAGCTCATCGGCGAGGCCTACGACCTGATGCGCAAGGCCCTGGACCTCCCTGTCGCAGAGATCGCCGACGTCTTCCGCGAGTGGAACTCGGGAGACCTCGACAGCTACCTCGTCGAGATCACCGCCGAGGTCCTCAGCCAGGTGGATGCCGAGACAGGCAAGCCACTCGTCGACGTCATCGTCGATGCGGCGGGTCAGAAGGGCACCGGCCGCTGGACCGTGAAGTCCGCTCTCGATCTGGGCATCCCCACCACCGGCATCGCCGAGGCGGTCTTCGCCCGGGCGTTGTCGAGCGCAACCGATCAGCGAAAGCAGGCACAAGCGCCTGGCGTCGGGCACGCTGGCGGCGGCACCATCGGACAAGGCGACCTTCATAGACGACATCAACAAGGCGCTCTACGCGTCCAAGGTGGTCGCGTATGCACAGGGCTTCGACCAGATCGCGGCCGGCAGCAAGGAATACGACTGGAACCTGCATCCCGGCGACCTCGCCACCATCTGGCGGGGCGGCTGCATCATCCGGGCCAAGTTCCTCAACCGTATCCGGGACGCCTACTCGGAGAACCCGGAGCTGCCCAGCCTGCTCCTCGCTCCGTACTTCCGCGACGCGGTCGAGAACGCTGTGGACAGCTGGCGCCGCGTCGTCGCCACCGCGACCACGATGGGTATCCCCGTTCCGGCGTTCGCATCGTCGCTCTCGTACTACGACGCACTGCGCGCCGAGCGACTGCCGGCTGCTCTGACCCAGGGGTTGCGTGACTTCTTCGGCGCGCACACGTACCAGCGCGTCGACAAAGAAGGCACGTTCCACACGCTGTGGAGCGAAGACCGCACGGAGATCGAGGCCTGATCCCAGATTGGACGACCGGCCCCCGGTCTTGTGTTGCTGTGACACCTCCCACCTGCAGGTTGGTCTGTCACAACGGCACAAGGTCGGGGGTTTCGGGCTTCCCGGGTAGAATTGCCTCACGTGCGCTTCCTTGACGATCATTTCCCGAGCCATGACCTGACCTACGACGATGTCTTCCTCGTCCCCGGTCGAACCGACGTCACCTCCCGATTCGATGTCGACCTGTCCACCTCGGACGGCTCGGGAACCACCATTCCCCTGGTCGTCGCCAACATGACCGCTGTCGCAGGACGGCGGATGGCCGAGACCGTGGCGCGGCGTGGTGGACTCGTGGTGTTACCGCAGGACCTTCCC
Source organism: Williamsia sp. D3 (assembly GCF_000506245.1). Classification (NCBI taxonomy): domain Bacteria; kingdom Bacillati; phylum Actinomycetota; class Actinomycetes; order Mycobacteriales; family Nocardiaceae; genus Williamsia; species Williamsia sp. D3. The sequence goes on along the minus strand of NZ_AYTE01000018.1, from coordinate 180,717 downwards.
ATCAGCGCGGCCGCCGACATGATCTCGTTCGTCAAGGGACGGCGCCTTGTCGCCGACACCCCTGTGGTCCTCGGTGGTGACGCAGCTGTGTCAGATGCCCTGGCCCTTCTGCCCAAGCGTGCCCACGGTGCAGTGGTCGTCCTCGACACCGATGCGGCGACGCCCATCGGAGTGGTGACCGAGCGGGCCTGTGTCGACGTGGACCGGTTCGCGCGGCTCACCGAAGTGCTCGACCCCGACTTCGTCACCGCCCCCGTGGGAACGCCGCCGCGAGAGATCTTCGAGCTGCTCGAGGGAGCCCACACCGACCTGGCCGTGCTCACCGAGCCGGACGGAAGCCTGGCGGGAGTGTTGACCCGCGTGGGTGCTCTACGTGCAGGCATCTACCAACCCAATGTCGACGGCGCCGGGCGACTGCGCGTCGCCGCTGCGGTGGGCATCAACGGCGACGTGACGGCCAGGGCCACTGCGCTGGTCGAGGCCGGTGCCGATCTGCTCGTCGTCGACACCGCGCACGGTCACCAAGAACGCATGCTGGCGGTGCTGGGGCAGATCGCCGACGCCGATCTCGGCGTGCCCCTGTGCGCCGGCAACGTGGTCTCGGCGCAGGGCACCAAGGACCTTATCTCCGCGGGCGCCTCGATCGTCAAAGTCGGGGTGGGGCCGGGCGCCATGTGCACCACTCGGATGATGACCGGCGTGGGTCGGCCCCAGTTCTCCGCTGTTGCCGAATGCGCCTCGGCAGCAAGGGGTTCGGGCGCCCACGTCTGGGCAGACGGTGGCGTGAGGCATCCCCGCGACGTGGCCCTGGCCATTGCCGCGGGCGCCTCGAACGTGATGATCGGTTCCTGGTTCGCCGGAACGTACGAGAGTCCGGGTGACCTGAAGTGGGACCGCGACGGCAAACCGTACAAGGAGAGCTTCGGTATGGCGTCCAAACGAGCGGTCGCGGCACGGACAGCCACCGACAGTGCGTTCGACCGCGCACGCAAGGCGCTGTTCGAGGAAGGGATTTCGAGCTCACGGATCGCCCTGGACCCCGAACGTCCCGGCGTCGAAGACCTCATCGACCACATCTGCGCAGGAGTTCGCTCGACGGCGACGTACGCGGGCGCGCGGTCGCTCGACGAATTGCACGACAAAGCTGTCCTGGGGGTGCAGTCGGCAGCGGGCTTCGCGGAGGGACGGCCATTACCGACGGGTTGGTGACCCGTTAAGATCGTTGATATTCCGGCATCACATTTCACTGCCCTACATCTGGAGGCTGGATTGTTGCGCCTCCACCGGGAGCGGAGCGAAGTTCTCTTGTCTCGACAGTCACCGCGCGAACTCCGCCTCGCTGTGTCATCGGAACCCGTAGACGGCCGTGGTGATCGTTGATGCAAGCGCTCATCCTGGCCGGCAGCCTTCTCGGTTTCCTCGCACTGACCTTGGGAACGGCTCTGTTCGTCGCGGCCGAGTTCTCGCTGACCGCTCTCGAGCGGTCCACGGTCGAGAACGACGTACGGACTCGGGGTGATCTGCGGGCGAGGCAGGTCAGCAAGGCGCACCGATCGCTCTCGTTCCAGCTGTCCGGTGCCCAACTCGGCATCACGATCACCACGCTTGTCACCGGTTACATCGCCGAGCCGGTCTTGGCCCAGCTCTTCGAGCCGGCTTTCGAAGCGGTAGGGCTCCCGGACGGCGCCACAACGGCCGTCTCGCTCATCCTCGCCCTTGTCATCGCCACATCGTTGTCGATGGTTCTGGGTGAGTTGATCCCGAAGAACCTGGCGATCTCCAAGCCACTGCCCACAGCCCGGGCCACCGCCGGCCCGATGAGTTTGTTCTCGGCAACCTTCCGGTGGCTGATCAACGCTCTCAACGGCACAGCGAACTGGGTGGTCAGGCGCCTCGGCGTCGAGCCCGCCGAGGAACTACGGTCGGCGCGTTCCCCCCAGGAACTCGGCAGCCTGGTTCGCAATTCGGCCCGGCAAGGCGCCCTGGACCCCGGCACCGCTGCTCTCGTCGACCGCTCCCTGCAGTTCGGAGAGCGTACGGCCGAGGAACTGATGACCCCGCGGGTGACCGTGGAGTCGCTCGACATCCACGACACCGTTCGCGACCTGATCCTTGCCTCATCCCGTACCGGCTACTCCCGTTTCCCGATCCTCGATGGCGGCGACCTCGACAACATCATCGGTATCGTCCACATCAAGCAGGCGTTCACCGTCCCTCTGACCGCGCGCGCGAGCACGCAACTGGGCACCCTGGCGCGGGACGTCCCCGTGGTTCCGGCAAGTCTCGACGGTGACGCACTGATGCAGCAGATCCGGGCAGACGGATTCCAGGTGGCCGTGGTCGTCGACGAGTACGGCGGCACAGCCGGGATCGTCACCACCGAAGACCTGATCGAAGAGATCGTCGGCGACGTCACCGACGAACACGACGACGAGCAAGCCGACGTCCAGCGCGATGGGGACGGATACATCTGCAATGGACTGCTGCGTATCGACGAGTTGCTGGATGCGATCGGATACCGGGCACCGGACGGCCAATACGACACCTTGGGCGGGCTGTTGATGTTCCAGCTCGGCCGCATCGCCAGAGAAGGTGACGTGATCGATCTCCCCGTCCGTACAACCGCATCCGAGGACGACGAGGATTCGCCGCAGACGGAGTCGGATCAACGGTGGCAGGCGCGCGTGGTCCGGATGGAAGGTCGCCGGATCGACGTCGTCGCATTGACTCCGCTGTCCGGGTCAGATGTGGAGCATTCCGATGGGTGATCTCTTCGGTGTTGTCCTGACTGTGTTCCTCCTGGGCGGCAACGCCTTTTTCGTCGCTGCCGAGTTCTCACTGATCTCTGCTCGTCGCGACCGCCTCGAGGCACTCGAGGAGCAAGGCAAGCGCCGGGCGCGCACGGTCATCGAGGCAGGCGAACATCTGTCGCTGATGTTGGCCGCGGCCCAGCTCGGCATCACGATCTGTTCGATCCTGCTCGGACGGGTCGGTGAACCAGCGATCGCTCACCTCATCGAAAAGCCATTGGAACTCGTCCACGTACCTCACGGCCTCCTGCACCCGATCGCCTTTGCGCTCGCGTTGTCGCTGGTGGTCGTCCTGCACATCCTCCTCGGCGAGATGGTCCCGAAGAACATCGCGCTTGCCGGCCCGGAACGTTCGGCGATGCTCCTGGTGCCGGTGCACCTGCTGTTCATCAAGATCGCCCGACCGCTGATCGCGTTCTACAACTGGTCGGCGAACGTCTCGCTGCGCATCATGCGGGTGGAGCCGAAAGACGAACTGGACGCGACCGTCTCGGCCAACGAGCTGTCGCAGATGTTGGGCGAGTCACGGCAAGAAGGCCTCATCGACGAAGAAGAGCACGACAGGCTCACGCGTGCACTCCAGACCTCTGGTCGGACGGTACTCGAAGTGGCGATCCCGCTCAGCGAACTGCGCAGCGTGCAGGTCACCAAGGACGCCGAGACCGGCCGTGTCGGGCCAACTCTCGGCTCGATCGAGCAAGCAGTCACCGACACCGGCTTCTCGCGTTACCCGGTGCGCGGCACCGACGGCACCTACACCGGTTACCTACACCTCAAGGATGTCCTCGACGAGATCCTCGACGAATCGGTGGGTCCCGACAGCATCATCGGTGTCGACAAGATCCATCCCCTGCCGGTCCTGGCGGACCGCACAGCGCTCGACGAGGCCACCTCGGCCATGCGGCGCACCAGTTCACACCTCGCCGCCGTGGTCGACGACAACGGTCGCACGGTTGCGGTGGTTGCCCTGGAGGATCTCGTCGAGGAGTTCGTGGGAACGGTGCGCGACGAAACGCACCGCGTGTGAGTGGGATCGTGGCCGTCCAGTCCCCTGTCGCCCAGGACTGGCAGGCTGCCGCGCAGGCACATCGTGAGCGGGTTGACTCCCTGCTGAGCCGGCACCCGGCACGACTTCAAGACGCCACCCGGGGCGAGGTCGTTCATCCCGTGTGGGGATTCTTGTTCACCTACTACAGCTATCGCCCCGCTCAATTGCGCCGCTGGCACCCCGGTTTCGGACACCCGATCAGCGGTCCCGCCGCTCGCCGCTACCTCGACTACTCCGGATACGCAGAGGTCAGCGGGGTGGTCACCGTGGATTCACGCCACCTCGCCAAGCGACGCGAGACCGTCCAGTACGTGCACGACCTGCTGTCGGCAACCCGCGAGCGCCCCGCCCGGCTGAACTGCTTCGGTCTGCATGAGTGGGCGATGGTGTACGCCGCCCCTTCCGAGCAGATGAGGCACGCGGGCGTTCCTCTGCGACTGTCATCCGCCGACACCGACGCAGTGGTCCGTTCTCTGCCGCTGCGATGCACCCACTACGACGCGTACCGGTTCTTCACCGAACCTGCTCGGCCACTGAACCTGACGGTGCTGGACCGGACGACTCAACAGGACGCAGAACAACCAGGGTGCATCCATGCCGGAATGGATCTGTACAAGTGGGCGTACAAGCTGTCGCCGCTTTTACCTTCCGAGCTCGTGGTGGATGCATTCGAGATGGCACTGCGCTTTCGCGAGCTCGACATGCGGGCAAGCCCCTATGACCTGACGGCCTTCGGATTCGAACCCATCGCCATCGAAGAGGCCGCAGGCCGTAGCGAATACGTCCGGGCGCAGTCGGTCCTGACCCATCACGCCCAGATTGTCCGTACCCGGCTCATCGACCGATGCAGTGCGCTGCTGACCGGCCAAGAGCCTCTTCCTACCCATGAGTAACATAGAGGTCGAAATTGACCTGGATCGAAAGAAAGTGAGGCCGGTTATGGCTCAGCGCGTCACCGTCGACGGCGGCTTGCAGGTTGCGTCCGTTCTTTACGACTTCATCAACAACGAGGCGTTGCCCGGCACCGGCGTAGACCAGGATGCGTTCTGGGCAGGCGCTGCGGCGGTCATCACCGACCTCACCCCACGCAACCGTGAGCTGCTCGCCATCCGCGACGACCTTCAGGCCAAGGTCGACCAGTGGCACCGCGACAACCCGGTCTCGGACCCCGCTTCGTTCGATTCCGACGCCTACAAGGCGTTCCTGACCGACATCGGTTACCTCGCCCCGGTCCCCGACGATTTTCAGATCACCACATCAGGCGTGGATGACGAGATCACCAGCACCGCCGGACCGCAGCTGGTGGTGCCCATCCTCAACGCCCGGTTCGCCCTGAACGCGTCGAACGCCCGTTGGGGATCGCTCTACGACGCGCTGTACGGGACCGATGTCATCCCCGAGTCCGACGGCGCCGAGAAGGGCAAGTCGTACAACAAGGTCCGCGGCGACAAGGTCATCGCGTTCGCCAAGGACTTCCTCGACACTGCCGCACCTCTGGAGTCCGGCAAGCACGCCGACGCCACCGGTTACGCCGTCGTCGACCAGCAGGTGCAGGTCACCCTCTCCGGTGGTTCCACCACCGGCTTCGCCGATCCCGCCGCGTTCGCCGGATACTCCGGTGACGCAGCTGCCCCCAGCGGTATCCTCGTGCGCCACAACGGACTTCATCTGGAGATCCAGATCGACGCGGACTCCCCCATCGGGTCGACAGACCCGGCCGGGGTCAAAGATGTGCTGGTCGAGTCTGCGGTCACCACGATCATGGACTTCGAGGATTCTGTCGCCGCCGTCGACGCCGAGGACAAGGTCACCGGCTACCGCAACTGGCTCGGCCTGAACAAGGGCGACCTGGCCGAAGAGGTCACCAAGGGCGGTAAGACCTTCACCCGCGTGCTCAATCCCGACCGCACCTACACCGCCCCTGACGGGTCGGAATTGACCCTGCACGGGCGGTCGCTGTTGTTCGTGCGCAACGTCGGCCACCTGATGACCAACGACGCGATCATCGCCGCGGACGGCAGCGAGGTCCCCGAGGGCATCCTCGATGCGCTGTTCACCTCGTTGATCGGTAGCCACGGCCTCAAAGCCGACGGGCTGCAGAACTCGCGGACCGGTTCGATCTACATCGTGAAGCCGAAGATGCACGGCCCGGACGAGGTCGCCTTCACGGTCGAGCTGTTCGGCCGGGTCGAGCAGGTCCTGGGGTTGCCCACCGGCACGCTCAAGGTCGGGATCATGGACGAGGAACGCCGCACCACGGTGAACCTCAAGGCCTGCATCAAGGCAGCTGCCGACCGCGTTGTGTTCATCAACACCGGTTTCCTCGACCGCACCGGCGACGAAATCCACACCTCTATGGAAGCCGGAGCCGTCGTCCGCAAGGCAGAGATGAAGGCGCAGACCTGGATCAAGGCCTACGAAGACTTCAACGTCGACACAGGCCTGCACGCGGGCCTGCAGCACAAAGCGCAGATCGGTAAGGGGATGTGGGCCATGCCCGACCTGATGGCCGACATGCTCGAGCAGAAGATCGGTCACCCCAAGGCCGGCGCGAACACCGCATGGGTGCCCTCTCCCACCGCCGCGACCCTGCACGCGCTGCACTACCACCAGATCGACGTGTTCGAACGCCAGAACGAGATCGCCAAACGCGATCCGGCGTCGGTCGAGGACATCCTCACCATCCCCCTCGCTCCCCGCACCGACTGGAGCGACGAGGAAAAGCGTGAAGAACTCGACAACAACTGCCAGTCCATCCTCGGGTACGTGGTGCGGTGGATCGATCACGGCGTCGGCTGCTCCAAAGTGCCCGACATCCACGACGTCGCACTGATGGAAGACCGTGCGACACTTCGGATCTCGAGCCAACTACTGGCAAACTGGCTCCGCCACGGCATCGTGTCCGAAGCAGACGTCGTTGCAGCTCTCGAGCGGATGGCACCGGTGGTCGACAAGCAGAACGCCGGCGACCCGACCTACCGGCCGATGGCCGCCGACTTCGAGGCATCCATCGCCTTCCAGGCAGCCAAGGAACTCATCCTCGAAGGCGGCCGGCAACCCAACGGCTACACCGAGCCGATCCTGCACCGGCGTCGGCGCGAGTTCAAGGCCGCCAACGCCTGACCTCCGAAGCGCGGCGCAGGGCGTCGCCGTCTGATAATTTCCTTGTGGCCCGAGCACTGTGCTCGGGCCACAAGGCATTTCTCACCGAAAGTCGAGCACCGTGCTTTCCGACGTCCGTAAACTCGCCCTGCTGGCCGTTGCCGCTGCAGCCCTCACCTTCTCGGCCGCGGGCTGCACCAGCGACGAGACCGGCACAGCCACAACTGCTTCCAGTTCTGCGGTTGTGTCCACCGCAGACCCTTCGGAGACGTCCGAGGTCCCCTCCACCACTTCGGAGGACAGCGGTGAGATCACCGAGATCGACGCCGAGGTCGGTGACTGCGTGAACCTCACGGGCACGATGCTCGACGCGAAGATCGCCCCGGCAACCTGCGGTGCCGTCGACTCCCACTACACCGTCGTGGCGAAGGTCGCCGATGAGAACAGCTGCCCGTCGGACGTCGATCAGACGTATTACGAGGAGCTGAACGGCTCCACGACCGGGGTGCTCTGTCTCGACATCGACTGGGTTGTCGGCAAGTGCTTCGAGATGGGCACCGCGTCGGACAGCACCGTCCAGGTGCCCTGTACCGGGTCCACCGGCGCGCGCATCCTCGCGGTCCTGCCCAACACCGTGGACGAGACCGACTGCCCCGCAGAGACAGAGACCTATTACACCTACGACGAACGCAAAAAGATCGTCTGCACCGTCGCACTGTCCTGACCTGGGTTCGTGCTGATGCCGTCGGCGCGGGCGGCTCCACCACCAGGAGATACGACCGCATAGACTGCGCAGCACAAGTCAGTCGGCAACCCGGTGGAGCTGTGACCAACCGGTCGCCGACGCCGTAGGTTGCGGTGGACATGAACTTCGTGGATTGAGGTGTGCGTGGGCGAGCATCGCAGGGCCGGTGGCAGACGCGGTGTCAGCCGTGGCCTTCTTGTACTGGCTATCGCAGTGGTCGTCGTCGTCGCGCTCGGATTCCTATGGGTTCTGTTGGGCGACCGGATCAACGAACAGGGTAAGGATGCGGCCGCCCGCTGCGTGGAGGGCGATCTCTCGGTGTCGATCGTCAGCGACCCCGGTCTCGCGGTACCTCTCAAGGCCGTCGCGGACAAGTACAACAAGACGCGTCCCACCGAACGCGACCGTTGCATCACGATCGAGGTTCGCCCAGGCGATGCCAAGGTGACACTGGACGGCCTCACCGGGGATTGGGACACCGCGTCGCGCGGACAATTCCCGGCCGCATGGATTCCGCAGTCGTCCGTGTGGAGTTCACAACTCATCGCGGCCCGGCCGGATGTGGTCGACGGATCCCCGTCGTCACTCGTGACCAGTCCGGTGGTCCTGGCGATACCGGCTGCAGCGGCCGAGGCCATGGACGGCGATGTCGGCTGGATCGAGTTGCCGACCCTACAACGCTCGGCCAAGGCGATGGACGATCTCGGACTTCGCGGCTGGGGCGAACTCAAGATGGCGATGCCCGTGGGCCCACAATCGGACGCGACGATGCTGGCGGCCCAGGCCATCGCCACCGAGGTGTCGCGCACACCCAGCGGACCGTTGTCTCCGGAAGACGCTGCCTCCCCGCTTGTCTCGTCAACGCTCCGCGCGATGCTCGCCTCAGCGCCGGCGACGGATCTGGGATCGTCCGAGAGCGGGGTGCGGGCACTGCAGCAGCAAGCCGATCCCGCGACAGGCAGTATCCATGCCGTACCGATCACCGAACAGCAGTTGTATGCGATCACCAAGGACGACGCCAACTCTGCTGTGGTGGCACTGTTCCCGTCCGGGCCGACCCCCATGGCCGACTTCCCGGTGGTCGAGATGACCGGTGATCAGGTGGACGCGGCACAACGAGACGCCGTCGGCGCCTTCATCGACTACGTCCACGACCCCGAACAGATCTCGACCATCACCTCACTGGGCTTCCGCGGCGCAGGTCAGCTGCCGCCGGCAACCTCGACCGTGACGTTCCCCGTGACGCCGACACCCATGCCGATGCCGTCGCCCGAGGCACAGAACGCGATCACCGAGGTGCTCACCCGGCGCAGCTGAACCCCGCCCGTTTCAGGCGAACGCCTCGATCGGCGGACAACTGCAGACCAGATTGCGGTCGCCGAACGCGCCGTCGATACGCCGCACCGCGGGCCACACCTTCGCTCGGGCACCCGCGGACGGCAATCCGTTCGGGTACACGGCGACCAGTCGGTCATAGCTGTGCTCCCAGTCCCCGACGAGACACTCGGCGGTGTGCGGAGCACCTCGCAGTGGGTTGTCGTCGGCCGGCCACTGACCGTCCGCCACTTTGTCGATCTCCGCGCGAATCGAGATCATCGCGTCGCAGAATGCCTCGATCTCGTCGAGGTTCTCGCTCTCGGTGGGCTCGATCATCAGCGTTCCGGCGACCGGGAAACTCATCGTCGGAGCGTGGAAGCCGTAATCGGCCAGACGTTTTGCGACGTCGTCGACTGTCACGCCGGTGCTCTTGGTGATCGGTCGCAGATCGATGATGCACTCGTGCGCCACCCGGTTGCCCGCGCCGGTGTACAGCACGGGGTACGAGTCGTTCAGCCGAGCAGCGATGTAGTTGGCGGAGGCGATCGCCGTCAGCGTTGCCTCCCGCAAGCCCTCGGCTCCCATCATCCGGATGTATGCGTAGGTGATCGGCAGGATCGACGCCGAGCCGTAGGGCGCACCCGAGATGGTGAGATCGCCAGGCAGCTCATCAGCCAGTGGATGTCCCGGCAGAAACGGCGCGAGGTGCTCTCGCACTCCGATCGGGCCGACGCCGGGACCGCCGCCACCGTGCGGGATGCAGAACGTCTTGTGCAGGTTCAGGTGGCTGACGTCTCCACCGAAGCGCCCCGGGCGAGCCACTCCCACCAGTGCGTTGAGATTGGCACCGTCGACGTAGACCTGGCCGCCTGCGTCGTGCACCGCGGCGCAGATGTCACCGACCTCGTCCTCGAAGACACCGTGGGTCGAAGGATAGGTGAGCATGATCGCTGCCAGATCGGCGGCGTTGGCGTCCACCTTGGCGCGTAGGTCGTCGACGTCCACGTCGCCGTTGTCACGGCAGGACACCACGACCACCCGCATGCCCGCCATGACCGCGGATGCTGCGTTGGTCCCGTGGGCACTCGACGGAATGAGGCAGACCGTGCGGTTCGAGTCACCACGGCTGCGGTGGTATTCGCGAATGGCCAACAGCCCGGCATATTCGCCCTGCGACCCCGCGTTGGGCTGGACGCTGACCCGGTCGTAGCCGGTGATCGCGACGAGCCAGTCCTCGAGCGAAGCGATGATCTTGCGCATGCCGGGTACGTCACCTGCCGGAGCAAAGGGATGCAGCCGGGAGATGGTCGGCCAGGTGATGGCTTCCATCTCGGCGGCGGCGTTCAACTTCATCGTGCATGAGCCGAGTGGGATCATGCTCCGATCCAGTGCGATGTCCTTGTCGGCAAGACTCCGCAGGTACCGCATCATCGCGGTTTCGGTGCGGTACCTGTTGACGCCGGATGGGTCAGGTATTCGCTTGTGCGGCTGTCGATCTCAGGCCAGTCCTTGGCGGCGTTCGAGGCGTCGACCCCAAACGCGTCGCGGACCGCGGACACGTGGTCCGCGGTGGTGGCCTCATCGCAGGCGATCGCGACATGGTCGTCGTCCACCAGTCGGAGGTTGATGCCACGTTCCTTGGCTGCGGCGACGACGCCTGCGGCCCGCCCGGGCACGGAGGTCAGCACGGTGTCGAAGAAGTTGTCATGCACCACCTCGACACCACCGGACCGCAGCGCCGCCGCAAGTGTGCGGGCATGCCCGTGCACCCGGCTCGCGATGGCGCGGAGCCCGTCGGCCCCGTGGTAGCTGGCGTACATCGCGGCGATGATCGCGAGAAGCACCTGCGCGGTGCAGATGTTGCTGGTCGCCTTCTCTCGCCGGATGTGCTGCTCACGGGTCTGCAGCGACAACCGGTAGGCGAGGTTGCCGTCTGCGTCCTTCGAGACACCGACGAGGCGACCCGGCAATTGCCGGGCTTGCTTGGAGTGGACTGCCAGGTAGCCGGCGTGGGGTCCACCGAAGCCCATGGGCACCCCGAAGCGTTGGGTGGTCCCGAAACACACGTCGCGCCCAGCTCGCCGGGCGCAGCGATCAGCGTGAGGGCCAGCAGGTCGGCGCCGACGGCGACCAGCGCACCGCGCTCGTGTGCCGCTTCGATGAGCGGCGTGCAGTCGATGACGCGGCCTGACGCTGCCGGGGTCTGCAGGAGGACGCCGAAGAAGTCTCCGTCGGGAAGTCCTTGCGCGAGGTCGGTGGTGACTATCTCGATCCCCAGCGGTTCGGCGCGGGTGGCGATCACCGCTGCCGTCTGCGGGAAGACGTCGCTGTCGACGACAAACCGGGGGGACTTGCTCTTGCCGGCCCGGCGCAGCAGGGTCATGGCCTCGGCGGCCGCAGTTGATTCGTCGAGCATCGACGCATTGGCCACCTCCATGCCGGTCAGATCCGACACCATCGTCTGGAAGTTGAGCAGGGCTTCGAGGCGGCCTTGACTGATCTCAGGCTGGTAAGGGGTGTAGGCGGTGTACCACGCCGGGTTCTCGAGGATGTTGCGGACAAGGACAGGCGGGGTGAGGGTGTCGTAGTAGCCGAGGCCGATCATCGACGTCGCGACGGTGTTCTCGGCTGCGAGTGCGGCGAGTTCGGCGAGCACCTCGTGTTCGGATGCCGCCGGCGGCAGTGCTTCGAGACCGTTGTCCTGCGGGCCGTCGAGAATGCCTGCAGGCACCACTTGCCGGGCCAGGTCGTCGAGCGAGTCCGCGCCGATGAGCGAGAGGATTTGGCCGAGTTCGCTGTCGTCAGGACCGATGTGGCGATGAGTGAAAGAAGAGCCGGTCATGGTGGGACCTCCGCAGCGGTCACCGACGGGGCGACCACAGGTTGTGCCGACCGAAGCCGGACGCCGGTCCTCCCCCTCTGTCCTATCCACACTGCCCGAGGGACCGGTGGACGCCTGAGAGATTCAGCCGCAAGGGAATGCGGCCTTTCACCATGGGCGGACGGCTGATGCCGCCACTCTCCAGAGACGCCGACGACGACACGGTCCTGGGTGCCTGAGAGTTTGACGGAGAGGTGTTGCTCCTTCGGCGGTCACACTGCTGTGACGCTCTCCCGGGTCGCTGCGACGCGGGTTCAGTCTAGACCGACGCCGGGAGACATTGTCGGAGGGGCGATGTTCTAGCCGGTGCGGCGAGCCCGGCTCTTGCGGCGCGAGGCCAGCTCATCCTCGGGAGCGGCTTCGGTGACACCGCCGTCGGCACGCTCGGCCGGGAAGTCGGCGATGGTTCCGCTCAGTTCACGCATGGCGCCGCTGACCGCGATGCCGAAAACACCCTGACCGCCCTGCAGGAGGTCGACGACTTCCTCGGCGGACGTGCACTCATACACCGTCGTCCCGTCGGAGAACAGGGTGATGCGCGCCAGGTCTTCGACCCCGCGCTTGCGGAGGTGATCGACGGCCACGCGGATGTTCTGCAGCGAGATGCCCGTGTCCAGAAGACGCTTGACGATCTTCAGGACCAGGATGTCCTTGAAGGAATAGAGCCGCTGGCTACCGGAGCCTGCGGCGCCGCGGATGGACGGGACGACCAGAGAGGTGCGGGCCCAGTAGTCGAGCTGGCGGTAAGTGATACCCGCGATCTGGCACGCGCTGGGCACTCGGTAGCCGACGAGTTCGTCGGGCACGGTGTCGTTGGGGAACAGTCCCGGGATGATGTCGTCCAGCGACCCCTGCGACGGTCGGTCGATCCGGTGGGCATTCTCCCCTTGGGCAGTCTCCCCCACATGGGCAGTTTCACCGTCGTGTGGCTGATCGCCCACTGGGATCTCCTCGCGTGCTCTGTCGGTGACCGTCCGAGCGACGTCTTGGCGCCGACGGGCCCAAGTTTACGCGCTCTGACTGGTCAAAATCACATCACCGCAATTTTCACGGCCTGGGAATGACCGTAGGTCCAGGAGGGTCGTCGATCAACGCGACTCGCCCTAACCCTGAACCTAAACTCGAGCTTTAGACGATTCGTGACCCCACGGTTTCCGTTCTGTGATCCAAGCCGGTTGCATCACCGCCAGAACGGAAGGCTCATGCGCCTCCGGTGGCCTTGAAGTCGTCCGGAGACACCGAGTCGAGGAACTCCTTGAACTTCTCCACCTCGTCCTCTTTGACCTCGCCTGCCGGTTCGTCGTCGGCGTCGTCGCTGTCGTCGCTGTCGTCATCGGGCATCAGCAACCCGGCTTCGGCGAGTACGGACTCCTCGGCGTAGATCGGCACCTCTGCCCGCATCGCGATCGCAATGGAATCCGAGGGCCGGGCGGAGATGCGCAGATCCCCGGCGAACACCAGGTCTGCGTAGAAGGTGCCCTCTTGCATGTCGACGATGCGGACTTCGACGAGTTCATGACCGAGCGCATTGATCAGGTTGACGATCAAGTCGTGCGTCAGCGGTCGGGGCGGCTCGATACCCTTCTGTCGCAAGGCAATCGAGGCTGCTTCGCTCTGCCCGATCCAGATGGGCAGGAAGCGCTCACCACTGGTCTCCTGCAGGAGCAGGACCGGCTGGCTCTGCGGCGGTTCGACCCGGATACCTACAACGCGCATTTCACTCATGCGATCGGCCCTCCCAACGCTTGTGTGGGCGAATGCTGCACCGCCATCAATCCTATGGCAAGTGAGGCCGTGCGACGACCGAGAAAAGCCAAGAGGCTCAGTCGAGCACTTCGCGGACGGCCTGCTTGACCAACTGGGTGTGCAGTGTCACCGACAGGGCGGCGATCTCTCGCACCATCTCCTCGGCCCGGTCGCGGGCCCCGGTGCCCTTGCCTTTGGCGATGGGCCCGGCGATCTGCGCGACCAGACCCGCTTCGCGTTCCGCCGAGACCTTGAATGCCCGCAGATGCCGCGCCTGGAGACCGAAGTTCGCGAGGGCTGCAGCTGCAGCGACCAGCCTCACCGCATCCTCATCGAAGAAACCGCGAGGACCCGGCACGAGCAGACCGTTGTCGCACAGTTCGGTGACAAAAGCCGAGTCGACCCCGGTGCGCTCGAGGAGAGTGTCACGGCTGAGTCGGCCACCCCCGCCCTCCGAGAAGTCCGTCGCCGGCGCCACCCAGTTCTTCGCGGAAGACAGCAGTCGGGGCCCGGCTTGTGTATCGGACTGAGCGCCACGATCGATCTCGTCGAGTTGTTCTTTGATCACCTTGAGCGGGAGGTAACGATCGCGCTGAGCAGTCAGCACGAACCGCAACCGCTCGCAGTCCGCCCGGCTGAATCGCCGGTAACCCGATGGCGACCGCTCGGGTGTGATCAGACCTTCCGACTCGAGAAACCGGATCTTCGAGATGGTGACATCCGGGAATTCGCCGCGCAGCTGATCGAGGACCGAGCCGATTGACATCGATCCTTCAGATTGCTGCCCCGCCGACGGAGAGGTCACGCGTTCGAGGAACCTTCGTCACCACTGGGGCCGGTCAGGAAGACGAGGCGGAACTTGCCGATCTGCACCTCGTCGCCGTTGGCGAGAACGGCGGAATCGACCGGCTCGCGGTTGACGTAGGTGCCGTTGAGGCTGCCCACATCCACCACCTGGAAGTCGTTGTCGCCCAAGCGGAACTCAGCGTGACGGCGACTGACTGTCACGTCGTCGAGGAAGATGTCGCTGTCGGGGTGCCGACCGGCCGATGTGGTGGCCTGGTCGAGCAGAAAACGAGAACCGGCGTTGGGGCCGCGTTTGACGACGAGCAGCGCGGTGCCTGCGGAGAGCCGCTCGACGCCGCTGTCGGCCGATACGGTGGCGGATCCTCCGGTCGACTCCATCTCTTTGATGAAATCGGCCCGGAAGACCGAAGTGGTCTCTACCGGAGCCTCGATGTCCTTCTCGTTGTCGCTCACCAATTCTCCTTCTTCGTAATTGTCCCCGGGGCCCGGAAGGGGGCCAAGTCGTTCCACGGCATTTCGGCGGTCGATCGCTCACACGCCGGATTCGTCCTCATCAAGTGGTTTGGGGAATTACCCGTGACCTAGACCGTACCCTGCCATCGGCCGCAGATGCATAAAGCTGCTGCATACAGTTCCCAAACCGACCCGTCACGGGTTGCCCTATCCGGCAGTGACTTCGCGATATCCGGACGCATCGAGCATCTCACCCAACACGGCGTCGAGATCTGCGTCGTCACCGACGTTGATCTCCACCAACCAGCCCATGCCGTAGGGCTCGGAGTTGACCAGGTCAGGACTTTCTTCGAGCCGGTCGTTCACATTGGTCACGACTCCGGCGAGTGGACCGAAGATGTCCGACACGCTCTTCGTCGACTCGACCTCGGCGAACGACTCCCCCACGACCACCTCGTCATCCACCGCGGGCAACTGAACGAAGACGACGTCGCCGAGCTGGTCCTGCGCGTAATCGGTGATCCCGACCCGAACGGTCGTGTCGGACACCTTTTTCACCCACTCGTGCTCGGTGGTGTAACGCAGATCGTCGGGAGTCTGCTTGTCGGTCACGTGTGACGCCTTCCGGTTAAGCATTCGCTTCGGGGGTTGAAGGGAGAATTTAGCGCACAATCGGTGTTCATCTCACCGGGGCGAGTTGTCTGGTGAGCTTTTCGCGTGATGCACGGGCGGCATCGTGCGCATCACCTGAACCACCTGTATCCAGTAGAGGACAAACGACCACAGGTACATGCCCGTGCCCCAGATCATGAAGGCCCATCCACAGGGATAGAAGATGTCGCCTATGACCGAATCGAGTTGCCCGGCAAGGATCATCGGGAACCCGTACATCAGCGCGAACGTCGCCGCCTTGCCGATGTAGATCACGGGCAGGGCCGTGAGGCCGCGGCTGCGTAGCAGGGGCGCGCTCGCCAGCAAGAGGACGTCGCGGCCGATGAGTACACCGATCAGCCACCACGGCATGATCCCGCGGATCGCCAGGCCGATCGGTATGACCAGCATGTAGAGCCGATCGGCTGCGGGATCGAGGAGGGCGCCCAACCTGGACGATTGGTTCATCAGTCGGGCTATCTTGCCGTCCGCCCAGTCGGACAGCCCCGCGAAGAACAAGATCGCGAACGCCCAGCCGTCGGCTTCCTTCGCCAGCAGAACCCAGAGGAACACCGGCACCATCACGAGCCGAACGGCGCTGAGCAAGTTCGGAACGGTGAATATCCGATTCGTTTCCACAACCGGTTCCGGGCCGATCTCCTCCATGCGAACTACCCTGTCACATCCGCCGCATTCGGCGTTTCGCGGTTGTCCGGCGCCTCGGTGCCGGCGCTCGTTGTCGTCAGCGCCCGGTCTGACCGTCGATCAGCTCGCGCAAGATGTCGGCGTGACCCGCGTGGCGTCCCGTCTCCTCGATCATGTGGGTCAGAGCCCAACGAACGCTTGGCGCAGGACGTCCCGGCCCGGAACGTGGCAGACGCGCGGCAAGATCGGCATAACCGTCGAGGACATCGTTTGCCGACTCGACGGCCTGCCGGTACCTGGCGATCACGTCATCGACGCTGTCCGATGCCTCGGCGGTGAAGGTCGACTGCCACCTGGTGACCGTCTCGCCGAGGAATGTCGCCCGTTCCACATGTACGAGATGGTTGAGCAGGCCGAGCAAGTTCGTTCCGGAAGGTACGGCGGCCGTCCGCACCTGCGGTTCGGGAGCGCCTTCCACCTTCGCGACGATCGACGTCCTCAAGTAGTCGAGAAATCCTCTGAGTACCTCTACTTCGCTGCTACCGGTCCGGGGCGGCGGCGTGTCTCGACGACGCCTGACGCGACCGGACGAGCTCGTGGTCCCCATGGCCGGTTCCTCCGTTTGTCCGCCATCCGCGACGTCGGACAGCCTGCCTGGCCAGCGTCGCCCAGACGGCTCCGTCTGTCACGAAAACTTGCCGCATCGGCAAGAACGGCCCGACACATTCCAGACACCGAACCCGCGGGCCACCTTGCGCAGGCCCGCCCCGACCGCTAGCGGAAGATGCCGATGATGCCCTGGAGCGCCTTTGCGCCACCGGAGCTGAACGGGCTGTCGTGCACCATGTACGTCCATGTGGTGGTCGAGCGGCGGAGGTCGGCCTGCTCCAGGTCGACACCGTCCGCAGTGATGACGGCTTCACGGAATGTCTTGCGAGCGTTGTCGACTGCTTCCCCGGGCAATCTGCCGAACTCATCGAGGATCAGCTTGTGGAACTCGTCGAGGGGGGACTCACGACCGAGTGAACGCAGGTGGATGCTGGCCCGGACGTCTGAGACGAATGCGAGATGGTCGGCCCATGCGCGATCGAGATGGAACAGCATGATCTCGCGTGCGGCCTGCTCGAGGACGGCCACGGGGACGGGCTCGGCTTTCTCGACCGGTACCGACGAGTTGGACTCGACAGCGGTCTCAGCAGGTTCGTCGTCCACCGACTTCGTATCGGGAGCGTTGTCCGAATCGGCTGTTTCGGCCGGCTCGGGGAGGTCTCCGGTCAGTTCGCGGTACCGATCGTTTTCCAGGTCCTTCAGCTCTGTGAGAGCGGTGTCGGTTGTTAGCAGCTTCATGCGCCGAGCGATCACGATGTCGCGTTGCTGGTTCACCAGTTGGTTGTAACGCCAGGTGTTCGCATGCAGCTCGAGCATGACGCCCTCGGCCACCCGCTGGGCTTGCTCGATCAGGTCGACACCCTTGGAGCCCAGCGACCCGTCCTCGGACGAACTGACCGGGTCGCGTTTGAGCGTGAGGTTGCGCGTGACAACCGGATCCTCCACGCTCGAGAAGAACACCGAGCGGCCCGGATCCCCTTGTCGCCCAGCCCGGCCGCGCAACTGGTTGTCGAGTCGTTCGGTGTCGTGGCGACCGGTACCGACCACGCAGAGTCCGCCGAGTTCGACCACTTCGTCCCGCTCGGACGTCGATTCGCCGTCCTTCTGGCCTGCGGAGCCGCCGAGCTTGATGTCGGTGCCTCGCCCGGCCATCTGAGTCGACACGGTGACGGCATTCTTGGCACCGGCCTCAGCGATGATCTTGGCTTCTTCGGCATCGTTCTTGGCGTTGAGGACCACACTCTGCACACCGGCCCGGCCGAGGAGGTGGGCGAGCTCTTCGGACTCCGCGACGTCGTGCGTACCGATCAGGATCGGCTGCCCGGTTTCGTGGATCTCCTTGACGAACTCGACGACGGCTTCGGCCTTGTTGGCTTTTGTGTCGTAGACCCGGTCGACCTCGTCGACACGGATGTTCTTCGTGTTGGGCGGGATCTGCGACACGGCCAGGTGATAGAACTGCCGGAATTGCTCACCGGCCGCCAGCGCCGTACCGGTCATCCCGCACACCTTCGGGTAACGCCCGATCAGCGCCTGAACGGTGATGGTGTCGATCACCTCGCCCGAATCGGTTTGCGCCAGGCCTTCTTTCAGCTCGACGGCTGCCTGCAGGCCATCAGGCCATCGCTGCAGCTGGGCGACCCGCCCACGCGAGGCGTTGATGAGGTGGACTCCCCCGTCGCGCACGATGTAGTGCACGTCGCGTTCGAGCAGGATGTGTGCGTGCATCGCCACGTTGACGTGCACGAGCGTGGTACCCACATGCTCTTCGTCGTACAGGTTGATGCCACCGAGTTCTTGCTCGATGAACGCAGCACCCTCGTCGGTCAGGTAGACGTTCCTGCCCTCGGCGTCGATCTCGTAGTGCGTCTTCTTCAACTTGCCGACGGCATCGTGGATGGGTTTGTCAGGCACTTCACCGGTCGTCGCACCGGCGAGGATCAGCGGCACCAGCGCTTCGTCGACGAGCACCGAGTCGGCCTCGTCGATGATCGCCACGTCCGGTTTGGGTGACACGAGGTCTTCTGCTCGGGTGGCGAGCTGGTCACGCAGGACGTCGAAACCCACCTCGTTGACCGAACCGTAGGTGATGTCGGTGTCGTAGGCAGCCTTGCGCTCCTCGCGCGTGGAGTTCTCCGACACCGCCGACGACGAGATGGCGAACTGGTCGAACAGAGGCTTCATCCACTCCGCGTCACGAGTGGCGAGGTAGTCGTTCACCGAGACCACGTGCACCCGATGCCCCTGCAGCACATAGCCGATCGCGGCGATTGCACCGGCCAACGTCTTGCCTTCACCGGTGGCCATCTCGATGATGTCGCCCTCGAGCAGCCGAAGCGCACCCTGCAGCTGTACGTCGAACGGCCGCATGTCCAGCGCCCGATCTCCGGCTTCACGGACCAGCGCCAGGAAACGGGCCCGGTCCTCTCCTTCGGGGTCGGTGATGTCGAGCTTCTCCGCCTCGGTGGCGAAGTTCTCGTCGCTCAGCTCCGCCGCCCATGAGTCATGGTCGCCGGACTTCTTGATCAAGGTCAGAGACTTCGACTGGTTGCGCGAAGACTGCGCTCCCAGCAGTCGCCACATGTTGTTCGTGAGCTTTCCCACCGAGCCGTACTCCCGTCCATCTGCAAAAGTGCCGTGCTCCACCGTACGCGGAGTGCGTCCGCGGGATACCGTACGCGGCAGGCTTCCCGAGCAATCAGACTCTGCCACTTTCGCGCTGGTCACGGGAGCAATATGATTCCGTCCCGGAGGTGGCCAATGAGCTCGGATCGCGGTTCCGATCGGTCCAGACCGCCGGCATTCAGGTTCGCGGTTCGCGCAGCGGTCGCCGGCGCGGTGCTGGGATGCGCAGTCGGTCTCGGCGCATACAACAACTGGCTCGTCTCCCTCTTGGTGGGCGTCCCCCTGGTGATCACTGCACTCGTCATCTCGCCGCGTCCCCGCCGGATCGACGGAATGCTGAAGGCAGGGCAGTCCCGCAAACAGATCCCGGTGACGATCGAGGCACTGACCAGATCAAGCCTCGACGCGTCGGATGTGCAGCCCACACTTGTGACGGCAACGATCTCACCGCCCAATGACACCGACTATCGCGCGCGTTGGCTGACGGCGATGCCCAAGCCTGTCGCCGCAACCGTCCTGCAGGACGCCGACACCACACTTCCCTCTGCCCTGATCCCGCCTCGGCCCGACACCTCGCTGTCCTACGACGCGGGTCTCGCGCCGGGTAAGGCCACAGAGTTCGGTAATCACCCGCCGAACTCCACGCTGCTGCAACCTCTGATCACAATCCTCGTGGCGGTTGCACTGTTCGTCGGTGTCGGCGACGCATGGCACATCTCGGTGTCGCTGCCGGATCCCGGGTTCGGTACAACAGCGGACGGTGACAGCGATGGATCGAAACGAAGTGCGCAAGAACGCGTGGACGGGATGCTGGCCAAAATTGGCACCTTGGAGCCATCGGCCGCAACCAACATCTTGAGTCTGAGCTTGGGAAGTTATGGCAGCGACAACATCTCCCTCCTCGACAGCCAAACGGGTGAGAGCATAAATCTGAACTACTCCGAATCCAGCGGCGACTGGGGAAGAGCCTCCCGGTCGACGACTCCTCTCAGGAGTGGACGTACCTTTCGCACCGACGACATCTCGCGGATGAGTTTCACCACGATCGTGGACCAAATGAAAGCTGCACTCCCCGAGAACGTAAGAGCTTTCGAATCGATGACCATCGCACGATCGGAGGACGACCAGCCGGTCTTGGCCACAGGGACGTTCCACGAAGTGGATGAAGACGCCCCAAACCAGACGGCCTCAATCCAGGCAAACACCGATGGCGCCGTTGCTACCTGGTACCAGCCCGGCGACTTCGAGACCTCGTTCACGCTCGCGCGAGAAGCCATGAACCTGTTCGGTATCCCAATCGGCCAGCCAATCGTCAACCGCTTCGAGATCCGAGGGAATCTACCGAGCACCCCGACTGTCCGAGCGGGAGATATCCAGAATTCAGGTGGCCTCCTCATCGACTTCACCGATAGGAATGTCGACGCACGCGTGGTCCAGGCACCCGGATCGTTCCCACAACTCCTGGTCACCGGCAAAAACACGAATGGGCGATTGCCCGCAGGCTCAGTGGCTTTCCGCGACATATCGAGTGCAACCTTCAAGACCGTGCGCGAGGACTACATGCGCCGACACGGCGTTGACATCTTTGATCGCGATGCAGTCGATATACAGACCTCGTACGAGTACGCCCAGGACGACTACCAGACCGTCATCATGATCGCGATGCGCCCGCAAGCCATCACTGACTACTACTCGGCTCAGGGTGTCTTCCTAGAAACCCAGTGAGCGCTCTGTCGATCAGTCCGCCTCCAACGCCCTTCGCCGTCCAGCATCGATTTCCTCCATCGCCTGCGGCTGTGGATGAAGGCTGCCGCGGTCGGTCAGGTCGGTGACGATCTGCTTGATCTGGTTCAGGTACTCGGCCTGCTGCTCGCCCTGGACGTTTCGCGCATTCTCCAGCAGCGACAACGCGACGGTGAGTTCTTTCTGGTCGTTCGCCTCGAGTAACCCGGTACCCACCGCGCGCCCATATTTCTCACAATCAACCCACGCCTTGCGCAGGTCGACGACTGCCTGCTGATACTCGTCGGCACGGTCGATGTTGACCGGGAACGTATCGGTGCGCAGCTCTTGGGCGCGGTTCAACGTCGTGTGGAAGATCTCCACGGTGTCGACCGACACGTCGGTGACGGCCGGGAACCGGATGAGCAGTTCGGGCTCGAGTTCGTACTGTGCGTAGTCCGCCAGCACATCATCGTGTTGTTTGATTGCCGCCTGCCACAACCGTTGTGCGGCTTCCTCGCTGTCGGCGTTCGCGATGCGAGGGATCAACCGGCCGGGCGGGGGCTGTGCAGGTTGATAACCCGGCTCTGCCGCTGCGGGTTTGGCGAGGTCACCTGTGGCCTTACCCACCCTGACCATGCGCTTGGCGGGCTGATGGGCGCGGAGGCGGGCGATCACCTCCGCCGCGGCCGGGTCCGACTCGATCGCCGCGATCTGCCACTCCTGATCCGGGTTGCTCTCGAACCGCAGACGCAGGTACCGGGAGCCTCGGACGTGGAACTGATCAGCGCGCGACGACCGGCTGACGGAAGTGTCGGTTGCCAGCTCCGAACTCTGTTTGACCGACAGCAGCGAGTCGAGCGGAAAGGAGTGCAGTGCGGAGTCGGCAGTGCCGAAGTGGACCATCTCATCGTCCACGGTGATCGTCACGGCCGGCAGGTCACGGATGCGGCCCAACGCCGCCAGCAGCAAGCCCAGCCCCAATGTCACGATGACGATGAGACCGGTTGTCATGGGCGGGGCATCGACGATCGTCAGAGCGACCAACTCCAGCAGCGAGGCGATCACGAGCGCGCTCGCAGCTGTTGCGAGCCGTTCGTGAGTCGTACTGCGGTACTCGGTTCGGCACGTGACCGATGCGGGGCCGGAACTGCTCGCCACGTCTCGCCTCCTACGGTGCGCCGCACTGCTCGCGACGCTTACACCGCGGGACTTTACCTCTGATCGGACAGCGCCTCGCGAACAATCGGGGCGACCTTCTCGCCGTACAGTTCGATGCTTCGCATCTTGGCTTCATGGGACAGGGTGCCGTTGCCGTACTTCATGTCGAAACGGGTGACCTTCAGTGCCCGCACATTCTGAATGATCTTCGCAGCAACGGTGTCCGGAGAACCCACATACAACGAACCGTCCGGGCCTGCCGCCTGTTCGAACTGACCGCGTGTCGTCGCCGGCCATCCTCGTTCCCGGCCGATCCGGTTCATCTGATCGCGGTAATGGGGCCACAGTTCTTCACGGGCCTGTTCGTCACTGTCGGAGACATGACCCGGCGAGTGCATTGCCACCGGCAGCTCGGCATGCCCGAACTCGGTCAGCGCGCGATGGTAGAGGTCGACGAACGGTTCGAACCGGGCCGGTTCACCGCCGATGATGGCCAGCACCAACGGTATTCCGTATCGCGCCGCGCGTACCACCGACTCCGGCGAGCCACCGACACCGATCCAGGTGGTCAACCCTCCCTTCGCGGTTTTCGGGAACACCTCCTGGCCGGTCAAGGGCGCCCGGTGACCACCAGTCCAGGTGATCGGGCCCTCGGATCGCAGCTCGGCGAACAGGTCCAGCTTCTCGGAGAACAACTCCTCGTACTGCCCGAGGTCGTAGCCGAACAACGGGAACGATTCGGTGAACGAGCCGCGCCCCAGGATGACCTCCGCCCGGCCATCAGAGATCGCGTCGAGGGTAGCGAAGCGCTGGTACACGCGGATCGGGTCATCTGAGCTCAGTATGGTCACAGCTGTTCCCAGACGGATGGACTCTGTCTGAGCCGCAATCGCGGCCAGGACCACCTCAGGCGCTGAGACGGCAAAATCCTCGCGGTGATGCTCACCGACACCGAAGAAGTCCAAGCCCACACTGTCGGCGAGAACCCCTTCTGCAACGACATCACGGATGACCTGGTCATACGAGAGTGGCTCACCATCCGTACCGGCAGTGCGATCGCCGAATGTGTCCAGGCCGAGTTCCACGGCCGACGATTTTGATATGGGCATCGAGGTGTCCTTCTTCCTTCGCGGTCACGTGGGCAACCACATCAAGGCTCCGAAGATTCCCGCGGCCGTCTGGACGCCGGCGGGCTCGTCTGAACGCGCCCGCCAACGGGTTGACATCGGTGGTTCAGTGAAACGATGGTTCCTCTACCCAATCTGCTCGCGTTCATCGTCGCCGCAGTTGTGCTGATAGCCGTTCCGGGGCCCAGTGTGCTGTTTGTGGTCGGACGTTCGATCACATACGGCAGGCGAGTCGGGCTCCTGAGCGTGCTCGGCAACACCATGGGCCTGATCCCTCAGATCGTCGCTGTCGCCCTGGGCGTCGGCGCCGTGGTGTCCGCGTCGGCAACCATGTTCACGGTCATCAAAGCAGCCGGTGCGGTGTACCTGGTCTATCTAGGGGTCCAAGCGATCCGTCATCGCCACCGCATCCACGCGGGCGCCGGTCCCGGCCCTGAAGTGACGACGAGGCGCGTTGTGACACAGGGCTTCACTGTTGGCTTCACGAACCCCAAGGCACTGGTGTTCCTGGCAGCCGTCCTCCCCCAATTCGTCGAACCCGCCTCAGGCACCCCCGGATTTCAGATGTTTGTCCTAGGGGCGGTCTTTGTCGTGATCGGGTTGATCTGCGACAGCGCGTGGGCGATGGTCGCATCGGTCACCCGCTCATGGTTCACCGATTCACCCCGGCGGCAGGCACAGTTGAGCGCGACCGGTGGATTGATGATGATCGGGTTGGGCGGCACGCTCGCGTTGTCCGGCAACAAGGCCTGAGGCGGATCGTCCAGCCCGGTGGTTCACAATCGCTGACGACGCGCTTGCAACCCAGTAGGCTCCCTCCATGGGAAAGAAGGACAGCGGCAAGAAGAGCAAGGCCCAGAAGATCCCCAAAGATGTCTACGAGGCCGAGCTCTTCCGCTTGCAATCCGAGTTCGTGAAGTTGCAAGAGTGGGTGAAGGACACCGGTACCCGGGTCGTCGTGATCTTCGAGGGCCGTGACGCAGCCGGCAAGGGCGGCACGATCAAGCGCATCACCGAATATCTGTCGCCCCGAGTTGTCCGCGTGACCGCATTGCCCGCACCCACCGACCGCGAGCGCGGCCAGTGGTACTACCAGCGATACATCGCCCACCTGCCGGCGCCCGGCGAGATCACCATCTTCGACCGATCCTGGTACAACCGGGCGGGCGTGGAAAAAGTGATGGGCTTCTGCACACCCACAGAGCACTCCCTGTTCCTGCGTCAGACCCCGATCTTCGAACAGATGCTCCTCGACGACGGGATCATCCTTCGCAAGTACTGGTTCTCGGTGTCCGACGACGAGCAACTCCGACGTTTCCGGTCACGACTCAATGATCCTGTGCGGCAATGGAAACTGAGTCCAATGGACCTCGAATCGGTGTATCGCTGGGAGGATTATTCTCGCGCGAAGGACGAGATGATGGTGCACACAGACACCCCGAACAGTCCCTGGTATGTGGTCGAATCGGACGTCAAGAAGCACGCTCGCCTGAACATGATGTCGCATCTGCTGTCCACGATCGACTATCACGAGGTGAAGAAACCGAAAGTCGACTTGCCCGAGAAGCCGATCGACACCGGAACCTATCAACGACCTCCTCGCGAACTGACGACCTACGTCCCCGACCATGTGTCCGAACTGGTCGGCGACGTCGAGACCTGATACGTCAGAGGCCGCCTATGTCGCGTAGGCCTCGGTCGGCTGGGTCAACCGGATGCTGTTCCCGGATGGGTCTCTGAACCCGGCGTCGATCCCATACGGCCTTTGCTCGGGTACCTCGGTGAACTCGACCCCGCGGGCTGTGAGCTTCTCGTATTCCGACTGACAATCGTCGGTGGTGAGAAACACCGTGCCGGCGAAACCCTTGGTGACGAGCGAGAGGATCTCGTCGTGCGTGGACTCGCTCACCATCGGTGGTGCCGGGATGGCCATCAGGATGACGGTCACATCGTCTTGCCCGGGCGGCGCCACGGTCAGCCAACGAAATCCACCCAACTCCGGCACGGTCGCGTCGGACCGCACCTCCATGCCCAGTTGCTCGGTGTAGAACTTCAGCGCGATGTCTTGATCGTGAACCCAGATCTGCGCTCCGGCGATTCTCATGATGAACTCCTGTGCTCGAGTGGTGTTTACACAGTCGACGCTAACGCCGCGCTGCCGGTCGAGTCTTCTCCCCGTGTGCTGTTCGTCGACTCGCCCGATCTCCAGGATTCGGTTGCTACAGCCGACTGTCGGGCGCGGGACGACTGAACGTACGAACCACGCACGCGGGCACCATCGCTCGGTCGGCTGCGGCAGGCAGACTGGCCCGATAACGGGCCGGCGTGAGTCCGTAGGTTCGCTTGAAGCTCGTGGTGAAAGACCCGACACTGCGCAAACCGACGGCCACACATACATCTGCCACCGAATAGTCGGTGTTACGCAACAGTGCCGCAGCACGTTCGAGTCGACGCGTCTGCAGGTAGGTGTGCGGCGTTTCACCGAAAGCACGCGTGAAAGCGCGGCTGAAATGCGCTCGCGACAACATTGCAGCCGCAGCCATCTGATCGACGGTCAGTTCGCCGGCGTACTGCGTGTCGATCAGATCTCTGGCGCGGAGCAGATACCGCGACGGGGGAAGGCTGCCCACATGGCCACTATCGCACGCCCAACTGACGCAGACCATCCCCCGGAGGTGGTGCTCCAAAGACAGAACCGCCCAGACGGGCGGTGCCCCTTGATCACCCGGCTCTCACGGCGATCACCGCATGGCCGGCGTCCTCCGATACGTTGCCGTCACGGTGAAATGGGCGTCGCGGAGGTGCTGTGAGATCTTCGCCTGCCGATCGTCTACTGAGCCCGGACCTTGGCCGTAGACCAGCACCAAACGACCCTTGGGCCGGAGCGCGCCACGTAACACTGCCAGCTCATCCTCTGCGGACGACGTCCAGAAGACGTTGACGTTGATCGCGAGCGCTGCGTCGAAAGAAGCGGTGTCGACTCGTAGTGCGCTGAGATCGCTCTGTTCCACTCGCAGTCGTCCATCGGCGACAAAGCCGGCACAGCGTCTGGTCGTTCGACTGACCGCTGTGGCCGACCTGTCGATTGCCAGCATGTCGCCGTCGGACAATGTGGCGCACAACAACTGCGCCGCCACTCCGTTTCCACAGCCGATTTCGAGCAGCCTCTCCCGGGGCCGTGGCGCCAGGAGTTCAGCCGCCCACAGCACACGTGCAGGTATATCCGCTGCACGCACCTCGATTACCCGACAGAGCGGTCGCTGTCGCTCCAGTACTGCTTGCGCAGCGCCTTCTTGTCCGGTTTGCCCAAAGCGGTCAACGGCAGGGCGTCGGCGACGATGATCTGCTTCGGCGACTGGACCGCACCCTTGCGCTCTTTGACCGCGTCCTGGATCTCGGTGGTCATCCGCGCGATCGACGATTCGTCCGTGGGCGCGTCGGACCGCAGCACCACGATGGCGGTCACCGCTTCACCCCACTTCTCGTCGGGAACTCCGATCACGCCGACCTGCGCAACCGAAGGATGTTCGGCGACAACATCTTCGACTTCGCGGGGGAAAACATTGAACCCGCCGGTGACGATCATGTCCTTGGTGCGGTCGACGATGAACCAGAAGCCGTCCTCGTCTTCTCTGGCGACATCCCCGGTGCGAAGCCAGCCGTCTCGAAATGCTTCTGCCGTTGCTTCGGGTAGCCCCCAATAGCCACCCGCCAACAGCGGACCGGCGACGCAGATCTCCCCGGGCTCCCCTACCGCGACCGGCTTGTCGTCTTCACCCAGGAGGGCGGTGCGCAAGAACGCGGACGGACGACCGCAACTGGACAGCCGCTTGTCATCGTGGGCATCCTTGGGAAGGTAGCTGATCACCATCGGTGCTTCAGACTGACCGTAGTACTGCGCGAAGATCGGACCGAAGCGTTTGATGGCCTCGGCCAGCCGAACGGGGTTGATCGCGGATGCTCCGTAGTAGACGGTCTCCAGCGACGACAGGTCGCGCGTGTGCGAGTCGGGATGGTCCATCAAGGCGTACAGCATCGATGGCACCAGCATGGTGGCGGTGATCTTCTGTTCTTCGATGGTGCGCAGCACCTCGGCGGGATCGAACTTCGGCAACACCACCATCGAGCCGCCCTTCATCAGGGTCGGTACGAAGAACGCAGCCCCAGCATGCGACAGCGGCGTGCACATCAGGAATTTCGGGTGCTCCGGCCATTCCCATTCCGAGAGCTGAATCTGCGTCATCGTCGACATTGCCGAAGCAGTCCCGATGACTCCCTTCGGCTTTCCGGTTGTACCACCGGTGTACGTGATCGACACGATGTGATCGGGGGGAAGATCAGCCGCTTTGAGAGGCTTGGCCTCGAACCGCTGCGACTCCGCAATCACATCGCGGGCGACGTCCGAGAGTTCAGATGGAACCGGGCCCAGCGTGAGCACCTGCTTGAGACTGTCGACACGCTCGAGGAGTGCGGCCGCGCGCTCGACGAACATCGGCACCGGGTCGATGACCAGGGTGGTGATCTGTGCGTCGCTCAGCACATATGCATGGTCGTCGAGCGATCCGAGCGGATGCAGAGCACTGCGTCGCCAACCCTGGGTTTGTCCCGCTCCGATGACCAACAGGACCTCTGGCCGGTTGAGAGCCAACAGGCCGACCGCACTGCCCGATCCGGCACCAAGTGATTCGAACGCCTGGGTGTACTTGCTGATCTGCTCGGCCATCTGCCCCCCGGTGAGGGTGGTGTCGCCGAGGAACAGAACCGGCTCGTTCGCATGGCGGCGCAGCGCCGCGACCATGAGGTGGCCCAGGTGGGTGCCGCCGCGCAGATGGTCGAAATCGGTGGGGGTATCCGCAGAAACTGTCATGTCGTCAGACTAGAACGTGTTACAGATTTGGGGAAGTTCTTCACCAAAACCGCCGGTGATCGGCGTCGTGGTAGAAAAGCGCGGTGGGTGAATCGGACCAACAGACCTTGACCGTGGCGGCCGTGTGTTTTTCCGACGACCACCAGAGGATTCTCACCGTGCGCAAGTCGGACACACGGATGTTCATGTTCCCGGGCGGCAAACTCGAAGCCGGCGAGGACGCGACCGCTGCCGCGATTCGCGAGGTGGACGAGGAGATCGGGATCCGGCTCACTGCTGACGACCTGATGCTCGTGGGCACCTTCCGGGCACCCGCGGCCAACGAGACCGACACCATGATCTCCGCCACGGTCTTCAGCTCACGACTTCCCGCAATCCCCATCGCCTCGGCGGAAATCGCCGAACTGCGGTGGGTGCACCGCACTGATACCGGCGCAGATTTGGCACCGCTGTTGCGCGATCACGTCTTCCCGGTGATGAACGCTCGCTGAGATGTTGTGCAGGCGCCACAACCCGGCCTGTCCAGCGCGCGTTCGACCGCTCTCCGGCGGCCGCTAATCCGTTTGACCGTTCCTCGTGTTGCGCACATGCTGGACGAGTGCGGTTCCGCCCGATCGAGCGTCACGATCTACCTCTGATCCAGCGATGGCTGGACCAGCCGCATGTGGCGAGATTCTGGAACCACGACACGTCCGACGCGGCCGTAGAGCGGGACTTTGGTGGAAGCATCACGGGAACAGAACCGTGTGAGGTCTTCATCGCGATACACGATGGCGCGCCGATCGGTCTGATCCAGCGGTATCTGCTCTCCGCCTATCCCGAGGATCTCGTCGAGATGCAAACCCTGGTCTCCGTACCTCCGAACGCTTTGTCTGTCGACTACTTCATAGGTGTCCCTGATCTCACCGGCCAGGGATTGGGCACTGCCATGATCCGCGAGATGGTCGACAAGTCATGGGTCGATCATCCCTCGTCCGACACGATCATCGTTCCGGTTGCGGTGGCCAACCCCGCTTCGTGGCGAGCTCTGCTCGCTGCCGGCTTCACCCAGATCGCGACCGGGTATCTCACACCGGACAATCCCATCGACGACGGTCGACACCACGTGTTCCGAACGGACCGGCCCTAGTCGGGCGCTTCTCATCGTCACAGCGACGAAATGAGCCCGTTATAGATCATTCGTAGGGTTCGCAGGTCAGGGCTTTCCCAGAACAAGGTGGAGAGTCCGTGCCTGAAGGGTCTAACACATGAGTGGAAACAACATCCGGCTTGCCGCGATCACTGCGGTCGAGGCGTACACGCCGCCTCCCCCCAGCTTCGACACGGCCGAGGCTCCCGGAGACATCTTCGGCGAGAACGTGTTCAACAAATCGGTCATGCTCAAACGCCTACCGAAGAATGTCTACAAGTCCGTCATGGCGACGATCGAAAAAGGGACCACATTGGATCCCGCGATCGCCGACGCCGTCGCGTCAGCGATGAAGGATTGGGCACTGGAGAAGGGCGCGACGCATTACGCTCACGTCTTCTATCCCCTGACTGGCCTGACCGCGGAGAAGCACGACAGCTTCCTCGAGCCGGCGAGCGACGGTTCGACACTCGCAGAGTTCCAGGGCAAAACGCTCATCCAGGGTGAGCCCGATGCGTCGAGCTTCCCCAACGGCGGACTTCGCAACACCTTCGAGGCACGCGGGTACACCGGCTGGGATGTGACCAGTCCGGCATATGTGTTGGAGAATCCGAACGGCAACACTCTCTGCATCCCAACGGTTTTCGTCTCGATGACAGGCGAGGCCCTGGATCACAAGACCCCGCTCCTCCGTTCACAGCAGGCGATGGGCAAGCACGCCGAGCGTGTACTCCGGCTGTTCGGCCACTCGAACCCCGGCCACATCGTGGCCTTCTGCGGGCCTGAGCAGGAGTACTTCCTGGTGGATCGACACTTCTTTCTCGCGCGTCCCGACCTGATCAATGCCGGCCGCACCTTGTTCGGCACCAAGCCGCCCAAGGGCCAGGAGTTCGACGACCACTATTTCGGTGCCATCCCCGAGCGGGTCCTCGGATTCATGATGGACACCGAACGTGAACTGTTCAAACTCGGGATCCCTGCCAAGACCCGGCACAACGAGGTGGCGCCAGGGCAATTCGAGATCGCGCCGATGTTCGAACGGGGCAACATCGCGGCCGACCATCAGCAGCTCCTCATGACAACCTTCAAGACCGTTGCCAAGAAGCACGGCATGGAGTGCCTGTTCCACGAGAAGCCATTCGAAGGCGTGAACGGTTCGGGCAAGCATGTGAACTTCTCGCTCGGCAACGACAAGTTCGGCAGCCTCCTGGTTCCAGGCGACACTCCTCATGAGAACGCGCAATTCCTGGTCTTCTGCGCGGCTGTCATCCGCGCCGTACACCTGCACGCAGGGCTCCTTCGGGTCTCGGTCGCCTCGGCCACCAACGACCATCGCCTCGGCGCCAACGAGGCGCCTCCGGCCATCGTCTCGATCTTCCTCGGTGAGCAGCTGGCCGACGTGTTCGAGCAGATCGCCAAGGGCGAGGCCACCTCGTCAAAGGGCAAGGGCACCATGATCATCGGCGTGGACACCCTCCCTGTGCTGCCGACCGATCCGGGCGATCGAAACCGCACCAGCTCCTTCGCCTTCACCGGGAATCGATTCGAGTTCAGGGCGCCGGGCTCGATGCAGACGATCAGCGAACCCATGGTTGTCCTGAACACCATCATGGCCGACTCGCTGGACCATTGCGCGACCGTTCTCGAGGAAGCGGTCAAGGAAGGTGTCCAGTTCGACACCGCCGTTCAGAAGCTGCTCACCGACATCATCACCGAACACGGCGCCGTGGTGTTCAACGGCGACGGCTACTCCGATACGTGGCCGATCGAAGCGGAGTCGCGCGGCCTGCCGAACCTGAAGACCACCGTCGACGCATTGCCAGAACTGATCTCTGCCAAGTCGATCGAACTCTTCTCCAAGTACGGCGTGTTCAACGAGCGCGAGATGCACAGCCGCTACGAGATCGGTTTGGAGCATTACACCCTGACGATCGGGGTCGAGGCCAAGCTCACCCTCGAGATCGGGTCGACCCTGGTGCTACCGGCGGCGGTCAGGTACCAGACAGAATTGGCGACCAACGTCGGAGCGTTGAAAGCGGCAGGCGTGGAAGCAGATCTCACACTCCTCAACGCACTGTCCGAACCGCTTGCAGCACTGACGAGCGGTTTGACGCACCTCAAGGAAGCTCTGGCGACACACGTCGAGGGAAGCTACGAAGAAGCGGTGCACGCCAAGGACGCACTGCTACCCGCGATGGATGCGGTGCGCGAAGCCGCCGACCAGATCGAAGCACAGATCGCAGATGATCTCTGGCCGCTGCCGACCTACCAGGAGATGCTCTACATCCTGTAGATCAACCAGCTCTCGGTAACCGGGAACATGCTGTCGAACAGAATCGTCGCCCCCATTCGGGGCGACGATTCTGTCTTTCAAAGGCTCTCAGTTCCAGCGGTTTTCGGTGACGAACTCCGAGATCGGCCGACCGTGTGCCCAATCATCGATCTCCAGGGCAGGCCGGTCGGGAAAATCGGGAACAGGTCCGAGGCAGAGCACTGCGACCGGCTCGGCGCCGGGCGGCAGGTCGAGCAGATCACTGAGGACGTCAGGATCGAACAGCGACACCCAGCCCATCCCGAGGCCTTCCGCCCGGGCGGCCAACCACATGTTCTGGATGGCACAGGACACCGAGGCGAGGTCCATTCTCGGCATCGTTCGACGCCCGAAAATGTGCCGGTCGCGGTCGTCGCCGAGTGCCACGACCAGCAGTTCGGCACAATCGAGAACACCTTCGACCTTCAGCTGAAGGAACTCGTCCGACCGCTCCCCCAACGCCTCCGCAGTCCGACACCGTTCTTCGTCGACGATGTCGCGGATCTTCCGGCGCAGCATGTTGTCGGTGATGCGCAGGAATCGCCAGGCTGCATCAGCCCCACACTCGGGGCCGCATGGGCAGCCTGCAGGAGCCGCGTCAGGACTTCCTCGGGCACCACCGAATCGGGAACGAACCGCCGCATGTCTCGTCGTTCGCCGATGGCCCGGTACACGGCTGCTCGTTCAGAGTCGGCGAAAGCGTGCGGATTCACAGGGCGAATGCCTCCTCGAGTTCGGGCACCAGCGCACGAACGGCCGGGCCGGCGGACTCGGGCCAGACGACAGCCAGCAGTGCGGGATCAGGTAGACCGGTGAGGGGAACAACGGTGAGTCGATCACGATGATCGTCCGCCATCGACACGCTCAGTATGCCGATTCCGAGTCCCCTGGCTGCCAGTTCCACGATGGCGTCCGGTGCACTTGCCTCCAGCGCGATCACCGGTTCCACACCGTGAGCACGACATGCTCGGTCGAATGCTGTTCTCAGACCGGTCCCCGCAGGCATGGCGATGATGCGTTGGTCGGCGATATCGTTCACGCTCAAGCTTTTCCGCCTGTCCAACGAGTGGCCCACAGGCACCATCGCACACAAACCTTCACTCATGATCGTCATCGAGTTTAGCCCGGACGGAAGACGACCGGCCGCACCGATCAGAGCGAGATCGATCGTTCCACTGCGTACTTCACCGACCATCAGGTCCGATGAGCTCTCGCGCAACACCACCTCCACCCCGGGATGCGATCGATGGAACTTCTCCAAGGCGGCAAACAACGGCGTGATGGTGCAACCGGTCACCATGCCGATGGTGAGGTGGCCGCGCAGCAAACCCGCCACCTCGTCGACAGCCTGTTCCACTCCCGCAGCCGCAGCCAGCGCATGCCGAGCCGGCTCGAGTGCCGCACGCCCAGCCGGCGTCAGCCGCACCACCCGACTGGAGCGGTCGAACAATTCGCAGTTCAGCTCCTTCTCGAGCTGCCTGATCTGTGCGCTCACCCCGGATTGACTGATGTGAACCCGTTCTGCCGCACGCGTGAAGTTCGATTCGTCAGCCACCGCGACGAAGTACTCGAGTTGACGTAGCTCCATATCCAGTAATTCTAGTTTGCAGAAGAACAATCCGTTGGACTTCTTGAACAGCGGACGTGAGGCTGAATTCAGTCACATACCGACCAACGAGGAGACATCGTGCCGAATCGAGAACGGGCGCTGCGCCCTGAGGACCTGACCCGACTGTTCGTCGAACGCTGCAACGCAGGCGACGCGGAGGGGGTGGCATTGCTCTACGAAGACGAGGCTGTCATGGCCTATCCCCCGGGCGAGCAGACCGTTGGTCGCGCAGCCATTCAGGCGTTGTGGGAGAAGGTGCTGACGTCGCGGCCACAGTTCGAACCAGAGGCGCCCCTGCCGACACTCATCAGCGGAGACATCGCCTTGACGTCAACACCACCCCGAGACGGGTCAGGCGCACGAGCACAGGTGGTGCGGCGTCAACCCGACGGCAGCTGGCTCAGGCTGCTCGACCAGCCGGAGTTCGTCCCACCGTCTGCCGATTGACCTCTAACCGGACAGCGGACCGTGTGGATCGACGAGCAGTGTCACCTGAGCAGCAAACCAGCGACACCACAGATCACCGCTCCATCGCTGTTCGTCGACCAACATCAGCCACACCCGCCGGGACGCCATCGTCCACACCGCATCCACGATGAGCGTCTCGGGTTCGGCGTCAAGGATCAGCGACAGCGCAAATCGGACTTCGTTGTGACGGGTGCGTTCGCGTTCGGCGAGCCGCGAAGCCGCCTCGGTATCGGTGACTGCCGCCTGATCGAGCACGGCCTGGATGACCGCTGACCGTTCGTGCGCACCGCAGAGCCATCGTGCCCCGGCCGCTATTCGCGAGCGCCGATCGCCGACGCCCATCGCGCGATACTCGGGCATCTCTCGAACTGGGATGGCCCGACCATCAGAGAGCGCACCGTCGATACACGCGTCGAGCAGCGCCAACTTCGATTCGAATTGGGAGTAGACCGTCTGACGCGTGACTCCCGCGGCGGCAGCGACTTTCGCCATCGTGGTGGGCACCCACCCTTCCTCGACGAACATCGCGTGCGCCGCTGCCACGACTGCGCGTCGAGTTTCCTGGGCTCGTTCTGCGCGTACCTCCGACGAGTATGTGCGGACCATTCGATCAGCCTATATTCATTTGACTTTACGCGCTGTAATCTCAATTGGACCGATCGATGAGGAGCTTCCCATGGCGATTGCCGAAATCACGTCAACTGTCCCCACCAGCCTGGGTGGCCTGCACGTCCGCGCAGTGGGCAATGGTCCACCCGCGGTGTTGTGGCACAGCATGTTCGTGGACTCGTCGAGCTGGGACCGGGTACTGCCCATCCTCGCCGGACACCGGCGTCTTTTCCTCGTCGACGCCCCCTCGTCGGGTAAGAGCGACGCCCTGGTTCGGCCCACCGACATCGCAGCCTGCGCCTCTGCAGCAGCTGAGCTGATGACGTCTCTGGCCGAAGACCTCGGCGGACCGGTCGACTGGCTCGGCAACGCATGGGGAGGGCATGTCGGAATGCACTTGGCAGCAACACGTCCGGATCTGGTCCGCACTCTCACCGCGATCAGTGCACCGACGAATCCGATCAGCAAGCCGTTGCGTCTGAAGGTCCGTGCCCTCGCCCCGCTGTACCGCGTG
The DNA here is from genome assembly GCF_000506245.1 of Williamsia sp. D3. Taxonomy (NCBI): domain Bacteria; kingdom Bacillati; phylum Actinomycetota; class Actinomycetes; order Mycobacteriales; family Nocardiaceae; genus Williamsia; species Williamsia sp. D3. The sequence continues at coordinate 145,761 of NZ_AYTE01000018.1, read as the reverse complement.
TTCGGTCCTCGGGGGTTACCGCGCAAGGCGATCGAGGAGACACTGTTCACCGACCGGACACGGGCGACCGATACAGAAGCGGTCGCCTTGCTGAGGTCTTCGATGCGTCGAGTGACGAACGCGGCGATGGTGAATGCGGTCTCCACCGCGATTCTCAATCGAACAGACCTGACGTGGGCGGTGGAGAGAATCGACTGTCCGACTCTGTTCGTCACCACTGATGACCGAGGCGAATGGACGCCTGCGGAGGCCAGAGCGGTCGCGGCGACGATGACCGATGCGCGCGAGGTCACCGTCGCCGATGCCCGCGTGATCCCGGCGATCGAACAGCCCGCGGCTCTGTCCACGGCAGTTATCCAGTTCTGGAATGAGCAGGGCGACAACGTCGTCTGACGCTCGCGGCGTGTTCTGGCCCGGGGGGCGGTAGCGTTCTCCGGATGCTGCCCTTGACGGGAATGACTTCGTGACGAGGCCGACCGTGCCCGTGGCCTCGCGCGGGATCATCGCGATCCTGTTGATGGTCATTCCGCTGAGCCAGATTCCGCTGGATGCATACACCCCTGCGCTCCCCGACATGGCGGCCGAGCTGGGGTCGACAAGCACGACCATGCAGAACACGGTCACCGCCTACATGTTGGGTATGGCGTTGGCCTTCATCCCGGTGGGCGTGATCTCGGACGCGGTCGGGCGCAAACCGGTGTTGCTGGTGTGTCTTTCGATCGTCGTCGCAACGAGCCTGGGTTGTTCGGTCTCAGACGACGTGATCACCCTGCTCGTCCTACGTTTTCTCCAGGGTTGCGGGGCCTGCGCTTGCCTGGTCCTGGCCTACGCCATCGCCGCCGACTGCTTCGCCGGTACTCGACTGATCGCTGTCTCGGGTCTACTCGGCGCGGCGTGGGGCGTGGCTCCGGTACTGGCTCCGGCGGTCGGCGGACTGCTCGTGCAGTTCATCTCGTGGCGGTGGATCTTTGCTCTCATCGCGCTTCTCGCTGCCTCGGTCGCTGTCCTGGTCATGGTTGCGCTTCCGGAAACACTCGCAGCCGATGACCGTGATCGGGTGGACTTGCGGGTCACCGCACGTGTCCTGGCCGCCGCATTACGCCGCCGGGTGTTCGTGGTGCTGATCGTCGTATTCGGCCTGATGGCATCAGCGCAGTTGGTGTTCGGTGTGGTCGGCCCATTTCTCTATCAAGAAGAACTGGACTTCTCACCGGCCGCGTACGGCGCGATGGCGTTGATCGTCGGCGCTGCGAACCTACTGGGCGAGCTGGCGTGCGGGACACTTGCGACCCGCATCCGCACCCGGCCTCTGGCCTTCGGAGCACTGGGCGTCTTCTTCTGCGGGGCAATCGTTCTCGTCGCCTCAGCAGCGCTGATGGGCGTGAACGCACCGGCCATCACGATCGGCGCCTGTCTCGCGTTGGCCGGGTGCGGTGTCCTGTGCCCGCAGATGTACGGGCTTGCCCTGGGCCTGTTCGACCGCAACCTCGGCCTGATCGGCGGGGTGGTGAGTGCAGGGTGTTACCTCATCGTCAGTGCCGCGATGACCACCGCGGGGGTCCTGCCCGAGAACTCGCAAGCGCCTTTGGGCTGGCTGTACCTCGGGATCGGAATTGCCGTCGGTGTGCTGCTCCTGTGGGCCACGGCACCAAAACGGGTAGGCGTCCAGTAGCACGCGGAGACACTCATCGGACCCGTCTGCCAGCGTGGGCAGAATAAGACCATGGCTCACCTACTTCACCTCGATTCGTCCGCCGACGTCCACACATCCCGCTCTCGCGAGCTGACCCAGCTGTTCGCGCAGACATGGCTTGCCGCCGACTCGACGAGAACGGTCACCTACCGTGATCTCCATCGCGACCCCATCCCACACCTTTCCGACGCAGGACTGCATTACGCCACCAGGCTGCGGTCTGCCACCGAAAAGCCCAGTGCCGAGTCGGAGGCCCTGCAGTGGCAACTGATCAACGAAGTAATTGCCGCCGACGTGGTGGTTGTCGGTGCACCTATGTACAACTGGTCGCTGCCCTCCACCCTGAAGGCCTGGATCGACCACATTCACGTACTGGGCACCACAGCGCCTTTCGATACTCCCGACCAACCGTTCGCAGGTAAGCCGGTGGTGGTCATCTCCTCGCGAGGCCTTGTGTACACGCCCGGCACGGCCGAGGAGTCGCTGGACCACACTATTCCGCCACTGACCCAGGTTCTCGGAAAAGCACTGGGGATGCGGGTCGAGGTTGTCACCGACGACCTCACATTGGTAGGTCGCATCCCGGATCTGGATTCGAAATCGACGCAGGCCGCCGAAGCCAGGCGCACCTCCGAGGCGCGCATCCTTCAACTCGCCGCGCAGCCGTTGAGCTAATTCCCGTCTCCAGGCAACATCGCCCGGACCGCCTCGATGGTGTCGGCCATCGCGGCGGTCTTGTCCGGCCGGTACCTCAAGACGCGTGCGAAACGCAACGCGACACCGCCGGGATATCGAGTGCTCACCTGCACACCATCCAACTCGATCTCCACCACGATCTGCGGGTGCAGATACACCGTGTGCTGGTCTCGATTCCGCTCGACCTTCGGGAACTCTTCTGTCTGCCAGCGCAACAACTCATCGGTGAGTCCTTTGAACGTCTTACCGACCATGATCGGATCGCCGCCATCCGGATCGCGAGCGCCGAGGTGCAGATTGGAGAGGTAGCCCGTCCGACGGCCGTAGCCCCATTCGGCACCCATCACGATGAGATCGAGCGTGTGCTCCGGCTTGACCTTCTGCCACGACTTGCCCCGCCGGCCCGCCGCGTACGTCGAGTCGAGGGCTTTGATCATGATTCCTTCATGACCGGCGGCGAGCGCAGCATCGAGATGGGCCTCGGTCTCTTCGACAGTCGGAGATCGTAGCGCCGGAATCCGATGCTGGGGCGCAAGGCGATCGAGTACACCTATCCGGTCGGACAGCGGCCGGTCGAGCAGGTCTTCACCGTCGAGATGCAGACAGTCGAAGAAATACGGCTGCAGCAACAAATCGCGCTGCGAACTGGCGCCGAACCTGCTCATCGTCTCCTGGAACGGCCGGGGTCGGCCCGAGTCGGCGAGCGCCAGTGTCTCCCCGTCCAGAACCACCGACTCACACGGCAGGTCACGCACCAACTGCACGAGCTCGGGTACCCGCTCGGTGATGTCGTTGAGTGTTCGCGTGAAGATCGCCACGTCATCGCCGCTGCGATGTACCTGGATTCGAGCACCATCGAGCTTGTACTCCACGCTCACGTTCCCACCTAGCGCCGAATGCGCCTCGCGGAGCGACTTCGCGGGCGAGGCAAGCATCGGCCGCACCGGCCGGCCGACTTCCAAACCGAATGACTGAAGGGCGGCTGCGCCGCCACCCATTGCCGCGGCCGCGGTCTCGGCAAGGCTGCCCGACAGCATGACGCCCGCCTCACAACGTCAACCGGCAGATCAGACGCCGTAGCGATCGCCTCGGTCATCACGCCTTCCAGCGCTCCCTGGCGTACCTCCCCGGTGAGCAGCCGGATGAGGAAGTCCTGTTCACCTGATGTCGCCCTCTCGAACAGGCTGCCCAGCAACTCCTTTCGAAGTTTGACCGAGCCGGCACCGGAGGTCACGGCCAGCTCGTCGAGCAGGTTGTCGACCTCTGCCACCGTCCACGTCGGGCCCGCGGCCGCGTGTGCCCGGGCCCCCGAGAGCGTGCGCCAACCGATGCCGAGTCGGCCTTGCAGCGTCTCGCCTGACAGCCATGCGACCACAGCGCGTACGTCCTGCGGTGCGGCGCCGCGCAACAGATCTGCGATGGCGGTGGTCTTCGCTTTCCGCGAACGGGTCGCGGCGACCGCCGCGCTGGTGGTCACGACGTCATCGAGGTGCATCCGTCAACGGTATCGATTGCTTCGGACAGGACCGTTCAACCTTGCCAGGGAGGGGCCATACCCCAGCCCCAAAGCGGCACCGGGGCATGGGGCATCGGCGTGGCTCCCGGTTGGGAGTTCTCCACCGCTATGCGGGTGCCCCACTCGAGGTAGGCGACAAAGGCCGACCTGAACTCCGGATCGCTGGGCAGACCCACTTCGTCCGCTGCGTCGAGCAGTAGGTCCACCCAGCGCCGGCGTTGCGTGGGCGTGATGGCCTTACCGACGTGATGGGCGAGCATGTTCTCGTAGCCGCCGCCATGCGCGGTGTATTCGGCAGGGCCACCGAATACCTCGCCCACCCACGAGGCGACATGTTTCGCGTGATGCGCATCCATCCCTGCGAACATCGGCGCCAACAACTCGTCTTGCGGGACCAGTTCGTAGAAACGCGTGAAAAGCTTGTCGAACGCTTCTGCGCCGCCCGCCCATTCGAACAGGGTGGGCGGGACGTCGGCGCCCGAGCCGGTACCGGTCACGCTGGTCGCTTCGTAGTGCTGCATCTCGTCGATCGCGCCCACGTAGTTCTTGATCTCGGCGAAGAACGCCCGGAACAGTTCACTGCCACGAAAGCCTGTCAGATGTCCATCCAGGGAGTCCCACGTGATGCGCAGGATGTAGTGGTCGGGCTTTTCGACTGCGCGCGACAACTCGAAGTCGATGCAGTGCTCGGACTTGTGCATGGCGTCGGCGGCGCGGGCGTACGCAGCCTCGAACTCGGCAGCTGATGGTTCGTCGATGCGGTACCGGATGTACTCCAGGATCATGGCGGGCCTCCAGCGCAGACGTTACAGCGGGCAGAGGACCCGCACCGCGAAATTGTGTCGGAGATGGCCCATTCGAATCGGCCGCAGCACCGGGCTATGACCTGGCCAACTGCCTGAACCGCCATCTCGTGCACCGGGCCGCACCACCGCTTGGCATCATGCTCGTGTGAGTATCCGGCTGCTGGCAACCGACCTCGACGGCACCTTGTTGACGTCTCGACGAACGATCAGTGAACGGTCGGCGGCGGCCATGGCCGCAGCTGCTACGGCAGGTATCCGAGTGGTATGGGCGACTGCAAGAGCTCAACATTCGGTCCACAACCTGGCTGTCGACAGTGGCTTTCGCGGTTATGCCGTGGCTGCGAACGGCGCCGTGTTGATCGACCTCACCGATGGCGAGGCCACCATCTTCGACGTGCAGGCGATGGCACCGGACGTCGCCGGTACGGCAATCGAACAGGTGCGGACCCTGTTTCCCGGCACCGTGTTCGCCGTGGTCGGCCCGACTCGTTTCATCGCCGACCCGGCCTACGCCGCGCTCTGTGTCTACGCCGACCACCATCGAGATCCGCTGACCATGGAGATGAGCGACACGGCCTCGTTGGACGACGAACCGATCGTCAAAGTCGTTGCGCGCCATGCTCACATCCCGAGCGTCGACCTCTTCCGGCGGGTGGCACAGGCCGGGATCCCCGGCGTAACCCCTACCCATTCCGGCGCGCCCTACGTGGAGATGGCCGCCGAAGGCGTCTCCAAGGCCAGTGGACTCGCCCGGCTGTGTGACGCGTGGGACATCGATCCGACCGAGGTCGCGGCCTGTGGAGACGCGATCAACGATCTGCCGATGCTCGAGTGGGCGGGCCTGGCGCTGTGTCCGGCGAACGGCTCACCCGATGCCCTTGCAGCTGCCGATCACATCCTGGCGACCAACGACGACGACGGGGTGGCCAGGTATCTCGAAGTCCTCGTCGGTGCCGCCGGTTAGAGGAAGTTGAGCACCTCGGTACCCCACGCCGCACGCAGATCCCGGTCGAGGTCATCGACCACTTTGTCTTGCCTGTCGATTACCAGGGTCGCACGCTGATCCGGTACGTAGGGAGGCCATTCCGGGTCGCCCGGTAGTCCGCCGGGATGACCGTCCACGGCGAAGTTCACCCATCGATTCTGGAGACGGGCAGAAAGCGCCTTCCCCACTTTCAGGCCACCGAGTTTGAACGTGATGTCCTTGCGGCCGGCCACCAGGTTGCCCCAGACATACGGCAATTCGGTGGCATGGGTGGCCCCGACCCGCAAGGCCCGCAGCATCGGTGTGGCCCAGTCGAAGCGGTAGAGATACACCGGCGCGACGGCGCTGTGCGCTTCGGCGAGCCAGATGGTCGGCATCCGAAAACCGACGTCGCGGGCGACAGCGAGCCCGGCTGCCTTCATCTTCAAACCTGAGTAGGCCGAACCGATCTCGGCCTCACTCGGCAGTTTGAGTTCCGGCTGCTCTGCCGCGATCTCGGCGAACATGGCGCGAATCGCATCCGGGGTGATCGGCATCAACGGCGACTTCATCCACTTGAACAGCGCCGCCTCGTCTTTGTTGGTACCGATGATCAGAGGAACGGGATTCGAGCGGCCGGCACGGGCCGCCGCCAGCGGGTAGTCGGGCAGCAGATCCTTGTCGACCACCGGCGCGAACGCCAGTGTGCCGGGTGTCGCGGCGGGCACATCGCTGAACAGTTCAAGTCCTGCCGACACGAGGCGGTCGACCGGCATGTCGTACAGTGTCGCAACCGAATCCGGTTCGACCCCGACCTTCTGGAGAAAGATGTCGGCGACGCGTTTCGCCCTTGCGCTGTCGTACACCGAGGTCGCCGGCGAACTCTGCGCGATCGCACGGGAGAACAGTCCTGACGCAGCCGGAACGGTCAGGAGCGTCGTGACGATGCCCCCGCCCGCTGATTCCCCGAAAAGGGTCACCCGTTCCGGGTCTCCCCCGAAGCCGGCGATGTTGTCTTGAACCCATTGCAACGCGAGGATCACGTCTCGCAGCGCGAGGTTGGTGTCGAAGACCCGCTCAGCGGTACTGAACGACGACAGATCCAGAAATCCCAGCGCGCCGAGTCTGTAATTCACCGTCACCAGCACGACGTCGCCGTCGGAGACAAGTGCGCGCCCGTCGTACAACGGCTGACTCGACGTGCCGAAGATGTATGCGCCCCCGTGGATCCAGACCATGACCGGCCGTGGGTCGTCCGGAGTGACCACTGACGCCGACCAGACGTTGAGGCTCAGGCAATCCTCGTCCTTGACGGCGCCGGGTCCGAGGGTGATCACCGGATTGTTCGGTTGCGGCGCCACCGGACCGAACGTGGTCGCGTCGACGACGTCGACCCAAGGTTCTGGTGGCACCGGCGCCCGCCAACGCCGCTCGCCCGTGGGTGGCGCCGCGTAGCGGATACCCCGCCACGACTTGGTGATCCCGTCGTCCAGGCCCCGAACCGGCCCACCGGTGGTTGTCACCACGTTCTCGTCGTCTGCCATGTCTGAGCTCCTACCGAGGAAGGCAATGTCGCTCACACTACGCAAACGGTCGCTTACGCGAATGCGGACAACATCATCCGTTTAGGTCGCGCGGAGAATCTTAGCCGCGCGGAGGAACTCCCTGCCCTGCGTCAGTTGTGAGCCGCGTTGAATGCCTCGACGATGGCGTTGGGAATACGGCCGCGGTCGGAGACCTCGTAACCGTTCTCGCGGGCCCATTCACGGATGGCGGCCAATTGCGACTTGTCGCTGCGCACTTCGGAGGCGGCCGGCGCCTGCTTGGCAGTGGCCCTCCTCTGACGGCCACCGATCTTGGTGGCCTTGTCGATCCACTTCTGCATGTCTTTGTCGAACTTCTCGGCCGACTTGGGGCCGAGATCGAGGGAGTATTCGACACCGTTGACGGTGAACGTTTCCACGATCACGTCCGAAGGGTCGAGATCGGAACCGTCGAGGTCGTCGGTGATCTGTTCGATGGTTCTGCGTGCCATGTTCTGCGCCCTCTTCGTCGGGGAGGCGGTCCAGCGCCTGATGGGTGGTGACGTCTCGTGTTCGCCCGAACATACCTTTGTCCGCCGCTGTACACCGAACTGGGGATAGCGCTCCCCTGGCGAGTCTGCAGTCGCGCCGCGTCGAGATGCCATGCCACATCTCGACAGCGGTCAGGCGGTGTTGATGAAGCGCCGTCTCCCATGCCGAAAAGGGCTGCGCGCCGAGTCGGCGCCGAATTTCCGGAGTGATTCCTGCCGAGCAGGTTTCAAACCCCACTACCGAGGGCCTGCAGGACAAACCGGATTCGATGATGTCTCGTTCGATCTGATCTCGGTGCAGTACCACTCACTGAAAGCCGGGCACGACTACGGCCAGTACGTGCGTGATGCCCGCAACGCCGGCCGCGACGACATCGCAGACTTCTTCGAGCAGGTGATGGCTCAGGACTCCGAACGCGCTGAAAAATGCCACCGCTTCCTGCGCGAACTCCAAAGCTGAATGCGGCAGGTTCAGACCTGTCGCCGACCTTGTCGACGGGAACGACAACCGCAGAATCGGGCCGTCCCCCACCAATCCCTCAACGCTCGACCCGCCGCCCGGCGGGTCGTTTTCGTTGGGGGCTATTTGCGTCTTGACTTATATAAGTGTTCAGTGAAATATAGCTGTGGTGCACGCACTCGACATCCTCGGCGACCCGGTCAGAAGAAGACTGCTCGAGCTGCTCACGGACGGGGAACGGTCGGCGGGCGAGCTGTCGCAAACGATCGGCAGCGAGTTCGGAATCAGCCAACCGGCGGTGTCCCAGCACCTCCGCGTCCTGCGCGACAACGGTTACGCGACCGTACGTCCCGACGGGGCACGTCGGCTCTACGCGGTCGATGCCGATCCGTTGCGCGCTGTCGATGAATGGCTTGCAGCATTCCGCGGCTTCTGGACGCCGCGACTGGCCGCGCTGGACACCGAGATCGCCCGTGGCAAGCGCGCACGAAAGGAACAGCCCACCGAGAGGACCTGACATGACCGACGGCCAATTCCCAGATACGGCAAAGCAACTCAGCAGTGTGGACAGGACGGTTAGCGCGAAGGACAACGGCTCGACGATCAGCACATCAGCCCGCCTGACTCAGGTGTACAACACCTCTGTGGCCGACCTCTGGGAAGCCTGCACCACGGCAGACCGCTTGGCCCGGTGGTTCGGCAATGTCACTGGCGACCTGGTACTGGGAGGCGAATACCACATCGAAGGGAATGCCAGTGGCACCGTCGAAACCTGCGATCCGCCGACGAGCTTCACCCTCACCTGGAAATTCGGCGAAGAGATCACCTACCTGACCGTCCGGCTCGAAGAAGTCGCCGATGAGCAGTCGCGACTTGTCATCGAGCACTCCGGCGACATCGACCCCGATCGGTGGAGGCAGTACGGGCCGGGCGCGGTCGGGATCGGCTGGGACCTCGGTCTGCTCGGTCTCGCGCTGCACCTCGAGACCGGGGCCGATGCGCCGGCCGAGACCAGCGAGTGGGCCCAGACCGATGCCGCCCGGCAGTTCATGTCCGAGAGCAGTCGTCGTTGGGCAGACGCGCATATTGCTGCGGGTGCATCGCAGGATGCCGCGCGTTCAGCCGAGATGCGAACCACGGCCTTCTATCTGGGCACAGAGGTCCCCGAGTCGTGATTCGATGACGTTCTCTCACGCGAGCGCGGGCAAGACCTCCTTCTCGAAGAGTTCGATTCCCGAAAGATCGTATGCAGCTTCAGGAAAATAGAAGATGCCGTAAGAGAGACCATGGCTCTTGAGTACGGTCAGCTTCTCGATGATCTGCTCGGGAGTCCCCACCCCTGGTAGTCCGCGAAACGCTCCGAGGGCGCCCTCGGCCGCATCCGCGCCGACGTGCGGGGTAAGTCGATCCTTGAGCGTGCTCAACCGTTGTTCCACCTCGGCCTCGGTGGAACCGATCGCGACGTTGTAATTGGCAGACCGGACGATGGCGTCGAAGTCAGAACCGACGGCTTCGCAGTGCGTCCGCAAGATGTCGGACTTTCGTGCAAATTCCTCGGGAGTGCCGTCGAAGTTCGTGTACTGCGCGTACTTCGCGGCAATCTTCAAGGTGACCTTTTCGCCCCCACCCGCGATCCACAGAGGAATGCCGCCCTCCTGCAGAGGAAGTGGACGGACGATTGCACCATCGACCTGGTAGTGCTTCCCATCGAGCGAGGCCGAGCCTGTGCTCCACGCTTGCCGCATGATCTGCACCCCCTCGTCGAGCCGGCCCAGTCGCTCCCCCGCCGACGGGAAGCCATAGCCGTAGGCCCGCCACTCGTGCTCGTACCAGCCGCCGCCGATCCCCATCTCGACCCGTCCGCCCGAGATGAGATCGGTCGTGGCGGCCACCTTGGCGAGATATGCCGGATTTCGGTAGCTCATCGCCGTGCACATCTGGCCCAGTCGGACACGAGACGTGGACGCTGCAAGCGCCGACATCAACGTCCACGCCTCGTGGGTGGCCTCGTCGGTGGGAGCTGGAACCGTGTGGAAGTGGTCGTAGACCCACACCGAGTCCCACGGACCGTTGTCGGCGCGCACCGCAAAATCACGCATCACCGGCCATTGGTCGGCGGGGTCGATCCCGACGAGGTCCAGACGCCATCCCTGCGGCACAAACAATCCAAATCGCATGACCGCCATCGTAATGGAAGCGCTTCTGAGTTCTCGGGGTTCAACAGCGCGCCACCACCGCACAAAGTGGTGAAGGTGGGCGAAGATCAGGCGCGAGGAATCGAATCTTTGCCCGTCACAACACCTTTCGGCAGACGCTCGCCGACTACACCGGTTCGTAGACGCCCGTCACCGGTGCACCGACGGTCTTGTATTCATGAATGGCAAGACCGCCCGGTGTCTTCTCGTGGCGGATGAGTTGAAGACCCGCGGGTGTTCCCCCGGCAGTGAACAACCGTCGTCCTGAACCCACCACCACCGGCGCGATCACCAGCCGGATCCCGTCCCGTCAGTTGTGTCTTCGTCGGGAGATCCGGGGCCTTGGCAGACCCCATCGAGTGACACGAACTGCATCAGCGTCAGCTCATCAGTTGAGCTCGCCTTCGACCAGATCCGCGAGCTGCCGGGTGACAGTTCCCCAACCGTCATGAAAGCCCATGCGCTCATGGCTGTCTCGATCCGCAGCGGAACGGTGCAGGGCCCTGGCCTCATATTCAGTGCCGTCAGGGTGGTCGGCAACAGTGATGATTGCAGTCATGAACGCGTCCGCCGATGGGCGCCAGCCGGCTGTGAGGCTGTCGATGAATACAATCTGCCGGAACGGGTCGACCGCCAGGAAACAACCGGTGATGTGTGGTTCGAACTCACCCCCGTCTTCGCTGATCTCTGTACGAAAAGAACCGCCGGGCCGCACATCCATCTCACGCACCCTGCATACCGTCGGATGGGGAACCCACCACTTCTCGAACTTGGCAGGATTTGTCCAGGCGTCCCATACCGCGGCAGCCGGAGCCTTGATGACCCTGGAGATGACGAGGTCGAGCTCGGGGTTGGGCTGTGTTGTCATGTCATTTCTCCTGATGTTGTTGCGTCGCTATCTCATTGACGACAAAGCTCTCGAGTCGATCGGTGCGTTGTTGCCACAGGGCACGCTGGCTTTCCAGCCAATCCTGCGCGACATCGAACTGCCGTTGCTCGATGACGCAGGTGCGAACCCGGCCGACCTTCATCGTGCGTATCCAGCCACTGTCCTCGAGTTGCCGGATGTGTTTCATGAAGGAGGGCAAGGCCATGTCGAATGGCTGGGCGAGCTCGCTGATACTCGCCGGCCCCTCCCCCAGGCGCCCGATCACCGCCCTGCGGGTGGGATCAGCGAGGGCTTGGAAAACCCCGTTCAATCGCTCTGAATACTGAGCCATAAGGCAAACTATCAGCGGCTGGATACTTAGCGCAAGGGCTAAGTGTCACCGGGTTGCGCCGCAACCCCGGTGTGCCTACCCCTGGGCAGGCGAAGGGTCAAGATGATCGAGTCAGCGCCGCGATGGTTCGCCGTAACCGGTGACCGTGGTCAGGATGAAAACCGAGTCCTCGATCGCGGTCACGCTGTGCCGATGATGCGTGAGCCCGCGAAGTTCACCTACGTTGAGGACGACCTCACCCTCATCCGCGGTCACCTTCACCCTGCCGCTGAGTACAAGCATGCTCGCCGCCGGCGGCGAATTGTGTTCGCCGAGTTCGGTACCGGCAACCATCGCCATCAACGTCTGACGTAGCGGACCGTCATGGACAAGGATGTCGGCACTGCGGCCATGCGAATCGTCGCGTGCGATGTCCAGGTGCTTGCGAGACAGCTCTTCCAAAGTGGAGCTCGTATTTACCACGTCGTCCTCGCTTCATGATGTGCGCTCGAAGTTCTCTGCCCACGCTATCGCGTCACGGCTCACCGAGGCGACCACACGCCCGATCCGGCCTCCGCGCGACCCGAGTTGCAGAATTGACCGCAGCAGTCGGGAATTGATAGAACCTCACTCATGTTAATTGAGTCAGATTCACTCAACTCTTAACAAGGAGGCTCCGCGAATGCCCGCATTCTTCGGCCCCGAGGGCCCGCGTCGCATCGACATCAGTCGGCTGATGAGCAGGTCCACCCAGGACCTCATCGCCGAGTCCGCCAGGTTCGCCGCCGGTCGGGGCGACACAGAACTCGACGCTCTACACGTTCTGCGAGTCATGACCGCCACGGAGCCCACAAAAACGCTGATGGAGCGCGCCGGGGCCGACACGACGGCGGTGGCGGACACCATCGAACAGCGCCTTCCTCAGGGAACGCCGACCAATGGCTTCACCACCACCTCACTGAGCGCTGCACTGAAAACCGCTGTGTTCGAGGCTCACCAACTCGCCCAGACCTTGGGCTCGACGTACATCGACCCAGAACATCTGTTCCTCGCCCTCGCTGCCGACCATGACAGGGCTGCGGGTCGTCTGCTCGCCGCTGCCGGCATCACACCCGAACACCTGCAGACCGCACTTCAGGGCGGCTCGGTCGCTGCTGAGTCCACGACAGCCACCCCGACGCTGGACAAGTTCGGATTCGACCTGACCGAGAAAGCGCGAGGTGGGGGCGTCGACCCGGTCATCGGCCGTGCCGACGAGATCGAACAGACCATCGAGATCCTGTCTCGACGTACGAAGAACAACCCGGTGCTGGTAGGCGAGGCCGGTGTCGGCAAGACCGCCATCGTCGAAGGTCTCGCTCAACGGATCGTCGACGGTGACGTGCCTGATCGTCTCGCAGGCAAGCGCATCGTGCAGCTCGACCTGTCGAGCATGGTCTCGGGGACCCGGTACCGCGGCGACTTCGAAGAGCGGTTGACAAAGGTGATCGATGAGATCGCAGCGAACAAGGACGAACTCATCGTCTTCATCGACGAAGTGCACACCATCGCCGGTGCCGGTGCCGGAGCCGAGGGGTCGATGGATGCCGGAAACATCCTCAAGCCCAAACTCGCTCGCGGTGAACTGCACATCGTCGGTGCCACGACGCTCGACGAGTACCGGAAGAACATCGAAAAAGATCCCGCGCTCGAGCGTCGATTCCAACCGGTGACGGTGCCCGAACCCAGCGTCGAGGACGCGGTGGCAATCCTCGATGGACTACGGGGGCGGTACGAGGAACATCACGGAATCCGATACTCCGATGAGGCCATACGTGCAGCTGTCGAGCTGTCCGCCCGCTACATCGGCGACAGGTTCCTGCCGGACAAGGCGATCGATCTGATCGACCAAGCCGGTGCGCGGATGCAACTGGCTTCACCGACCACCGACGTGGAGGCGATCCAGAAGCAACTGACCCAACTCGAGACGGCCAAAGAGCAGGCGGTCGCGGCGGAGGACTACGAAAAGGCCTCCGCATTGCGTGACGAGACCGCCCGGCTCCAGGCACGTCTGACGGGCGGGCCGTCCGAGGCAGGCGAAACACCTGAGGTGACCGCCGAACACATCGCCGAAGTGGTCGCCCGCGCCACCGGGATCCCGGCAAGCCAGATGACCGAGCAGGAACGGGAGCGTCTACGCCGCCTCGAGGATGAGCTACATCAGCGTGTTGTCGGCCAAGAGGATGCGGTGAAGGCCATCGCGCGTGCTGTTCGCCGGAGCCGTACCGGGATGAGCGATCCGGATCGGCCCGTGGGCAGTTTCTTGTTCCTCGGACCGACAGGCGTCGGAAAGACCGAATTGGCAAAGGCGCTGGCAGCCTCGCTCTTCGGCGACGAGAAGAAGATGCTCCGACTCGACATGAGTGAGTTCGGAGAACGTCACACGGTCAGCCGCCTGATCGGGGCTCCCCCCGGGTACGTCGGGTACGGCGAGGCGGGGCAGCTCACCGAACAGGTCCGCCGGAACCCGTATTCGGTGGTCCTTCTCGACGAGATCGAGAAGGCGCACCCGGACGTGTTCAACACGCTGCTGCAGGTGCTCGACGACGGTCGTCTCACCGACGGGCAGGGTCGCACGGTCGACTTCAAGAACACCGTGCTGATCATGACCAGCAACCTGGGATCGGACATCATCTCCAGCAAGTCCGGTGGACTCGGGTTCAGTTCCGGTGACGCCGAAGCCGCGGAACGGCCGGTGCGTGAGCGTGTGATGGCCCGACTGCGGGAGTCGATGCGACCGGAGTTCCTCAACCGGATCGACGAGATCGTGGTCTTCCGCAAGCTCGACAACGAACAGCTGCACAAGATCACCGATCTGCTCCTGGCCGACAGCCGCAAGCGGTTGGGCGCCAAGGGAATCGACATCGAGTTCACTGATGCTGCTGTCGACTGGATCGCAGAGCACGGGCACCAACCCGAGTTCGGCGCACGACCACTGCGTCGTTCGATTCAGCGTGCAGTTGATGACCGGATTGCAGACCTGCTGTTGGACGAGGTGCTCCTCGACGGTGGCAAGGTCTCCGTGCAGGTCACCGACGACCAACTGGATCTGTTGGTCAGCTAGGCCGCGGCGTCGATGCCCCGTCCGGTACGCCGGGCGGGGCATCACCGCGTTCGGACCCAGAATGATAGGTTTCGAGCAAAAGATCGACCACTACCGGCGCGTGGTCACTGGCCTGCACTTCGCCAGGCGACGGCAGCACCTTGCGAGCGTCGGTTCGGCCGAAATGCGCCGAGGCATAGATTCGGTCGCTGTTCTCGGGTGCACCTGCCGTGGCCTCGACCAGGCCGACCGACGCAAAGACCTGGTGCTCACGCTGAAACTCCGGCGATCCGTCTCGCACATTGAAGTCGGCGCCCATGATGGTGGGCCCCGACCAGGTGCCGGCCGCTGCGGCGATCGGGTCGACCTGACGCCGCTGCTCGTCGATACCGTGATGAGGCGGGCTGAAATGTCCTGAGAGCACGCGGATCTCGCGCCCCGAAGGGGTTCGCACCAACGCGTCCGTGGCCACCCGCGGCTGGTACTCGATCACTCCTCCGAACGGCACCCACGACCGGTGAACTCTTCCACTCACCATTGACGCGTACGCGTCGGACGCTGCCCGAAAACGGCGGAGAGCGCTGTCCCCCATCGCATCCCCGACCCGAAGTCCTCGAGCATCGGTGATGTCGAAACCGTTGAAGGTGAGAATCCCGGTCCCCTCACGACGGCCGTTCACCTTCTCGATCGCCGGAGTCATCACGGCGCCCGTCGGTGTCAATCGCTGCGCCAGCTGCTTCAACGTGTCCGTGTAGTTCGACCGGGTCGCGAAATGGTCCAACTCCTGCAGGAGCACGATATCCGGGTGCTCGCGCCGGATGGTCGCGGCGAGGTGGTCCAGACGACCAGGCGTGGCGAGGAATTGACCAGGCCCGCCCATGCCGCCATGCACGTTGTATTCCATGACACGTACGTGTTCGGTTGGGCCAGACTCCTGGACGCGCGCACGGGCGCTGGGGGCGTCGCCGACCTCGTGAACTCTGATCTCGCTCACCAGTAACCCTGTCGCCGCGCCCGCCGAGGTGCCTGCTCCTGCCCCGAGGCTGGTCATCGCGCCGACGAGACACCCGACGGCAGCCCCGACGAGAACCGATGGCCCTCGAGAACGAACGTGTCGTCCGGCCATGTCGATCGCGCCGGGTGCATAGGGCGGCGCATCCAGTGGCGGCAGACTGCCACCCGCTGCGAGCGGATGATCTCGCAGCACGTGGACCTCTGTGTCGACTACAAGTGTCACCGGTATCTCCCGAGGTTCGTGCCCGTCAGCCCGCGAGTGAGAACACGGCAACCAAGAAGTCGGAGTCGTCTGTGAACGGACGCAGATCCCAGGTGGACAAGAGAACGTCAACCGAGAGTCCGCTGCTGGTTGCGTCATCAAGGAAATCAGCAAACGGGTAGTCGCGGCCTGCACCGAACCCGACGACGACCCGGCCGTTCGGTGCGACGTGCCGGGCGAAACCGGCGAGGACGTCGCGGCGGGTGGATGGCGCAACAAAGGTCACCACATTGCCCGCACAAACGATGACGTCGAAGCCAGCTGCCACCCCTCGGGCCGGCAGATCAAGGTCGGCGAGGTCGCCGATGAGCCAGGTCGGGCCCGGATGATCCTGCTCGGCAGCGTCGATGAGGACAGGGTCCACATCGACGCCGACGACCTCATGACCGGCGTCGTGGAGGTGGCCGCCCACCCGGCCCGGGCCGCAGCCGGCGTCGAGAACACGACTACCGCGGGCCAGCATCGCATCGATCAGCCGCGCCTCTCCGACGATGTCCTGGCCGCGGGCCGCCATCGTGCGAAACCGCTCGACATAACGTGTGGAGTGTGCCGGGTCGGCCTCTACGATCTTCTCCCACTGGCTTGGCGTGCGTTCGCTCATTCGGGCTCCTGACTCAGATCGTCCACGCGGTGTTCCGTCCCCAACCGTATGTGGCCTGGTGAAGGAGCCGTCGCGCGAGCGGCGGTTTCCTACCGTCCGAAACCTGCGTCTCGCAGAGCCTGTGCCAGTGAACCGTTCGACGGCGCCGCCGCCGGCTTTCCGGTTGTGTTGTCGCGCTTCGGCTTTCTCGGCTGACCGGCGTTCTTGGGCCGTCGTTGCCCCTGCCCACCCGGGCGATTGTCGGACGTACCGCCGGAACGAGGCGTGTCGTCGTCGAGTCGGAGGGTCAGTCCGATTCGCTGGCGTTCGACGTCGACCTCCAACACCTTCACCCTCACCACCTGTCCCGACTTCACGACCTCGTGCGGATCGGAGACGAACCGGTTGGCCATCGCCGACACATGCACCAATCCGTCCTGGTGCACGCCGACGTCGACGAAAGCCCCGAACGCAGCGACGTTGGTCACCACACCTTCGAGGACCATTCCCGGTTTGAGGTCGGCAACCTTCTCGACACCCGCGGCAAACGTCGCAGTGGTGAATGCCGGTCGCGGGTCGCGGCCGGGCTTCTCGAGTTCGGCGAGAATGTCCGAGATCGTGGGTATCCCGAATCGTTCGTCGGCGAAGTCGGCCGGACGGATCGATCGGAGGGTGCGCTCGTTGCCGATGAGTTCGGCCAAGGTCACGCCTGATCGGTCCAGGATGCTGCGGACCACCGGGTAGGCCTCGGGGTGGACACCCGACGCATCGAGAGGGTCGTCGCCGTCGCGGATCCGAAGAAAACCGGCACACTGCTCAAAGGCTTTGGGACCCAAGCGAGGAACCTTCAGCAATGACTTACGACTGCGAAACGGGCCAGTGGTGTCGCGGTGAGCGACGATTGCCTCTGCCAGCGTTGTCGTCACCCCGGAAACGCGGGAGAGCAACGGCACGGATGCGGTGTTCAGATCAACGCCGACTGCGTTCACGGCGTCTTCCACCACCGCATTGAGGCTGCGTGCGAGAGTCCCCGGCGTGACGTCGTGCTGGTACTGGCCGACGCCGATCGACTTCGGTTCGATCTTGACCAGTTCGGCCAGTGGGTCTTGCAGTCGCCGCGCGATCGACACTGCACCTCGCAGCGATACATCCATGTCCGGCAGTTCATGTGAGGCGTATTCGGAGGCGGAATACACCGAGGCGCCCGCCTCGCTCACCATCGCCTTGGCCGGGGCGTCAACTCCCGAAGCCCGGATATCGGTGATCAACTCGGCGGCGAGGGCATCTGTTTCTCGTGAGGCGGTGCCGTTGCCCACTGCGACCAGTTCCACTTTGTGTCGTGCGACCAATGCCGCGAGTGTCGCCTTGGCGACGTCCCACTGCTTCTGGGGTTGATGTGGGTAGATCGCGCAGGTGTCGAGAACCTTGCCGGTTCCGTCGACCACCGCGACCTTCACGCCGGTGCGAAAACCCGGATCAAGTCCCAACGTCGTGCGTGCCCCGGCCGGTGCGGCGAGCAGCAGGTCGCCGAGATTTCGGGCGAACACAGCGACGGCGTCTTCTTCGGCGCGTGCACGCAGACGCACACGCGCGTCGACCATTGCGGTGATCATCAACTTGGTGCGCCACGACAACCGCGCGGTGCTCAGCAGCCACTGGGTCGCCGGGCCGGTGTTGGCTGTGTCGACGCCCAGGGCTGCCGCGGCGAGCGCCTGATAGCTCTCGTCGTCCCCACCGTCGAGGGTGAGTGACAGCGCCTCTTCCTTCTCGCCGCGCATCACGGCCAGCACGCGGTGGGAAGGCACCTTGTCCAACGGCTCAGAGAAGTCGAAATAGTCCCGGAACTTCTGCGCGGCAGCACTTTTCGCCACCTCCTCAGTTCTCGCCGTGGTGCGTAGCGATCCTTCGGCCCAGAACTTCTCGCGAATCGTGCCCACGAGTTCGGCATCCTCTGAGATGCGCTCGGTGAGGATGTGACGGGCGCCCTCGAGAGCAGCCGCGACGTCGGCGACAGCCTCTGAAACATACCCGGCGGCAACGTCCTCGGGCACAACACTCGGGTCGGAGACCAGTCGATCCGCGAGTGGTTCGAGCCCGTTCTCCCGCGCTATCTGCGCCTTCGTCCGGCGCTTGGGCTTGTACGGGAGGTAGATGTCTTCGACACGGGACTTGGTCTCGGCGCCATTGAGCGCAGCCTTCAACTCATCGGTGAGCTTGCCCTGCTCGGCGATGGACGACAACACCGCGGCCCGACGCTCGTCCAGTTCGCGCAAGTAGCGAAGGCGCTCCTCAAGCGTACGCAGTTGAGCGTCATCCAGGCTGCCGGTCACCTCTTTGCGATAGCGAGCGATGAACGGCACCGTAGAGCCTTCGTCGAGCAGCCGGACAGCGGCCGCCACCTGCGCTTCCCGGACCGCCAGTTCTTCGGCGATGCGGGTGTTCACGGACTTCACGGGTTGGCTCGAATTCACTAGCAGAACCCTACCCAACGATCAGCCGAGTCCGATCTCGATGGTCGGTGTGTCGGGCTGGGGGTGGGACGTATGGCCACTGTCGCGTGGCGACACCTCGGTGGCTCACCCAGTCGAGAACATGTCCGTCGAACTCAGTACCGCACAGACCACAGCGGGGAGTCTTGCAGTCGTCGGGTGGGGGTCGCGGTGAGCAGGTCGAATCGGTGCGGGTCGGAGGTGACGGCTGCGGCGGCCCCCTCGACAGCCGATCTCGTTCCACTCGGGCCCGAGGTGAACACCAGATACGCATTGCCCGCTCGTGCAGTGTGCACCTCGGCGACCACTTCTCCTGTCTGAACAGGCGCCAGACGACTGCGCAGCAAGCTCAACCAGTGAGCGGAGGACATGGTCGTGTCGACGACCCGAGCATGCACGATCACGGGTTCGCCGCGACCATCACGGTTGCCGGCGTTGTTGTCCACCGGCCACCTCCGTGCTCGCCTCAATGACCCGACCCCTCGACGGATCGCTGAGGATGTTCTCTCCACCTCGTCCCTCAGCCCACGTGCCTCAGACAACTTCTCCCCCTGCCAGTTTGAGAAATCACCTGTCCCTGCGCACCCGCGGTTCGTGCATTCTTGCGATTCCCTGTCGGCAAGAACCCGGCACCATATGATCGGCACCCACGCGCATCAATGCAGTCAACCTGTCGGGAAACGCCCGCTGAACTACGCCATGCATTCCTTGCGATCGAACTCGGAACCCCAGAGTTCGAGAAAATCCTCCCGGCTGGGAGCGCAAAAGTGATCTTAAGGGACATTGTTGAGGGGCTGCAACAAAATTAACTATCTGTCTTTTGTTCGCTGATAGAGCGGAGGATATGCAATCGCTGAATTCACGAGTCACCACGGAAGGTGCAGACGGAAGTGACGGACAACTGCGGTTTGCACCGCACCTGCATCCGGGCCCAGCCACGCGGAGAGGTGGCTCCCCACGTCAATTGTCATCAATCGACTGTTGGGCAGCGAATCGGTTGCGTGAACGGATTGTTCAAACGGGACATCCGCATCGGTTCGGGCATGCACCAGTAGCACAGGTGCGGTGACGGCGTCCAAGGGTAGGTCGAGTGTGCGAAACTGCTCGAAGTCGTTGTTGAATCCCGCTTTCCGGTTCCCGGTCACCGTGCTGAACAGTTGCGTCGCAAATTGCCGCTGCCCGGGGTCCGACATGATCTGAGCAGTCAGCTGTTTCGCTTGCGAGCGAGTCATGTCACCTTCGCCGGCAATCAGCGTCGAGATCGCGGTGGCGGCCGCCTTGTCGACGAGAGCGTTCGCGAACCACGTACCGAGCCGGGTGAAAAGCATTCTCTCCTCGCCCATCTCGAGCCGGCCACGTAACGTTCGAGCAGGATCGAACGTCGTACTGACGCCGGCGATGACCGCGACGGCTGCCACACGGCCAGGATGGGCGGCCGCCAGCTCATAGCTGACCGGCCCGCCGCCCGACCAGCACATGACACCGAACCGGTCGATACCCAATGTCGACATGAGCTCGGCCACCTGGTCCGCTTGCGCTGACGGAGTCCGATTGCGTTCTGCCAGTGGAGTGTTCAGATACCCGGGCCGCGAGATGGCGATGATTCGATGATGACCTGCCAGGAACCTGCTCATGAGGACACCTTGATCGCAGCCGCCAGGCGAGCCGTGCAGAAACAGCATTGGCGGGCCGGCGCCTGTATCGGTGTACTCGATCGGCCCCTGCGAGGTGTCTGCAACGACAGCTGCCACGTCCGCCTTGTCCTGACCGTGTCGCGCCATGTCGCGGCTCCTTCACCGAGTCAGCACTTGCAAGGACAGTAACGCGCTCCAGCACTCGTAGGGCGCCGAACCGGCGTGCCCGTACGGCTCGTCTTATCCCGTGGCGTCAGACCCACATCGGATGAGAGGCTGTGAATCACTTCCAGGAGGTGAGTCCCATCGACCGGCCACATCAGAATGATCAGACCCGGCGTCTGATGCACGCGTTGCATGACGCTGACTCGTCGACTCGCTTGCGAACGGCGCTCGCAGCGGGCACCGAGCCGCACGCTGAGTTTGTCAGCGTTCTGGTGGAGTGCTGCGCGTTCGAGTCGGACTTCTACGTCCGGGACATGCTGACGTGGGCACTGACCCGCCATCCTGCTGAGATCGTCGTCCCGCTCCTGCTGGCCGAGCTGCATTCCACGACGGCGCAGGCCCGCAGTCAGGCCTTGCACACCTTGTCGAAGATCGGCGATCGCGCGACATGGGCTGACATACCCCTCGACCTCGTGCACGATGCCGACGACGAGGTGGCCCGAGCGGCGTGGCGTGCCGTTGTTGTCCTGGTTCCCGACGGGCACGAACACACCGTGGCGCTTGAGCTCGCCGCGGAACTCGGTCGCGGCGACCGTGAAACTCAACGGAGTCTCAGCCGGGCGCTGATCGAACTCGGCGACACAGTTCCCGGCATCCTCGAGACCGCAAGCGAGAGCAGCAATCCCGCGGTACGCGCTCACGCCAGGGCGACCCAACGCCTCTGGGATGACCCTGACAGCGCATTCACTGTGACAGTCGAGGATGCCAAGAAAATCGCCAACGCCGGACCGCTGCCGGACCAGGACGCATAGCCCGACCCGGGGGCCGCCACGCAGCTACCACCGGCGCAGCCCGATGAGACCATGACAGGGCTTGAGCACTTGAGGAGATCGTGCCGGAAGGGTAGACCGAACAGGTGCCGGAACTGCCAGAGGTCGAAAACGCGAGACAGGTCGTCGAGAAGGCGCTGAATCGCGTCATTGTCGACATCGACGACACCGACACGTTCGAGTGCCGTCCGCATCGGCCGGGCGAGATCGCGGGGGCACTGAAGGGCGGCAAGCTGACCGATGCCCGTCGCCGGGGCAAGGCCATGTGGTGCGAGACGGCGATCGCCGACGGCTCCGCTGGTCCGACGCTTGGTATTCACCTCGGCATGGGCGGGCGAATCATCGTCACCGCACCCGACGGCGACCAGACCTCACGGTACGGCGGCGGGGACCCGCACGTCGGTGAACGCGACACCGACAAGCCTGAATGGACGCGCTTCGCCATGACGTTCGAAGACGGAGGTCAACTCAGGCTCTTCGACAAACGCCGCCTCGGCAGGGTACGCCTCGAGCCGGACATCGACGCGCTCGGACCCGATGCGGCTGAGATCTCGCGGGAGGATTTCCGTCGTCGAATCGGTTCCAGCGGAGCACCTCTCAAGGCAAGGCTGCTCGATCAGGCCGCGATCGCCGGCGTCGGCAATCTCCTGGCCGATGAAGTCCTGTGGCAGAGTGCGCAGTCACCGGCGCGGCGCTGCAAAACCCTGACAACCGACGAACTCGACGAGCTGCGTGTCGTCCTGCGCCGCGCCATCCGATCTGCGATCAACCAGGGCGGTGTCCACACCGGCGAGATCATCCCTTATCGCAAATCCGACGCCGTGTGCCCTCGATGCGGTGCACCGATGGCGCGGGGCACGGTGGGCGGACGCACGACGTGGTGGTGTTCGAAGGAACAGTCGTGACCTCCGGATCCGCATGGCGATAGATCGGAATATGCAGTGACAGACTTCGACACGCTGGTCGTCGGTGCCGGGATAGCCGGACTGACCGCCGCACGAATCCTCTCGGGAGAGGGTAGGCGCGTGGTGATCTTGGAAGCTCGCGATCGGGTCGGCGGACGGGTCTGGACGTCGCGTGCCGACGGCGACGTCATCGACTACGGCGCATCGTGGATACACGGGGTCGACAACAACCCGGTTGCCGACGCAGTCGACGCTTTCGGCATGCGCACCGTGGAGTTCACCGTGGGCAGCTTTCAACCGGGCGGGCGGCCAATCGCCTACTACTCCCCCGCCGGCACCCGGATGAATGCCGAGGGCACGGCGCGTTTTGTGTCCGACATCCATCGGTTCGACGAACAGTTCAGACTCACCGTCGCCGCTTCGGAGCCGGGTACGTCGTATGGCGCGGCAGTTGAAGTCGCTCTGGCGCAACTTGATTGGAGCAACGAACGCTCGATGCGCGTCCGCGAGTTCATGCGGCATCGGACCGAGGAACAACTCGGTGTGTGGCTCGACGACCTCGACGCACATGGGCTCGACGACGATGCGATCGAGGGAGCGGAAGTCGTCTTTCCCGACGGATATGACGTACTCGCCACCCGCCTTGCCGAGGGCCTCGACGTTCGACTCGAGCACGAGGTCACGCGAGTGCAGTGGGGGCAGGCCGGTGCCTCCGTCGACACCGGCCGCGGTCGATTATCTGCCGACCGGGTGGTGGTCACGGTGCCGCTCGGTGTGCTGAAGTCGCCGGAGTTCGTCTTTGATCCCCCGCTACCCGAGGCGCATGCAAAGGCTCTGGCCAGGCTCGGCATGAACGCCTTCGAGAAAGTGTTCTTGCAGTTCCCGCACAGGTTCTGGGATGAAGACGTCTACGCGATACGCCAACAAGGGGAAGCCGGCCGCTGGTGGCATTCTTGGTACGACGTGAGCTCGACGGCGGGTTCTCCGACCCTCCTGACCTTCGCCGCCGGCCCGTGTGCGCGAGAGACTCGCAAATGGTCGGACGCGCAGATCGCCGACTCCGTCCTCGAGGCTCTCCGAAAGCTGTACGGCGACCGCGTCATCGAACCCGAGCGGGTACACGTCACGCGGTGGCAGGACGACCCGTACTCGCGGGGTTCGTACTCCTACATGGCAGTGGGCTCGGACCGCCTCGATCACGACCATCTGGCCATCCCGATCGACGATGTGCTGCATCTGGCGGGCGAGGCAACCTGGACCGACGATCCATCGACGGTGACCGGTGCATTGAAGTCAGGCCATCGTGCGGCGGAGCAGATCCTGGGTCGTGCTGTCCCGTTCGAGAAGATCTGGGCCGAGCCCGGGCACTGAAAAGGCGGCTCCGGATTTCTCCGGAACCGCCTTGACCCTTGCATCACTGTCGGGCTGACAGGATTTGAACCTGCGACCACTTGACCCCCAGTCAAGTGCGCTACCAAACTGCGCCACAGCCCGTTGCTGATCCGTGAGGAGCAGCGTCAGAAGACTATCTGACGGGCGGCCTCCGATGCCAATCGGTTCCCGGAGTGCCGCCCATCAGCTACTTCTTGCGCTCTCGCTTCTCGCGAACGCGCACGTTCACCCGGACAGGTGAGCCGTCGAAGTTGAAGGCTTCCCGCAGCTTGCGCTCCAGGAACCGGCGATAACCGGCCTCCAGGAACCCCGTGGTGAAGAACACAAACGTCGGCGGCCTGGTGGCCGCCTGGGTGGCGAACATGACCCTGGGTAGCCGGCCTCCGCGCATGGGCGGCGGTGTCTCGGCGATCACGGCCTTGAGCCACGTGTTGAGCTGCCCGGTGGATACTCGCTTGTCCCATGACTCCAGCGCGGTCTCCAGCGCCGGCACAAGCTTTTGGACGGCGCGTCCCGTGTGCGCGGAGATGTTGACCGTCCGCGCCCAGGGCACGCGCGACAGGTCGCGGTCGATCTCCTTCTCCAACTGCGTCCGGCGATCCTCGTCGACCAGGTCCCACTTGTTGAAGGCGATCACCAGAGCACGGCCGGCCTCGATGATCATCGTGAGGACACGCTGGTCTTGCTCGGTGATCGGTTCGGACGCGTCGATGAGCAGCACGGCGACTTCTGCTGCCTCGATGGCCGAACGGGTACGCAGCGAGGCGTAGAACTCGTGTCCGCTCGACTGCTGCACCTTTTTGCGCAGGCCGGCAGTGTCGACGAAGTTCCAGATCTTGCCGCCCAGCTCGACCAACTCGTCGACCGGGTCGACGGTGGTTCCGGCAACGTTGTCGACAACCGCCCGATCTTCCCCGGTCAGTTTGTTCATGAGAGAGCTCTTGCCCACGTTGGGCTTGCCCACCAACGCAACTCGGCGCGGACCACCGGTGAGAACGGATTCTCGGGGGGTCTCGGGCAGCGCCTCCAGGATCCGGTCGAGCAGATCGCCGGTGCCACGACCGTGAGCTGCGGACACCGTGAACGGCTCCCCCAGACCCAGCGACCACAACGACGCGGCTTCCGATACGAGGCGTTCGTCATCAACCTTGTTGGCTGCCAGCAGCACTGGGGTCTTCGACCGCCGCAGCACCTTGGCAACCGCTTCGTCGGTGGTGGTGGCACCGACCGTGGCATCCACGACGAGAACGATCGCGTCGGCCGTCTTCATCGCGACCTCGGCCTGGCGGGCCACCGACTGCGCCATCCCTTTGGCGTCCGGTTCCCAACCGCCGGTGTCCTGCACCAGGAACCGGCGACCGGCCCAGGAGGCGTCGTACGACACGCGGTCGCGTGTCACCCCGGGCACATCCTCCACAACCGCCTCGCGGCGACCGAGGATGCGGTTGACGAGCGAAGACTTACCCACGTTCGGGCGTCCGACGATGGCGACCGTCGGAACGGCAAGTGGGGCGCCGTCGTCGTCCACATCGGCGAACTCACTCAGGTCCCATTCGGCTTCATCTGTCCATATGCCGTCAGACGACGGCGCGGCCCCATCAAAAGTGTCACTCATGCTTTTACCTCAATCCGGTTACGCGCCAACTCGACCAGCTTGGCGATAACCTCTTCGATGCCCAGATCGGTGGTGTCGACCTGGACCGCATCGTCCGCGGGCCGCAACGGCGACGTCGCTCGTGTGGAATCCAGATGATCCCGACGGATCACGTCGTCAAGAACCGTTTGGTAGTCGCTTTTCATTCCCGCGGCGGTGTTCTGATCATGTCGGCGCTGCGCCCGCGCCTCCGGCGACGCCGTGAGAAAGATCTTCAACGTGGCGTCCGGAAACACCACGGTGCCGATGTCGCGGCCTTCCAGAACGCTGAGCCCACTCTGCGCGAGGTCGCGTTGTGCCTGGACCAGCCGCGTGCGTACTGCGGGTACCGCCGACACCGCAGACACTGCACGCGTCACCGCGTCGCTCCGGATCTCGTCGGTCACATCCTCGCCGTCCATCATGACGATCTGCGCTTGCGGATCGTTGGTGACGGAGATGGCGAGGTCGTCGGTGGCCTTGTCGATCGATTCCGGGTCATCCAGCGACGCGCCGGCGCGAAGGGCCTTGAGCGTTGCCACCCGGTACATGGCCCCAGTGTCGATGTAGTTGCCGCCCAGCGCTGTTGCCACTCGACGGGAGACGCTCGACTTGCCGGTTCCGGCGGGACCGTCGATCGCTATCACGGCTCGTTCGGTTCCGGTCACATCCCCACCGCCTTGTACAGGGCACCGATCTCGTTGTTGCCCAGCACCCGCAACGTTCCCGGACGCTGCTCTCCGACGTTGACTGCGCCGATGTCGGTGCGTACCAAGCGGATCACCGGGTAACCGGCTTCATCGAGGAGGCGGCGCACAATCCGCTTGCGCCCTTCGTGCAGGGTCAGCTGCAGCAAGGAGATTCCCTCGTTCACGTCGAGCAGCGAGAACTTGTCGACCTTGGCCGGGCCGTCATCGAGCTCGATACCGTCGCGGAGGATCCTGCCCAGCGTGCGGTGCGCCTCACCGCGAACGGTGGCCATGTACGTCTTCGGCACCTCGAAGGACGGGTGCATCAACCGATGGGCGAGTTCACCGTCGTTGGTCAGCAAGATGAGACCCTCGGTGTCCGCGTCCAGACGGCCCACGTGAAAAAGCCTCTGCCCGGCCATGACTCGCTCGGCAACCAGATCACCGATGCAGGGACGACCGAAGTCATCTGCCATCGTCGACTGCCAGCCCTTGGGCTTGTTCAGCGCCAGGTACTGGTGTTCTTCGTTGACGACCACGCGCGCGCCATCCACTCGCACGACGGCTGTCTTGGGATCGATGCGAAGGCCCTGCTCCAGGACGATTTCACCGTCGACCTCGACCCGACCGGCGGCAATCAGCTCTTCGGCACCGCGTCGCGAGGCGACCCCGGACTGCGCGAGGACCTTTTGCAGCCGCATGCCGCCTTCGACGTACGTCGCACCATCGCCGCCGACATCCAACGGGTTCTGCTCGCGCGCCGGCTTTGCGTTGTTGAGCCGCACCTGGCCGCTCTTCACATCGGGTGCCGACCGCGGTTTGCCCTCGGGCCCAGCACCTTTGCGATGGCTCTTCCGGAATCGTTCGACGGCCGCACCCTGTCCGCGATGTGCGGGCTTACCGCCGCGCTCCCCCGCGGGCTTCCCACTGCGCTCAGCGCCGGGCCTACCCGCGCGCTCGCCGGTGGAACGGCCACGTTCTCCCGTGGGCCGTCCACCGCGTTCGTCTGACTGCCTGCCGGCACGGTCGGCACCGGGGCGTCCGCCTCGCTCGCCACGTTCTCCGGACGGCCTGCCGCCACGCTCTCCGGCCGGCCTGCCGCCACGATCGGCCGTCGGCCTGCCGCCTCGTTCACCTGCGGGGCGCTCTCGACGATCTCTCGATGGGCGCGCGCCGCGCTCGGCTGCGGGTTTACCGCCACGCTCGGATGACGAGCGTCCTCCGCGGTCGGGCTCGACCGAGTCCTCGAACCTCGAAGCGCGCCTCTTGCCCTTGTCTTTGTTTCTGTCCGGTCTGCCGTCTCGGCTAGCGGGTGCCATGCTTTTGTCCCTAATTCCCGTTGTCGTCAGTCGTCGTCAACGGTGATGTTGTTGGTCTTGTCCTTCAAGTCTGCCCTGCCACCTGCCAATTTGGCGAATCTCGGGTCGCTGTTGATCTCGTCACCGAGGGCGTCGATCACGTCCACATCGGGCAGCAGCGGCGCCAGATCCGGCAGCTCACCGAGCGAAGCGAGACCCAGACGCTCCAGGAACAGCTCCGTGGTGCGATACATCACCGCGCCCGAATCGACGTCGGTCCCCGCCTCACAGATCAGACCACGAGCGATCAAGGTACGGATGACCCCGTCGACGTTGACACCACGAACAGCACTGACACGAGATCGTGTGACCGGCTGTCGATAGGCGATGACGGCAAGCGTCTCCAACGCCGCCCGGGTCAGTTTTGAACGTGCGCCATCGAGGAGGAGCCGTTCAACGTACGGCGCGAAGTCGTTGCGGGTGTAGTACCGCCAGCCGTCCCCGGCAAACCGCAGGTCCATGCCACTGCGTCGCTCGGTCAGCTCTCGGCTCATCTGACGAAGAAGGGCATCCACCCGAGCGCTGGTCTCATCTAGCGCCGATGCCAGCTGCTCACTCGTGGCGGGTGTGTCGACCACAAGCAACATGGCTTCGAGCGCCGCCCGCATCTCGGGTTCGTCGAGGGTCTCCGCCTCAAAGAGTGCGTCCGATTCCACGGCCGAAACGCCGCCGTCTGGCTCATCCATAGTCTTCCGCCTTCACCACGATCGCCGCAGGATCTGAGATCTCCCCGGTCCAACTGACCCGCAAAGTACCGAGCGCCTCAGGTTGTTCGAATGCGACTGCACGTTCCCGGAACAATTCGAGCAGGGCCAGGAAACGGGCCACAACTCCGAGCCCTGAGTCACACTCGGCCACCAGATCGGTGAAACTCACCCACGCCCCCGCGCCGGCATTGCGCAAGATCTCACCGACTCGGGCGGCCTGTTCGGGAACCGAGATCTGTGAGACGTGTAGATGCCCGAGACCGACCTGGGGCACCGGTTTGGGGGTCATGGCCGCAACGGCCACCTCGGCGAACACCGCCGGGCTGACGCCGATCGCCACCTCGGGCAGCAACGACTCGAACTGCGGCTCCAGCGATACCGCGCGCGGATAACGTTGCAGCGCAGCAGCTTCCAGCTCGGCAAAAAGTGCAGCCACTTGTTTGTAAGCCCGATACTGCAGCAAGCGCGCGAAAAGTAGATCACGGGCTTCGAGCAGTGCGAGGTCTTCGTCGTTCTCCACCTCACCAGACGGCAGCAGTCGTGCCGCCTTGAGATCGAGCAAGGTGGCAGCCACCACGAGGAACTGGGTGGTCTGATCCAAGCCCATCTCGGTACCGAGCTGCTTGGTGTAGGCGATGAAGTCGTCTGTGACCTCGTGGAGCGCCACCTCGGTGACATCCATCCGGTGCTGGCCGATGAGGTTGAGGAGCAGGTCGAATGGGCCCTCGAAGTTGGTCAGTTTGACCTGGAAACCCGTTTTCTCCGGTGGTGCTTCTGTCATCACGACTAGCGGGTGCGGGCGATGACTTCGCGGGCCAGCGCTCGGTATGCGCGCGCACCCGCGGACTTCGGTGCCCATGACGTGATGGGTTCGCCCGCAACGCTGGTCTCGGGGAAGCGCACGGTGCGCGCGATCACGGTGTCGTACACCTTGTCCCCGAACACCTCGACAACGCGGGCCATCACCTCACGGGAATGCAGGGTGCGCGCATCGAACATGGTCACCAGGATGCCGCCGAGCTTGAGGCGCGGGTTGAGCCGATCACGCACTTTCTCGATGGTGTCGTTGAGCAGCGCCAGCCCACGAAGACTGAAGTACTCGCATTCCATCGGGATGATCACGGTATCGGCGCACGAGAGCGCATTGACGGTGAGCAAACCGAGTGACGGCTGGCAGTCGATGAGCACGTAGTCGTAGCGGTCGAGCAGGGGGTGCAAAGCGCGGCCCAGCGTGTGTTCACGGCCGACTTCGGTGACCAACTGGATCTCGGCCGCGGACAGATCGATGTTCGACGGGAGCAGGTCGAGGTTCTCGACCCGCGTGCGCATGAGCACCTCGTCCGCCGACACCTGCGGCGGGACCAGCATGTTGTGGACGGTCAGGTCGAGTTCGTGATGGGGTACGCCGAGCCCCGCCGACAACGCGCCCTGAGGGTCCAGGTCCACGAGCAACACGCGACGCCCGCACTCGGCGAGAGCGGCGCCCAGGTTGATGGTGGAGGTGGTCTTGCCGACCCCACCCTTCTGGTTGCAGACGGCAACCACCGTCGCCGGGCCGTGATGGTCGAGCGGCGCCGGTTCGGGCACCTCACGCACGGGGCGTCCGGTCGGACCCAATTCACTCGTTGGGCTGGGCTTCTCGCGATCGTGATCCCAGCCGCTCGGCGTCGTCTCGTCGTCGTTGTCGCCGCGCGAAGGCGTGGAGATCATCAATTGATGCGCGTCACGCCCGTGGCCTCGATCTGGTGGCTGTGGCGTTGTCACATCACGAGCCTAGTGGGTCGGCGCGACACGGCTGTGGAGGCTCACCGTCGCGGGCACAGCGGGACGTCCTCACCGGGCCCGCGGATGAGCCAAGGCATACACCTCACGCATGGTTCCGACCGTGACCAGCGTGTACACCTGCGTGGTGGTCACCGATGCGTGACCCAAGAGTTCCTGCACGACGCGTACGTCGGCGCCGCCGTCCAGCAGGTGGGTCGCGAAACTGTGTCGCAACGTGTGTGGTGAGACCGATTTGTCCAATCCTGCACGCGCCGCCGCGTCGACGAGCACCTGCCACGCACTCTGCCGACTCAACCGACCCCCGCGTGTGTTGAGGAACAACGCCGGGTTGAACCGCGAGACCAGCGCGGGTCGCCCCCGCACCAAGTAAGCGTCGAGTGCGGCGATGGCCGGCCTCCCGACCGGTACCACCCGCTCCTTGCCACCTTTGCCGCGGAGCAGAACGGACCGGGACTCGGTATCGATGTCGTCCACATCCAGAGTGACGGCCTCGGAGATCCGGGCCCCGCAGCTGTACAAGAGCTCCAGCAGTGCCCGGTCACGCAGCGGTCGCGGCCCGTCGGAGACGTCGTCTCCCCCGCTGGCGGCGAGGATCGCCAGCACTTCGTCCACCGGCAGGCTTTTGGGCAGTCGGCGCGGCGCCTTGGGTGGCGCGACGGCATGCGCGACGTTGGCCTGCACAAGCCCTTCGCCGGCGGCGAACTTGTGAAATCCTCTGGTGGCCACCAGGGTTCGAGCGATCGAGCTGTCCGCGAGTGGCGGTCGTTCCTTGTCCGGATCGCCACGACGCAACGCAACCAGGAACTCCCGGATGTCGGATTCGGTGACCTCGGCGAGCGAATCGATCCCCCGCTCGGCCAGATACTCCTGGTAACGCCGCAGATCTCTGGCATACGACTGCAAGGTGTTGGCGGCCGAGCCGCGCTCGACCTCCAGGTGATCCAGATACATCTGCACCTGGTCGGCGAGGGTCATGGCGCGGCCGGGCTCATGAGTCTCGAGAACGTCGAAGGCCCGACCGGCGGTCATGCTTGTGCAGCCTTGCGTTGAGCGAACGCGACAGGCCGGTCAGCCCAGGGCGCGTCGGTGCCGCGCAGCGAAACAGACCGCGCCCGGGCCGCAACCAGTGACAGGATGCCGCTCACCGCCGTCGAGTTGACTATTTCGCCCGAGAGCACTTTGTCCACTGCATCGTCGAGGCCGACCCACTGCATCTTCATGTCGGCTTCTTCGTCTTCGG
The DNA here is from genome assembly GCF_000506245.1 of Williamsia sp. D3. Lineage (NCBI taxonomy): Bacteria > Bacillati > Actinomycetota > Actinomycetes > Mycobacteriales > Nocardiaceae > Williamsia > Williamsia sp. D3. The sequence continues at coordinate 114,393 of NZ_AYTE01000018.1, read as the reverse complement.
GGTCTGGCCGCGGGACCTCCCGGATCCCCGTCGCAAGATATACGCGCAACGCCTCATCGGTGAATCCCGGTGAGACCGCCACATCGACCAACACGTTCCAGTTGTCGGCAGCCAAGCCGGTCTCTTCGACCAGTTCCCGCTTGGCCGCTTCCAACGGTGACTCGTTCGGCCCGGCGTCGAGCAGACCTGCGGGCAGTTCGAGCAGCCGACGACCGAGTGGATGCCGGTACTGCAAGACCAATGCGATCTCGTCTTTGTCGTTCACCGCGGCGATGGCGACCGCACCGTGGTGTTCGACCACCTCCCGCTTCGCTGTGCGGCCTCCCGGCATCTGGACCACGTCGAGCCGAAGGGCCACGATGGCGCCGCTGTACTGCAATTCGCTTCCAACGGTGCCGAACTCATGTGGCGACTGGCTCAAGCCCCGGCCTCCAGCACACCGGCCTCGGCAGCGGTGACGTCATCGAGATCGGCGGGATCCACGTCGTCATCGGGATGGATGTTCACCGGCAGTCGTTCGGCTGCCTTGTACCGCAGCGATGCCCGCACGAATGCACTGAACAATGGATGGGGGCGAGTGGGGCGGCTCTTGAGCTCCGGGTGCGCCTGCGTGCCCACCATGAACGGGTGCACCTCGCGCGGGTACTCGACGAACTCCACCAGGTGCCCGTCCGGTGAGGTACCCGAGAACACGAGGCCACTCTCTGCGATCTTGTCCCGGTAGGAATTGTTCACCTCGAACCGGTGGCGATGGCGTTCGGAGACCTCGACTGCGTTGTAGGCGGTGGCCACCACGGAACCGCGATCCAGCTTGGCGGGATAGCGCCCAGCCGCATGGTTCCGCCGAGGTCGGCTTCGCCGGCGACAGCCTGCTCCTGGTCAGCCATCGTCGAGATCACGGGGAACGGAGTCTCGGGGTCGAACTCGGTGGAACTGGCCTCATCGAGCCCGGCGGCTCGTGCGGCCTCGATCACGATGCACTGCAGACCGAGGCACAGACCCAGCAACGGGACGCCGTGGGTGCGCGCGAACCGCACAGCGCCCACCTTGCCCTCGATGCCCCGGATCCCGAACCCTCCGGGGATGAGGATGCCGTCCGCGCGGGCCAGCGCCGTCTTCGCGCCGTCATCCTCGGCACATTCGTCCGATTGCACCCAGACGAGGTTGACCTTCGCACGGTGGGCGAATCCGCCGGCCCGGATGGCCTCGGTCACCGACAGGTAGGCGTCGGGCAGCTCGACATACTTACCCACCAGCGCGATCGTCACCTCCTCGCGCGGCTCGTGAACCCGCTTGAGGAGTTCACCCCACACGGTCCAGTCGACGTCGCGGAACGGCAGACCGAGCTTGCGCACCACGTACGCATCGAGCTGCTCGGAGTGGAGCACCTTGGGGATGTCGTAGATGGACGGGGCGTCCGGTGTCGAGATGACGCCTTCGACCTCCACGTCGCACATGAGGGCGATCTTGTTCTTGAGGGGCTCGGGCACGTCGCGGTCGCAGCGCAGGATCAACGCGTCGGGCTGGATACCGATGTTGCGCAGGGCGGCCACCGAGTGCTGGGTGGGTTTGGTCTTGAGCTCACCCGACGGCGCCAGGTACGGCACCAGGGACACGTGCAGGAAGAACACGTTGTCGCGGCCGACATCGTGGCGGATCTGGCGAGCGGCCTCGATGAAAGGCTGCGACTCGATGTCACCGACGGTGCCCCCGATCTCGGTGATGACGACATCGGGGATCTCACCGTCGGCGTCGGCCTGGCTCATCGCCCGGACGCGGTTCTTGATCTCGTCGGTGATGTGCGGGATCACCTGAACCGTGTCGCCGAGGTATTCACCGCGACGTTCTTTCGCGATGACAGTCGAATAAACCTGTCCGGTGGTCACATTCGCGAAACCCGAGAGATCGCGGTCGAGGAATCGTTCGTAGTGACCGACGTCGAGGTCGGTCTCGGCGCCGTCTTCTGTGACGAACACCTCACCGTGCTGAAAAGGATTCATCGTGCCCGGATCCACGTTCAGGTAAGGATCGAGCTTCTGCATCGTGACGCGAAGGCCGCGAGCTGTGAGCAACTGGCCGAGGCTCGAAGCCGTCAGGCCCTTGCCGAGTGACGACGCGACGCCCCCGGTGACAAAGATGTGCTTTGTGCCTGAGCGCGCATGGCGTAGTGGTCGCAACGCTTCTTCCGTTCGGCTGGAGACGAAGCCGAGGGCGGGGCTTGACCATCGGCTAGGCGGCAAGAAAACCTTGCCTACCTACGGGACTCCACGGTAACACCAATGCGCACTTTTCTTCACCGCCGCGACACGGACCGCACGCTCGCCACCATCGGTATCCCGACCGTGGTGGCGAGCGCCCGTAGAGCGTCTGTCATTCCGGGGCGATGGCGGTGGCCCCTGGGCCGGTGCCGAATGCTCCCTGCTTGTTGCCGAGCTCGTCGGTGAGGGCCAGCACCGTGGTGATGCGTCCAGTGGCCTGATCGACGTTGTCGACGGTCGAGATCTTCGAGTTGAGCGATGGATCGGCCCGGACCACAGCGATGGGCGAGGAGCCTTCCGCCGACCCCGTTCGTCCGACCAGGACGGTGCCCGATCCCCGCTGGGCGAACGCCACGGCGAAGCGCCCGATCACTTGTCCGCGCGCTCCGGAGTCGTCCGCGAACTTGTTGCCTGTCACAACAATCGACAACTGGGCGGGCTTCACCGCGCCGTTGGCGTAGTCGACGAAACCTCCCTGCTTGAGCGCTGCCAGACCGGCGGTGGTGTCGCTCGACGAGACCTGCGGTTCGGCGTCCTCCGGCGACAGGTTCAGCAGCAGCCCGAGTAGATCACCTGCGCGCCCGCCGGAGTCTGTCAGTTCGGTCCGGAGTTCACTGCCGGGCGGAATGGACTGGTCGATGATCGACCGCATCTTCTCGGCATTCTGGTCACTGATGAACGCCTCTGTCAGAGCCAGCTGGCCGTTGAAGATCGCACCGGACTTGTTCAGGTTGTCTTTGACGGCCGCGATGTCACCCTCATCGGCGTTCGGAGTGGTGATGATGAGCACAGGGCGGTCCTTGAGGCTCCCGCCGAGCAACCGGCCCGCGATGGCGGCGTCGAAATTGTTCGCCGCGTTGAGATTACTGCTGAGTTGCTGATTCTCGTCTCGCAGTTGCTGCTCACGTTCATCCTGCGCATCGCTGGACGACCCGAAGGTGTCGGCGACGAAACCGGAGCCCAACACCACACCCACAGCCAGCGCCAGGAACACCGCGACCAGCGAAATGGCATGCTGGCGAAGCGAAATCACAGATCCCTCTTTCTCCCCGAGGTGCCGCACCCGAGTACGGGGCGGTACCGCGGACACATCGTGTCAATCATCGCCGGCAGCGGGTTCGACGTGGCCTTGCAGGCACTGGACCGAGGTGAGGTGTCACTCATTCCAGACCCGGGTGACCCAATCGGCCAGCCGGTCCCACTGATCTGCTGCCCAGTCGATCACCTCGGTGCCGGCGCTCGACATCAGAACCGCAACGATCAACGCGGTCAGTGCGGCCAGGATCAGCAGGGCCACCGCCGCACCCGAAACCCGTGAGCGGTACAGGGTGGCAACAGCTTTCGAGTCGACCAACTTGGGACCGACCTTGAGCCGCGTCAGGAACGTGGACGGGTTCGATTCCCGCAGGCTGCGGTCGAAGAACTCGTCGATGGATGCCGCGTGGCCGACGGTGACGATGAGAGCCGCTTCGTGATGGTTGACAAGCAGAAGCGCCAAGTCAGCGGCCGAGCCCGCCGCAGGGAAGGTCATGGCCCCGATACCGAGGTCCTGAATGCGCTCAAGCCCGGGGGCATGTCCGTCGGGGTCGGCCGGAAGCACCACCTGCGCGCCCGATTTGAGCGTTGCGGACTTCATACCTTCGGGGTCGCCGACCACCAGATCAGGACGGTAACCCATCTCCATCAACGTGTCGGCGCCACCTTCGACACCAACCATGAGCGGCTGGTATTCCTTGATGAACGGCTTGAGGCGCTTGAGGTCCGCGACGTGGTCGGGCCCGTCCGCGACCACCACTACGTGGCGGCCCTCGATGCGGATGTCGACATCCGGCACGCCCACTCCGTCGATGATCAACGGTGACTCGCTGCGGATGAACTCGATCGTGTTGCCGGAGAACGCCTCCAGATGATCGACCAGGCCTGTCTTGGCATCGATCATCAGATCCGCGATCTCGCGCTCGCCCAGTTCGGTGCCCTTGGCGAGCCGACGCTCACCGCTGTAGAGCCCGCCTTCGTCGATCCGGATCTTCGCGCCATCCTTGATGCGTTTGAACACCTCGACACCCACGTCGTCGATCAGGGTGATGCCGGAAGCCGCCAGCAGCTCGGGACCGAGGTTGGGGAACCGACCGGAGATGGACGGCGAGGCATTGACCACCGCCACCACGTCGGCGGCCACCAGCGCGTCCGCGGTGACGCGATCGAGGTCGACCTCGTCGAGGATCACGATGTCCCCGGGGCCGACTCTCGAGAGCAGTCGTTTGGTGTTCTTGTCGATCCTGGCGATACCGCTGATCCCAGGCAGAGTTTCGGTTGTGCGTGACAGCAGGGCAGGCATCTTCATGCGAGAAACACTGAACCACTACTCGACAGTTTTGGCGGAGGCGCGCCGTAACACACGCCACTTTTGTCACACGAGTAACAACGGTGTCATTCCGCGAATGCGGTCTTCTCCTGCTCGGCGGTCCCGAGAAGCTCCTCGGCATGAGCACGGCCGGTGTCCGAGTCACCCAGGCCGGCAAGCATGCGAGCCAGTTCGGCGATGCGTTCGTCGCGGTCCAGCACCTCGACCGAGCTGGTGACCCGGCCGGCCTTTCCGCCGCGCGATTGCGCACTGGTCTGCTTGCCGATCAGCAGATGGTTGTCGGCGAAAGCCGCGACCTGCGGGAGATGCGTGACGACGATGACTTGATGGGCTCGGGCAAGTCGCGCCAGCCTGCGGCCGATCTCCACCGCTGCCCGCCCACCGACGCCGGCATCGACCTCGTCGAACACCATCGTCGATCCTCTGCCCTGACCTGCCAGCACCACTTCGAGTGCCAGCATCACCCGCGACAGTTCACCGCCAGATGCCGACTTCGCGATGGGACGAGCAGGCGCGCCCGCGTGTGCACTCAGGCCGAACTCCACTCTGTCCACACCATGTGATCCGGCATGCACCTGCTGTCCGGAGACCTCGATGGACCGGCGATCGCCGTCGGTGGCCACGTCGGATCCCACCGAGACCTCTAGTTGCGCATCCCCCATCGCCAACCCGGACAGCTCTGAACTGACCTTGCTGGCAAGCGATTTGGCCGCCTTCACCCTCACCTTGGTCAACTTGACCGCCGCAGCGGCGACGTCGTCTCTCGCGGCGGACACCCGGGCGGCGAGCTCGTCGAGCGACTCCGAGGAGTCGCCGATCTCGGCCAGCCGCGACCGGGCGGCCTCGGCCCATCCGATGACGCCGTCGATATCCGGTGCGTACTTGCGGACCAGCGACTTGAGTTCGGCCTGCCGTTGGAGCAACTGCTCGAGTTCGGCAGCGTCTGTGGGCAGACCGGAGACGAACGAACTGAGCTCTTCCCCGATGTCACCGACCACGGTCAACGCTTCTTCGACGCGCGGCAGCAGGGTCCGCAGTGTGTCGTCGTTGATCGCTGCCAGCGTCGTCCGGACTGCACCCAACCCGTCGAGTACCGACGATCCGGTCCCCGCGTCGATCTCCGAACCTGCGCCCGTCACCACGTCCAGCGCCGTCACCGCAGCGTTGCGGATGGTCTCCAGATCACTGAGCTGACGGACGGTCGTGGCGATCTCTTCGTCTTCCCGCGGTTGCGGAGCGACCTTGTCGATCTCGTCGAGTCCGAACCGCAATCGGTCTGCTTCCTGGGCAATCTCTCGCGAATTGGCCTGTCGATCGCGTAGCTGGTCGGCGAGGGTGATCCACCGTTCGCGCGCCTCGCGATAGGCCTTGAGCGGTTTGGTGACCGCCTCGGCCGCGAACCGATCGAGTGCGTCGCGCTGGTGCTCGGCCCGCAGGAGCCGCAACTGGTCGTTCTGCCCGTGAATGGCAAGCTGTCCGCTGGTGAACTGCCCCAGCAGCCCGACCGGGACCGACCGTCCACCCAGATGTGCCCGCGAGCGGCCGTCGGCGTTGACGGTACGGACGGCGATGACGGTGCCATCCTCGTCGAGTTCTGCCCCTGACGAGTCGAGCACCTCCGCTGCGTCCGGGCCCGTCGCCCGGAACCGGCCTTCGACAACCGCACGTGCTTGCCCCGATCGCACGCGCCCCGCATCGGCCCTGGCACCCGACAACAGATGCAGGCTGGTGACAACCATCGTCTTGCCTGCACCCGTCTCACCGGTCAGCACCGTCAAACCCTCGTGGAACTCGGCACCGGCCTTGTCGATGACACCGAGGCCACTGATCGAGATCTCTTCGAGCACTACAGCTGCCTCCCCCGCCACCCGGTGACCGGTAGCTGGAACTTACGGACCAGACGATCGGCGAACGGGTCCGAATCGATGCGCACCCAATGCACCGGTCGCTCACCACGAACGACCTCGATCCGACCTCCAGCCGGCACGTCGATGTTGCGGCGACCGTCGCACGACAAGAGCGCATCCTGCCCACGGGCCAGTACCTCCACCGCGACCCGCGACTGAGGGCTGGTGATCATCGGCCGGGCGAAGAGTGCGTGCGCATTGGACGGCACCAGCAGGATCGCCTCGAGGTCCGGCCACATCACGGGTCCGCCCGCCGAGAACGCGTAGGCGGTCGATCCGGTCGGCGTGGACACCAAGATGCCGTCCGCCCCGAACGCCGAGACCGGTCGTCCGTCGACCTCGGTGATCAATTCCAAAACCCCTTGCCGCGAGAGGTTCTGGATGCTCGCCTCGTTCAGTGCCCAGCTCTTCGCGATCACTTCACCGTCGACGTGGACGCAGACGTCCAACGTCATCCGGTCTTCGATCTCATAGTCGCGGCGAATCAGTTTGCCGATCACTTCATCGACCCGGTTGGCCTCCGCCTCGGCCAGGAAACCGATGTGCCCGAGATTGATTCCGAGTACCGGCGCCCCGACGGGGTGGGCGAGTTCGGCAGCTCGCAGGAACGTGCCGTCGCCGCCGAGCACGATGACCACCTCGCAACCCGCCGCGGACTGCTCGTTGCCCGCGGTCACCGCGACGTCGGCGCCGATCTCGCGGAGCTCGGCGGGATCGAGTGGATAGACCGTGCCGAGATATTGGGGGCCAGGATGGCTGGGCATGGTGTCGTGGTCGATCACCCGCAGTCCGACGCCCGCCTCGGCGCATCGTTTGGCGATCACGGCCATGGTCTCGTGGACGTTGTCGCGTCCGGTGTGGGCGACCACCAAGAACTCACGTCCCGATGCCGCCGGTGCGGCGTCGTTGTGGTCTGTCACTGGGGCCCTTCCTCGATTGCCTGGGCTATCGCCGCGCGTACCTCGTCGTCCACCGTCACCGGTTCCGACTCGCTCGCTGCAGTCGACTCTTTTCGCAGCCACAGGAAGTATTCAACATTGCCCGACGGTCCTGGCAGCGGGCTGGCAACCGCACCGAGCGTGCGAAGCCCATGCCCCGCTGCTGTCTGGGCCACGGCAGTCACCGCTTCTGTACGTAGAGCCCGATCTCGCACGACTCCCCCTGATCCCACCCGGTCTTTGCCGACCTCGAACTGCGGTTTGACCATCGGAAGCAGGTCCGCTCCCTCCTGAGCGCAGTCGGCGAACGCTGCGAGCACCAGGTTAAGGGAGATGAACGACAAGTCGGCGACGACAACCTCCACCGGACCGCCGATCTGCTCGGCAGACAGGCTCCGAACGTTGGTGCGGTCACGGACGTCGACGCGCGGATCGTTCTGTATCCGCCAGATGAGCTGGCCGTACCCGACGTCGACCGCGACCACTTCGGTAACTCCACGGCGCAGCAACACGTCGGTGAAGCCGCCGGTGGACGCACCGGCATCCAGGCAACGTTTGCCCGCTACCGATAGTCCGAGCGGTTCGAAGGCGTCAAGTGCACCAAGGAGCTTGTGGGCGCCCCGTGAGGCCCAGCCTTCGTCGTCGGAGTCGGCTACGACGATCGGGGCACCGAGGTCGACATTGGTGGCCGGCTTGGAGGCGACCGTTCCGTTGACCTTGACGCGGCCGGCTTCGATGAGTGCTCGGGCGTGGTCACGAGACCGCGCTTCACCTCGCCTGACCAGCTCGGCGTCCAGCCGGGCTCTACGCGCCATGAGAACGGCACTCAGACACGATCGACCTTTTCGAGGGCCTCGGTGAGTACCGTGTGCGCTCTGTCCAGCAGCTCGGCCTGCCGGGCGAGCTGGTTCAGACCCATGCCTTCGGCGTCGTCACTGGCCGCGACTTGATCGGCCTGCTCGAGCAGGTCTGCCACCCGCTCCCGGATCTCACCGAGGTCGACGTTGGATGCAGGTTCGACAGGAGCCGGCCCGGGTCTGGGGCCGGGCCTGGGACCTGGGATGGGGCCGGGGCGGGGATGGTTCATCGCCTGCCAAGGCTAGTCGATTGTTAGCGTCGAGTGATGACGTCCACCACTGACGGATCGCCGTCCCACGCACCTGATGCCCGTGTCCTCCGCCGTGAGACGCAATTGTGTATCTCCCTGTCGGGGCGGCCGAGCAACATCGGCACCAAGTTTCACAACTATCTGTACAACGAAATCGGGCTCGACTACGTCTACAAGGCGTTCACGACAACAGATCTGCCCACTGCCATCGGAGGTCTACGAGCCCTCGGCATCCGCGGTGCCGGAATCTCGATGCCCTTCAAGGAGGAAGTCATCGAGTTGGTCGACGTGATGCATGATTCGGCCGCCGCAATCGCTTCGGTGAACACGATCGTCAACGAGGACGGTGTCCTCCATGCCTACAACACCGACTATCAGGCAGCAGCAAATCTGTTGCGCGACAGCGCGATACCGAAAGACTATTCAGTAGCGATCGCCGGTAGCGGAGGGATGGCCAAAGCGGTGGTCGCCGCTCTCCGCGATGAGGGATACCAGAACACCGTCGTGGTGGCCCGCAACCGTGACGCCGGTTCCGCGCTGGCAGAACAATATGGCTTCACCTGGCAACCCGACCTCGGCGCGGACCGCCCACACCTACTGGTCAATGCGACCCCGATCGGCATGGCAGGCGGCCCCGACGCTCACGGCCTGCCCTTCCCCACCGAGGTTGTCGAGGCAGCACAGGCCGCGTTCGATGTGGTCGCGATGCCGTCGCGCACCCCACTCATCGCGGCGTTCGAGAACCGACCCACCATCACCGGCGCACAGGTGATCGCCCTGCAGGCGGCCGAGCAATTCGTGCTGTACACCGGTGTGCGCCCGACCGACGAACAGATCGCGGCCGCATCCGAGTTCTCTCGGAGCTGACCGGTCCGCACTCAGCTCAGGAGACCGGCACCCATCAGAGCGGCTTGCGCTTCTTCTTCGGCGGCCTCGACGGTCCAGCGAGCACGCGACTCCTGTGACCACGCGGCATGGAGCACCGCGTAGAGAACCGCGCTCGCGTCCGCACCGTCTTGAGCGACCACGGTCAACGTGCCGTCCAGGACACTGACGTGCCATCCGGGGCGCGGGCCGACGACAACATCGTCCGCCGCGGCGTTGAGTCCGCTGAGATCCGCCGACACGAACGTAGGGCGCTGCGCCTCCGGAGCATTCAGCGCATCAACGGCGGTGCTGACCCCGGTGAGGACAAGCAAGCTGTCCGCCTCGATGGCGTTGGCGCCTTCGATATCGGTGTCGAGTCGGTCGCCGACCACCAGCGGCGTCTTGGAACCGCTGCGGTTGACCGCGTCGATCATCAGCGGTGCCGCAGGCTTTCCGGCGACCTGCGGTTGCTGCCCGGTTGCGTTTGCCACGGCGGCCACCATCGAACCGTTGCCGACGAGGAGTCCGCGGTCGGTCGGAAGCGTGGCGTCGACGTTGCAGGCAACCCAGCGGGCGCGGCCCGGATCGCCAGGGCAGCCTCGGAGAGATTGGACCAGTCGGTGTCCGGCGAATGTCCTTGCACAACAGCGGCCGGACGATCGTCGGCGCTTCGTGTCACCCCGAGGCCTGCAGATCGGACCTCGTGGACGAGTGCGTCGGTTCCCACGACCAGGACCCGCGAACCCATCGGCAACTGTTCGGCGACCAGCCGAGCGGCAGTCTGAGCGCTGGTGACGACCTCATCGGGTTCGGCGGCGAAACCGAGATCGCGCAGGTGCGCGGCGACATCGTCGGGAGAACGGCTGGCGTTGTTCGTGACGTAGAAGTTGCGCTGGTCGCCGGCGTCCAATGCTTCTCTTGCGCCGGGGATCTCGTCTTTTCCGGCGTAGACGGTGCCGTCGAGATCCAGGAGCAGGACGTCGTAGCCATCGCGCAGGCGCGCACCCGGCTCGGCGGGCTCAGCCGGGATGAGTTTCGGGACAACGGGAGCGGGCACCTGAACAGGCTCGGCAACCACAGGAACCGACCGGGTTGTCGGAGCGGACTGGGCAAGTGTTGTCGGTGTGGAGGTCTCGTCCTCGCCGGCCAAGCCACTTTCTTCGAGCTCGGTGTCGACGCCCTCGGGGTTGCTCAGCTCCATGAGCCGTTCCTCGGCGTCGGTCGCATCGTCGTCGTCGGCGGCAGCGGCGTTCATGAACCAGGTGATCGCCTCGTCACGACGGCCGGCGGCCAGCAATGCCGCAGCATAGGCGTAGAAGTAGCGCGCGGCCTCGGTACCGACCCGAGATGGGTCGAGGTCTTTGGTCTGCAGGGTGACGATGGCCTTGTCGAAGTCGCCGAGATCGAGGCGTGCGCCCGACTCCACGATGCGCATCTCGGCAGCCTCTTCGCCCGTGAGTGCCCGGGCTTCTTCGCTTCGGGCGACATCGATTGCGCGCTCGGGCCGGCCCAGTCCACGCTCACAGTCGGCGATCATGGGCAGTAGGGCGTTCCCACCTGACATCCGGCGGGCTGCGCGCAGTTCGGACAGCGCCTCCGCCCACTCCTGGGCGTTGTAGGCCGCGAGCCCGGCGGCCTCCCTGACCATCGCGATCCGGCCGGCGCGACGACGCGCAGCGCGTGCGTGTTCCAGGGCGAGCTGAGGATCCTCGTCGAGCAGCCGGAAAGTCATGATGAGGTGCCGCGACACGGTGTCGGCGTTGGTGCGGTCGAGACTCAAGAGGTCACGGCGGACAGCGGTATCGAGATCCTGCGGCACAACGTCTTCGGGGATGAGCGGTTCGGGCGGCCGATTGGCCGAGCCGGTTCCGCGGCGTGCATCCGAGTCGTTGCGGAAGTTGCGTCCGCGGTCTGCGCCCGAGCGGTTCGATCCCCCCTGACGGTCGGATGACCGGCCACCGGGTTGATTGCCACGTCCACTGCCGCCGGTATTTCCGCCACTGCCACGGTTCATTCTGTCGTTCACGTCTGCCTCTTCGTCACGATCTCACCGCAGCGGACGGGCCGCCGAATCGATGGATTCACGCTATGTAGTTGCCTGTTGATGGCCGATTGGCCGCACGCCAGGGTAGTCGCTGGGGGCCCTCCACGACGAATTGCCGGTGACGCGCCCTCTACAAAGCAGCGATGACCTCACGAGCGGCACGTTCCCCGGACCTCACTGCGCCGTCCATGTACCCGGTCCAGTAGTCGGAAGTCTCCGTACCAGCCCAGTGGACCGGGCCCACGGGCGCTCGCAAGGAACTGCCATACCGTGTCAGCGTTCCGGGTCTGCTGACGGCCACCGGGCCACCTTGCGACCACGGTTCGAGATCCCACTTGAAAAAACGCCGTGATCTAAGTGGTTGCGGGCCTCCGGACCGAAATAGTCGACGAAGTTCTTGATGCACTCGTCGACCAGCTGTTCCTGCGGCGCGTTGTCCAACCGCCGCATCGCGTCGGCCGAGATGAACCCCATCAGGACGTGATTGCCTTCGGCATAGTTCTCGAAGCAAACGTCGATCGGGTCGCCGTTTCCGATGACCTGACCCGACAATCCCTTCGCACGCCAGAACGGCTCGGCGTACACGGCTGCGAACTTGCTGATGGCACCCATCCGGTAGCCGTCCTGTAAGCCGGTGCGCCCTGCCGGCAGCCCAGGGCTGAACTGGATTCGACCGGTGATCGCGGGCGACATGGCAACGATGACCTTCCTAGCCCGCAACGCCCCCGCATCACTCTGTACGGTCGCGAACCCACCGCCCCACGAGATGTGACGGACTGCGGCGTTGTACAGCATGCGATCACCCAGAGCTGCAGCCATTCGAAGCGGAATCAGCGCAGCACCGCCTACAAAGAGCCGCTCCTGGGCGCCACCGGAGGTACTCAGTAGTCGGATGAGGCTACCGGGGTTGGCCTCGTCTCCTGCCGCGGCAACATAATTGAAGAAGTACAGCGCCGACACCTCGTCTGGTTCGACCGACAAGGTTGCAGAACAGGCAAGGGAGAGCAACATCCTCGCGGTCGGAGACATCGACCGGGCTTCCAGCCATTGCTTCCAGGTGATCGAGTCCAGGTAGGACGCGTCAGGGTGCTTCCATGGTTCACCCACAGGGAATCGAAGCAGACCTTGCACCTCGAGCTGAGCGAGTGCGAACGCCGCCTCAGGGCTGGCCGGGTCGATCGGCACTCCCAGCGCACTCGGCATGGTGGAACGCCGGCCGCTGTTCCAGAAGACGCTGACGCCCTCGTTGTAGGTGGGCACTGAAAGAACACCGTACTCACGTGCCAACGCGGCAATATGGGTCTGTGTCGGACCCACGAACTCCGCTCCGGCATCGAGAGTGACACCTAGATTCGGTGTCGTGATGTTGTGGACACGTCCGCCGGCGCGTTCGCGGGCCTCGAGAACCCGCACCGACTTTCCGGCTCTTGCAACAGATCTCGCAGCAGCAAGACCCGACAGACCGCCCCCGACGATGACAACGTCGAGAAGCTCATCGGGGTTCATTCCCGCGTTGGATGTCCCGGCTCCGAGAACAGTGGCTCCGACGGAGACACAGATCGCCCCTGCCACCGCCGCGCCCAACAACTGTCTGCGGGTCATCCCTGCAACACTCAGGTCAGGGCGCAAATCTTCGGTGTAGGACATGGCCAGAAGTGTAGGACGCCGAATCCGGCAGTGGGTCGTTTGACCCAGTTTTGATGTAGGCAGCCAGGCGCAAGTCCGACTTAAGGCGTCATCTCACCCATCGCGGATGTGTTCGGACATAGCAAAAACGCCCCGTGTCCAACATCTTTCGATGTCAGGCACGAGGCGTTCGCGAGTTGTGTTCGGCGGTGTCCTACTCTCCCACACTGATTAGGGTGCAGTACCATTGGCGCTGGAGGGCTTAGCTTCCGGGTTCGGAATGGGGCCGGGCGTTTCCCCTCCGCTATAGCCGCCGTAACTTTATGAAACCAGTACACACATCTTCTGGCCTATTTTTTGAGATGTGTGTGTTGTTTCAGATATTGCACAGTGGATGCGAAACAAGTGTTATTTGTTTTGGTTGTAAGTCCTCGGCCGATTAGTACCAGTCACCTGCACCCGTTACCGGGCTTCCAGTTCTGGCCTATCTACCCCATGGTCTGTGGGGGGCCTTACCCCTGCTAAGAGGGTGAGAAACCTCATCTTGGAACAGGCTTCCCGCTTAGATGCTTTCAGCGGTTATCCCTTCCGAACGTAGCTAACCAGCGGTGCCCTTGGTAGGACAACTGGCACACCAGAGGTTCGTCCGTCCCGGTCCTCTCGTACTAGGGACAGGTTTCCTCAAGTTTCTTACGCGCGCGGCGGATAGAGACCGAACTGTCTCACGACGTTCTAAACCCAGCTCGCGTGCCGCTTTAATGGGCGAACAGCCCAACCCTTGGGACCTACTCCAGCCCCAGGATGCGACGAGCCGACATCGAGGTGCCAAACCATCCCGTCGATATGGACTCTTGGGGAAGATCAGCCTGTTATCCCCGGGGTACCTTTTATCCGTTGAGCGACACCGCTTCCACTTGCCGGTGCCGGATCACTAGTCCCGACTTTCGTCCCTGCTCGACATGTACGTCTCACAGTCAAGCTCCCTTGTGCACTTACACTCAACACCTGATTGCCAACCAGGCTGAGGGAACCTTTGGGCGCCTCCGTTACATTTTAGGAGGCAACCGCCCCAGTTAAACTACCCACCAGGCACTGTCCCTGAACCAGATCATGGTCCGAGGTTAGATATCCAATACGATCAGAGTGGTATTTCAACAACGACTCCACACACACTGGCGTGCATGCTTCACAGTCTCCCACCTATCCTACACAAACCGAACCGAACACCAATACCAAGCTATAGTGAAGGTCCCGGGGTCTTTTTCGTCCTGCCGCGCGTAACGAGCATCTTTACTCGTAATGCAATTTCGCCGAGTCTGTGGTTGAGACAGCAGAGAAGTCGTTACGCCATTCGTGCAGGTCGGAACTTACCCGACAAGGAATTTCGCTACCTTAGGATGGTTATAGTTACCACCGCCGTTTACTGGGGCTTAAATTCTCAGCTTCACACCGAAGTGTTAACCGGTCCTCTTAACCTTCCAGCACCGGGCAGGCGTCAGTCCGTATACATCGTCTTACGACTTCGCACGGACCTGTGTTTTTAGTAAACAGTCGCTTCTCTCTGGTCTCTGCGACCACACCCAGCTCACAACGAAAAGTTGATCACCAGACGTGGTCCCCCTTCTCCCGAAGTTACGGGGGCATTTTGCCGAGTTCCTTAACCACAGTTCTCTCGATCGCCTTAGTATTCTCTACCTGACCACCTGTGTTGGTTTGGGGTACGGGCCGTGTCGCCACTCGCTAGAGGCTTTTCTCGGCAGCATAGGATCATGGAATTCGCCTCATTCGGCTACGCATCACCTCTCAGGATATGTGAGACACGGATTTGCCTATGTCTCTCCCTACAGGCTTACACCAGTACAACCACTGACTGGCCCCACTACCTTCCTGCGTCACCCCATCGCTTGACTACTACCAGCAAAGGTCCCATGCATCCAACCAAACGAAACCCGAAGGTAACCCTTGATCTTCAGGATGGTTAGTACTGCTGATTCATCACGGACGCGACTACACGGGTACGGGAATATCAACCCGTTGTCCATCGACTACGCCTGTCGGCCTCGCCTTAGGTCCCGACTCACCCTGGGCGGATTAGCCTGGCCCAGGAACCCTTGGTCATTCGGCGGCGAAGTTTCTCACTTCGCTTTCGCTACTCATGCCTGCATTCTCACTCCCACACCCTCCACACCTGGATCACTCCGATGCTTCCATGGATGCAGGACGCTCCCCTACCCACCCACACACCTAGTCCAACTCCCGCAGGAGAAAGACGGGCTAACGTGTGAGTGCCGCGGCTTCGGCGGTGTACTTGAGCCCCGCTACATTGTCGGCGCAGGATCACTTGACCAGTGAGCTATTACGCACTCTTTCAAGGGTGGCTGCTTCTAAGCCAACCTCCTGGTTGTCTTCGCGACCCCACATCCTTTTCCACTTAGTACACGCTTAGGGGCCTTAGCCGGCGATCTGGGCTGTTTCCCTCTCGACTACGAACCTTATCGCCCGCAGTCTCACTGCCGCACTCTCACTCACTGGCATTCGGAGTTTGGCTGACGTCAGTAACCTTGTAGGGCCCATCGGCCATCCAGTAGCTCTACCTCCAGCGAGAAACATGCGACGCTGCACCTAAATGCATTTCGGGGAGAACCAGCTATCACGGAGTTTGATTGGCCTTTCACCCCTACCCACAGCTCATCCCCTCCATTTTCAACTGAAGTGGGTTCGGTCCTCCACGACGTCTTACCGTCGCTTCAACCTGGCCATGGGTAGATCACTCCGCTTCGGGTCTAGACCCGGCGACTCTAACGCCCTATTCGGACTCGCTTTCGCTACGGCTACCCCACACGGGTTAACCTCGCCACCGAGCACTAACTCGCAGGCTCATTCTTCAAAAGGCACGCCATCACCAACCAGCCACTAAAGACTGCATCAGCTTTGACGGATTGTAAGCGCACGGTTTCAGGTACTATTTCACTCCCCTCCCGGGGTACTTTTCACCTTTCCCTCACGGTACTAGTCCGCTATCGGTCACCAGGGAGTATTCAGGCTTATCGGGTGGTCCCGACAGATTCACAGCAGATTTCACGGGCCCGCTGCTACTTGGGTGTCCATATCAACAGTCGTCACATTTTCGGCTACGGGATTCTCACCCTCTACGACAGGCCGTTCCAGACCACTTCGCCTAACACAACGATTTCTCACTGTTGGCCAACCCGGCAGAATTGACACAATGGATCCCACAACCCCACGAATGCAACGCCCGCCGGCTATCACACATCCATGGTTTAGCCTCATCCGCTTTCGCTCGCCACTACTCACGGAATCACATGTTGTTTTCTCTTCCTGTAGGTACTGAGATGTTTCACTTCCCTACGTTCCCTCCACACACCCTATATATTCAGATGCGGGTAACACGACATCACTCGTGCTGGGTTTCCCCATTCGGACACCCTCGGATCACAGCTCGGTTGACAGCTCCCCGAGGCTTATCGCAGCCTCCTACGTCCTTCATCGGCTCCTGGTGCCAAGGCATCCACCGTACGCTCTTACACACTTACAAACATTATCAAAACAAAATAAAGATGCTCGCATCCACTGTGCAATTCTCAAACAACACACACCCACCAACCGGCACCCCGCAGAAGAATCTTCACCCCTCCGCGATAACAGGCACCCGCATCAGCCGGCATCATCGTTAAATCCAGAGCAAACCCACCTCACAGTGTGTTCCCTCAGGACCCAATAGTGTGTCAATGCCCCACGTCCTCGCAGACATGAGCATCAGAACCTCGCCAAAGCGAAGACCCCGACATTGTTAGCGTTTCACCCATGAGCTCCCACCACAGAACATTCGCCTGTGCAGCGGGGCCACCACGATCACACCCACTGCCGAAGCAGCAAGCGGGGCTGGTACAAAGCAACCCATCGACCGCAGTTTATGTTGCTCCTTAGAAAGGAGGTGATCCAGCCGCACCTTCCGGTACGGCTACCTTGTTACGACTTCGTCCCAATCGCCAATCCCACCTTCGACGGCTCCCTCCCACAAGGGGTTGGGCCACCGGCTTCGGGTGTTACCAACTTTCATGACGTGACGGGCGGTGTGTACAAGGCCCGGGAACGTATTCACCGCAGCGTTGCTGATCTGCGATTACTAGCGACTCCGACTTCACGGGGTCGAGTTGCAGACCCCGATCCGAACTGAGACCGGCTTTAAGGGATTCGCTCCACCTCACGGTATCGCAGCCCTCTGTACCGGCCATTGTAGCATGTGTGAAGCCCTGGACATAAGGGGCATGATGACTTGACGTCATCCCCACCTTCCTCCGAGTTGACCCCGGCAGTCTCCTGCGAGTCCCCACCATTACGTGCTGGCAACACAGGACAAGGGTTGCGCTCGTTGCGGGACTTAACCCAACATCTCACGACACGAGCTGACGACAGCCATGCACCACCTGTACACCAACCACAAGGGGGGGCCATATCTCTATGGCTTTCTGGTGTATGTCAAACCCAGGTAAGGTTCTTCGCGTTGCATCGAATTAATCCACATGCTCCGCCGCTTGTGCGGGCCCCCGTCAATTCCTTTGAGTTTTAGCCTTGCGGCCGTACTCCCCAGGCGGGGTACTTAATGCGTTAGCTACGGCACGGATCCCGTGAAAAGGAACCCACACCTAGTACCCACCGTTTACGGCGTGGACTACCAGGGTATCTAATCCTGTTCGCTACCCACGCTTTCGCTCCTCAGCGTCAGTTACTACCCAGAGACCCGCCTTCGCCACCGGTGTTCCTCCTGATATCTGCGCATTTCACCGCTACACCAGGAATTCCAGTCTCCCCTGTAGTACTCAAGTCTGCCCGTATCGCCCGCACGCTTGGAGTTAAGCCCCAAGTTTTCACGAACGACGCGACAAACCGCCTACGAGCTCTTTACGCCCAGTAATTCCGGACAACGCTCGCACCCTACGTATTACCGCGGCTGCTGGCACGTAGTTGGCCGGTGCTTCTTCTCCAGGTACCGTCACTTTCGCTTCGTCCCTGGTGAAAGAGGTTTACAACCCGAAGGCCGTCATCCCTCACGCGGCGTCGCTGCATCAGGCTTGCGCCCATTGTGCAATATTCCCCACTGCTGCCTCCCGTAGGAGTCTGGGCCGTGTCTCAGTCCCAGTGTGGCCGGTCGCCCTCTCAGGCCGGCTACCCGTCGTCGCCTTGGTAGGCCATTACCCCACCAACAAGCTGATAGGCCGCGGGCCCATCCCAAACCGCCGGAGCTTTCCACCAACACCCATGCGAGTATCGGTCATATTCGGTATTAGACCCAGTTTCCCAGGCTTATCCCAAAGTTTGGGGCAGATCACCCACGTGTTACTCACCCGTTCGCCACTAATCCACCAGCAAGCTGGCTTCATCGTTCGACTTGCATGTGTTAAGCACGCCGCCAGCGTTCGTCCTGAGCCAGGATCAAACTCTCCATGAAAACCTTCCAAAAGAACACCAATAAAGGTGATCTTCAAAAAAATATGTCCTGAAGAGATTTCACAATCCCAACCAAACAAAAACTGACACCACCACAGGACTCAAAACCTGCGATGGGATCAAAATAATATCTAACTAATGCCGGCACCACACACCATCACCAACCAAACCCCCAAAGGGCCTCATCAATGACAGAAATGCAGCACCTAAATTGGCACTAACAATCCATCGACACACTATCGAGTTCTCAAAGAACACACCCCGTACCGACTTCGACACCGTTATATGTGGTGCCATCCCGGTAAGGATATTGTTGTCTAGCTGTTGTTGTCCCCGTCTCCGTCTCCGTCTCCGAGGCAACTCTACCAGCCTACCAGCTCTGCAATCTCGGCGCAACTCCCGGTTTTGAGGCCGTTCGTGGCTCCCGAAGGTCACAGGACCTTGGGCCACCCGCGTCGATACGCTCCACTTTTCAGTGGACTCGTTTCGAACTTGGGCGGTCAGCGTTGTTCCTTCAGGAAAACATCCCGTCGGTGTTCTTGGCCGCTCCGGACTCTCGCTCTCCGGCGCCTCACTCGCTGACTTGAAGAAAGTTACGCGGGTCGGACATGCAACGTCAAATCGCCTGGACAACAGCTGCTTACGCGTGCATCGGTGCAGGTCAGCGCTGCGCTTATGGCTCCGCATTCCAGGCCTGGGGAGCACTTTCGCCAATTCGACCTGCTGTGATCACCAACACGCGCGGTGAGTGAGCGTGTCGTATTGACACCGGGCCATCCCGGACGGTCCGCAATACTGCCCATTTGTCGAGCGGTCCCCACCATTTGGACAGTTACCCTCCGTTCCCCTCCCCCATAGCGTCGGAGAATGACCACCGCGCTCCTGTCCCACACTCGCTATGTCACCGATTGCGTTGTGGTGCAACAAGGCTCACCGGGCTCGGGTGCGCGACGGGTGGGGGCCCTGCAATGGAGGCACGGCCGCACGGGTCGCCTCGAAATCGGTCATGACCTCGACCTCGCCACTGTGTCCGACGCTCGCATGGTCGCTGAGCTCGAAGGGCTGGTGCAGCGTGGTGTCCTCGAGGGCCGGCAGCAGTTCGAAGACGCGGCGACCGGCGTGATTCTCACCTGCGCCGATGACGCAGGCGACTGTTGGCGCGCTTTCTACGCCAATTCTCTGCGTGAGTTGTCGGCTGGCCGATCGCCATTTGCACCCATCCACAGGCGAGCGCTCTCCCTCATCAGCGGATCGAGCCTCTTGGAGGTCGGTTGCTGTTTCGGATTCCTCGCGTTGCAAGCCGCGGCGGGCCACTGCGCCGACGTGTACGCGTGCGACATCTCAGCCGGGGCGGTGCGACTGCTCGACGAGGCCGCGCGGCAGCGCACATCGGATGTGCAGGTCGCGTGCGGTGACGCCCTCGCGCTCCCCTACCCGGATGACTTCGTCGACACGGTCACCCTGATCCACCTGCTCGAGCATTTGCCCGGTGGTGCGGACATCGCCATCGCCGAGGCACTACGCGTGGCTCGCCGGCGGGTTGTGATCGCCGTTCCTTATGAGCAGGTCGCGAGCGCACACTTCGGCCATCACCACACACTCACCCCGCAGACGTTGGCCCGGTGGGCCGAGACCGCCGGACAGCCGGACGCCCTGACGTTCTCCGACCACGGTGGCTGGCTCGTCCTGGCGGCTGATCACAACGGTCGCTAGATCAGGCCACGCTTACTGGCCGCGTACACCGCCTCCGTGCGCTTGGAGACGCCCAGTTTCCGAATGATGTTGCGAATGTGGAACTTAACGGTTGACGCGGAGATGAACAGCGTCTCGCCGATGCTCTTGTTGGAGCTGCCGTCGGCGAGCAACCGCAAGACCTGGCGCTCCCGTTCGGTCAGTGTCTCGGAGTGTCCTTGCCCGGTGACCGCGCGTAGCACCACAGCTGCGCTGCGCGAGTCGAAGGCGCTTTCTCCCCTCGACACGGACTTGATCGCCCGCACCAACTCGGTGGTGTCGATGTCTTTCACCACGTAGCCCTTCGCGCCGCTGCGAACGGCACGGACCACCAGGTCGTCGTCGAGGAACGTGGTGAGAACCAGTGCCGCGACCGCTGGATGCCGCCGTGTCAACTCGCTGATCAGACGCAGGCCCTCATAGTCGGTACCGGCTGTGAGCTTGAGGTCGACAACCATCACGTCGGGCGCGAACCTGGCTGCGCCTTCGAGCGCCTCGCCGACGGTATCGGCCTCTCCCACAACCGAAATGGAGCTCTCGCGTTCCAGGAGAGAGCGCATCCCCTCGCGCAGCAGCGCATGGTCGTCCACCAGCATGGTCCGGATCGGTCGTTTGCCCCCGGCAGGTGCGCGGTCGGTCACGTCCATCATCTGTCCACCCTGTCAGTTGTCGGGATCTCCACCACGATGCGTACGCCGCCGAGCCGGGAGCGGCGAATCCTCAGATCGCCACTGAGCTCTGCGGCCCGGGATCGCATGTTCGCGAGCCCGTGATGCCGTCCGGCCAGGTCACCCACGGTCGCGGCGCGCATCACCCGGCGCATGTAGTCGGGGTCACCGGAGCCGTCGTCGTCGACGGTCAGACGGACGTCGCTCTCGGAGTAGAGGAGCACAACTCGAGCATTGGTTGCCTGGGCGTGCACCGCGGTGTTGAACAACGCCTCTCCTGCTATCCGCAAGATCGCGTGCTGGATGTCGTGGGCCAGGTCTCGCTGACGGCCGATCACCCTGACGTCGGTCCGGAGATCATCCGGCATGTGCATCGAACAGAGTTCGTCCAGGATGGCGGCCAGGTCACCGGCACGATCGGAGGGAGCGTGATTGAGCGTGTAGATGACCGATCGCACCTGCTCGACGGCATCTTTGGTCAACTTCCCCGCCACGGCGAGCCGATCCGCGATCGCCGGGTCGGCATCGATGCGGCACACCTCGATCTGGACGCCGGCCGACAACACCGACTGTGCAACCGAGTCGTGGAGCTCCCGCGCGATACGTGCGCGCTCGGTGTTGAGGACCTCTTGGCGCATGGCCGCCGAGAGTTCGCGCTGAGTGCGTTCGAGTTCGGCGTTGCGCTCGGCGAGGTGTGCGGCGTGACGACGGCTCTCCTCGTACGCCTGCTCGGCGCGCACCAGCAGGTGCCGGCTCTCCTCGAACAGGGCCGCGTTCAGAAGCGCCACTGTGGCCTGACCTGCGAGAATCCGAAGAACCACCACGTCGGTCGGATCGACGGTGTGCGTCTGCGAGATCCACGCGGACAGTCCTCCGACGACCTCTCCGTTCAACTCGACCGGTACGTGGATGTGGTGGGCTTCGATGACCGGCCGGCCCAATCTCGTCATCTGCCCACGGAGGACGTCGTTGAGCCGGTTGAGCACTTCGTCGGGTAAGCCCACCGGTTTGCCCGCCGAACCCGCGCCTTCGAAGGCGTACACATCACCGTCCGCATCCATCATGAGGTGGCGCGGCCCCGTACGTTCGAGTCGACCATCGCTCAACGCAAAAAGGACCCATTGGGCCCCGAGATGCTCGCGCGCTGCGTCGAGCACCGACAACACCAGGGTCTCGGGTCCCTCCGCCGTGCGCACGAGCGCTCGGGAGATCCGTTCCAGCGCGCCCACCACGCGCGTCAGGCGTTGCTCGACACCCCTGAACTGCGCATAGTGACTGCCTTTGACCGAACGTAGGCCGACCAGTGACTCCAGGTCGCTGGGCCCAGGACCCGACGGCCGGCCCGTCACAGCGCCTCCCGGTACAGATCGGCGACGGTGGCCGCGTCCGGCTGGCGCGGATTGGTGGTCATGCACGAGTCGGCCAGCGCGTGCGCGGAGAGCATCTCGATGTCCGTGCTGTTCACCCCGAGTGGCGACAGACTTGCCGGCATGCCGATCCGAAGGGCGAACCTCGAGACCTGATCGGCGAGCCGATCGGCCACACTCATCGGTGTTCCGTGAGTGGACAGCCCCACTGCCTCCGCCAGATCGACGAAACCGTCGGCACACACGTGGGCGTTGTAGCGGATGACGTGCGGCAGCAGCACCGAGTTGATGGCGCCGTGTGCAGCATCGCAATGCCCGCCGACTGGGTGGCTCATGGCGTGCGCCGCCCCGAGGATCGCATTGGTGAACGCCATGCCCGCTTCGAGTGAAGCGTGGGCCATGGCCACCGACGCCTCGGGATCGGCAGGGTTGTCGACCAGTCGTTCGAGATGACGCCAGGTGGTCGAAAGAGCCTGCAGCGCAAATGTATCCGTCATCCGGCTATGGGCGATGGAAACGTAGGCCTCGATGCAATGGGTCAGCACATCCATTCCGCATTGGGCAGTGACCTCGGGTGGAACCGTGGCCAGCACCCGTGGGTCCACGACGGTGACGTCGGGGACCAGGCCCCGACCGATGATCGTGATCTTGGTATGTCGTGCTGGGTCGTTGACGATGCAGAACTGGGACACATCCGAGCCACTGCCGGCGGTGGTCGGAATGGCCACCACCGGAGGCAACGGACGCGTTGCCCGGTCGATGCCTTCGTATTCGAGGATGTGGCCGCCGTTCGACGCCAAGATTGCCACGCCCTTGGCCGCGTCGATCACCGACCCGCCTCCGAGCGCGATGATCCCGTCGCCCCCGTGTCGTTTGTACTGCTCGAACGCCGCTGCGACCTCCTGGGCACGAGGATTGGGCGAGATACCGGTGAAACAATCCGAATGCAATCCGACCGACACGATCCTGCCGGACAACTCGTCGAACCACGGCGTCGCACGGATCTTTCGATCGGAGACCACCAGCGGCCGGCGCATCCCCAGTCGGGAAGCAGCAAGAGCGGCCTCGGCCAGTGCACCGTCGCCGATGATCATCTCGGGAGCATGGAACTTCACGATCCGTGGGGACGGCATGCTGCGCATCATGATCCGATTCCTGTCCGTGGGTGGCAGCCGGTGTCTCGGTCGCGCGCGCCGCACCCACTCTCGACCCTAGTGACCACGTGGCCCGCTCAACACGGTTTCTGTCAACTGGTGTCGTGTCGTCACCTCAAGGTCGCTTTCCTGGTCCCGCTCTCCGTCACGACAATGCCGTACCGATCTCGTCGGCCCGGTCGAGAAGTTCCTCTGCATCGCGCGCCACCACCACGGCGTCGCAATACTCGGCGTACTCGCCCATCCCGCAACCGGTCTGGCTCCAGTATCGGCGTGGCTCAGGAGTGACCCAGGCGAGTCGGTGCGTGCGGCGGCGCACTTCGCCGAGTAGGTCGGCCCGCGCAGCAACCCGTTACCGCGGGCATCGCCGACAAACAAAACACTCGTACGAGCGTCGAGCACACCACCGTGTGTTGTCAGCAATCCGTCCAGGACGCTGCCATAGTCGCTCGTGGCCGCAAGATCGAGGCCAGGAGCAGACAAGATCCGCGCCAGCGCATCATCCCCGGTGCCGACGAGCAGTGGAGTCGTGACATCGATCGGATTGTCGACGAAGGCCAGGACCGTGCACCGGTCGGCGATGTGATGCAGGGACTGTGCGAGCCGCAGGATGAAGCCGGTGACCGGGCGTACCGACAAGGACACGTCCACGACGATGACCAACCGAACCCGCCCCGCCGCCCGCGTGCGCC
The DNA here is from genome assembly GCF_000506245.1 of Williamsia sp. D3. Taxonomy (NCBI): domain Bacteria; kingdom Bacillati; phylum Actinomycetota; class Actinomycetes; order Mycobacteriales; family Nocardiaceae; genus Williamsia; species Williamsia sp. D3. The sequence goes on along the minus strand of NZ_AYTE01000018.1, from coordinate 90,199 downwards.
GATAGAGGTCGACAGGGTCTCCATCGGTACGCAGCGCCGCCCGGAGGGTGTGCCGGATCGCCAGCCGGCCACGGCCCTGAGTCCGTGCGCGAGTACGCGGGGCACCTCGCATGCGTCGGACGATCCGGTGGCACGCCTGATCGATGTCTGCTCGGCTGATCGTCGGCGTCGTTGCGTCCCCGGGACGGGGTTCGTCGTCGGCGGCCGGCGCGTCCCGGGTGTGCGCCTCGACGAAAGACTCGATCGCGGCCATCAGGTGTTCGAGCTGAGCCGGATCGAGGTCGTCGGCGCCGGCGGTCCCGTAGACGCGCCGTGCGTCGTAGTCATCGAGCCGGTCCAACACGGCTTGCGCGTCCACGAGCGAGAGGATGCCCGATCGCACTCGCATCGGCGCCGACGAGAGGTCACCGGCTGTGGCCGAGCCGGCGTTGTCCACCTCGATCGTGTACGTGATACCACCCTGTGTCGAACCCGAATCCGGGTTAACCGCAAGAGCTTCCGCGCCCGCCGAGACCGTGAAATCGTTCTCCTCGCGGTGCGCCGACTCACCATGGCGTTCACTTCGTTCGGGATCCGAGCCGAAAAGATCGCCGACCTCTTCGGTGTGTTCGTCGGCCCCGACCATCCGGGCGGCGCCCTGCAGTTCGTCATCCCATTCGAACTCATCTGGCAATCCGCCGGGGGTCCCCCGCACGGTCGGCAGGGCTCCAGGGTCATCGACCGATGCGGGCCCGGTCACGAACAGTGCGTCGAACACCGCGTCGAAGGCCGGTCGCTCGTAGTCGTACTTGACGGTGACCGCCTGCAGCGCAGGGCGCAACACCGACAGCTCTGATCCGTAGAGGGCCAGGACACGGCGGGCCTCGATCGTCTCGGCCGGCGACACCCGCACCCCTCGGTGCCGCAACATCCGTCCGAGCACGCCCGCAAGCACGTCGAGTACGGGATCGCGACCCGTGATCATCGTCGGCCCGACGCCCGTGCCCGGCCGGCTCCGAAGGCCGCTGCCGTGACCGACCCCCGCGTTCCGCCGCCCGCGGCGGCGGGAGCCCCACCAGTACTGGCGCCGTCTCGGGCATCGTCACCCGACAACTGCGCCTGGACGGTCTCGACGTCTGCGCCGAACTTGACGAGCAAGGACAGCAGCGCCCGGGTGTTCTCACCCGACACCCCGCCGAGCACCGAAGCCGCCCGCGCCGCATCCACCACCTCAGCGATCGATGGACTCTTGCGTAACGGCATCGCCCGGAGCCGCCCGGCGAGCGCCACGCGTCCGCGACCGCAGACTCCTCGACCTCGGGCGCACGCGACGCCACGATCTCACGCTCCCGTGCGGCATCCGGGTAGTCGACCGAGAAGTGAACGCACCGACGCTTGAGTGCCGCCGACAGCTCGCGGGTATCGTTCGAGGTCAGAACGATCCACGGCTGCGAGCGGGCGGTGAAGCTCCCCAATTCCGGCACGGTCACCTGCTGTTCGGCCAGGACCTCCAGCATCACCGCCTCCATGGCCTCGTCCGTGCGGTCGACCTCGTCGATCAGCAACACAACGGGCTCAGGCGACAGGATCGCCTCCAGCAAGGGCCGGGCCACCAAGAAATCCTCGGTGAACACCCCGACATCTTCGCGGGCAAGCGCTGCCGACGCCGCGGCCAGGTCGGCATACCCTGCCAACTCGGTCGTGATGCGGTCCCGGAGCATCTGTACATGAAGGAGTTGACGTGCGTAGTCCCATTCGTACAGCGCCCGGGAATCGTCGAGACCCTCGTAACACTGCAGGCGGACCAGTCGGCGTCCCGACGCTGCGGCCAGCGATTTGGCGAGTTCGGTCTTGCCGACGCCGGCCGGACCTTCCAGCAACAGCGGTCTGCCGAGCACGGTAGCGAGATGAACCACCACCGAGAGGTCGTGGTCGATGACATAACCGTTGCCGCGCAACGCCTCTGCCAGAGCTTCCGGGCTGCCGAATGATGCTGCGTCCGAGTCGATCCGGGATTCGTACGCCAACTCCGTCATGGTGTCCTCTCTTGCCCGAATCCGGTGTCAGTACGAACCGCTGAAAGCGTGCGACACCATCGGGATCAGGGATTCGACAGTCGACTCGCGCGGGTTGCCCGGCGTGCACCAGTCCCCCATCATATGTTCGGCGATCGCCTGGACCTGCTTGTCCGAGGTGTCCATCTTGTCGCCACGACCTTCGTACTTGCCCGTGTTCATCCGGTTCTTGTCGTAGCTGTCGATCCGCAGCTGACCGAAGTTGTCAGGGATGCCCAGATCCTTCGACAATCGGATGGCCTCTTCGACCGCGGCATCCGCTGCCTGAACCGTGGTCATCTTGGACGTGTCGACGCCCATCAACTTGGCGATCTCGGCATAGCGCTCGAAACGGGAGGGCAGGTTGTATTCCCACACCCGGGGCAATGCGATGGCGTTGTTCAAGCCGTGATGACTGTCGTAGAAGGCGCTGACCGCGTGCGACAGCGAATGCACCAGGCCCAGTCCGCCGGAGTTGAAGGCCTGTGCCGCAATGTACTGCGCATGCATCATGCCGGTCCGCGCTTCCAGATTCTTCGGATCGTAGACCGCGGTCCGTAGATGGTCGCGAATGAGCTCGATCGAGTACTTGGCGTTGCCCAGCGACGGGGCGAAGTCGAGCCGCGACACGTAGGGCTCGCTGGCGTGGGCCAAGACATCGAACCCGCAGAATGCGGTGAAGTGCTGCGGGCATGTGTAGTACAACAGCGGATCATCCATCGCGAGGTCGACGAGGCAGGTGTCGTCGAAGGCCACCCATTTGTGTGGATTCGCCATGTCGGAGGTGTCGGTGATGACGTAAGCCCACGAGGTCTCCGAGCCGGTACCCGCCGTGGTGGACACCGCGATGTGTTTGGGGTTCTCCTTGTTGGTCGCCTTGGAGAATCCCTCGAACTCGTTGATGTTGCGCCCGTCATGGGCGATGACCATCCGGGCACCCTTTGCGGCGTCGTGGCTCGAACCGCCACCCACGGAGATGATCCCGTCGCATTTCTCCGACTGATAGAGGGCGGCCGCATCCATGCAGTTGTAGTCCTTGGGATTGGACTCCACCTGATCGAACAGCACCACGTCCACGCCCTGGTACTCGATCTTGCCGGTGAGTTCTTCGATGATGCCCGAGCCGCGGAGCCCGGTTGTCATCAGCAGGACCCGCGACATACCCAGTTCCTTGGCCTCGACACCGATCATGTCGTGAGCGCCGACCCCCAGTTTCGCCTTGGGGAACGGGTGAAACTCCTTGATCGGGAATTCCCAGATCTGGTTGAGCTCGATGGCCATGGCGTATATCTCCTTGTGCTGGGCGGAAACTGTTGCCTCACAAGGATGTTGCCCAGCTCACACCGGAAACAAGGTCACCTGACCCGCGCAGTGGGCCTTCATGTCCATCACGTCAGCACGGCCACCTGGCCATCAGGACAGGTCCACCGCTTCGGTCACTACTGCGGAAGCGGCTCGACCCGTTCGATCTGCGCGCCGAGGCTCCGCATGATCTCGACGAAGTCCGGATAGCCGCGGTCGATGTGGGAGACATCGTGAACCTCCGTGACGCCATCGGCCACCAGGCCGGCCAGGACCAGGCCGGCTCCGGCACGGATGTCCGAACTCCAGACCGGCGCGCTCGACAGTCGTTCGATACCGCGGATCACCGCGTGATGGCCATCGGTCCGGGCGTCTGCCCCCAGCCGGACCATTTCCTCGACGAAACGAAAGCGAGCCTCGAAGACGTTCTCGGTGATCACCGACATCCCGTCGCTGATCGACGCGAGGGCGATGGCCATCGGCTGCAGGTCGGTCGGAAATCCGGGGAACGGCAGAGTCGAGTAGTTCACGGCAACGGGCCGGCCGGACTGGGCGACCCTGAAGCCATTCTCGTATTGGGTGACCGTCGCGCCTGCCCCGGACAGCTTTGTGAGAACGAGCTGGAGATGTTGAGGGTCGACACCCCTGACCGCGATGTCGCCGCGGGTCATCACGGCCGCGATCGCCCACGTGGCGGCCACGATGCGGTCTCCGATGACCCGGTGGGTGACCGGTTGGAGACGGTCCACCCCCTCTACGGTCAGGGTTGACGTGCCCGCCCCGGAGATCTTGGCACCCATCTGCTGCAGCATGACGCACAGATCGACGATCTCGGGTTCACGCGCGGCGTTGTCGATCGTCGTCACGCCCTCGGCCAGCACCGCTGCCATGAGGATGTTCTCCGTGGCTCCGACAGAGGGGAACTCGAGTGCGATCGGCGCGCCGATCAACGTGTCGGCCTCGGCGACCACACAACCGTGCTCGATGACACTGCGCGCACCGAGAAGGCGTAGCCCGTTCTGGTGCATGTCGAGCGGCCGGGAACCGATCGCGTCGCCGCCCGGCAACGCGACCACAGCTCGACGGCATCTTGCGATCAGGGGCCCGAGAACACACACCGAGGCCCGGAACTGCTTCACCGCGTCGAAGTCCGCGTGGAACTTGGGCTCGGCCGGGGTGTCGATGACCACGGTGTCGCCCGAATGGCTCACCGACGCTCCGAGTCCGCGCAGGACCTCGGCCATCAGAGGGACATCGAGGATCTGCGGGCAGTTGGTGATGGTTGTGGTGCCTTCCGCCAACAGGGCAGCTGCCATCAGCTTCAGCACGCTGTTCTTGGCGCCCACGACCTCGACCTCACCGGTCAGCCGCGCGCCCCCCGTCACCAGAAAACGATCATCCACGACACGTAGCCTAAGCGACCGGTCGCAGCGCGACCCCGACGGCCCGCCACTTGTCCAAGCCCTCCCCGAAATAGACACCCGGAAGTATCTCCGTCGAGACCGAAATCGCGAATTTCGTTGCGCGGTCGCAGTTTTCCCCACTCGGAACACCGAACGATCGCTCCCTCTGCACCAGCAGATACATCAGGACAAAGGTCACCGTGTCCGTTGCCCATACCGTCATCGACCGCGCCGACGGGTAGATTTCATCCATGGCTGTACACCTGACCCGCATCTACACCCGAACCGGAGACAACGGCGAAACCGGGTTGAGCGACTTCTCCCGAGTGTCGAAGAACGACCCGAGGGTGATCGCCTACGCAGACTGTGACGAGGCAAATGCCGCGATCGGGGCGGCTCTGGCTCTCGGCAACCCGACCCCGGAGATCGCCGAGATCCTCACGCGCGTGCAGAACGATCTGTTCGATGCCGGCGCCGACCTCTCGACACCGGTCGTCCCGGATCCGAAGTACCCCCCGCTGCGGCTGCTACAGAGCTACATCGACGATCTCGAGGTGTGGTGCGACCACTACACCGACAAGCTGGAACCCCTCAATTCGTTCATTTTGCCGGGGGGCAGTCCGCTGAGCGCGCTGTTGCATGTGGCCCGGACCGTCACACGACGGGCGGAGAGGTCTGCGTGGGCTGCCATCGACGCTCATCCCGACGACACGAGCGCGTTGCCGGCCAAGTACCTGAACAGGTTGTCCGACTTGCTCTTCATCTTGTCGAGAGTCGCCAACCCGGGCGGAGACGTGCTCTGGCAGCCGGGCGAGCAGCGAACCCGCGCCAAATCTGGAACGGGAAACGACCAGTAGGTCGCAGATCAGCGGCGGCGCTCGCGACCCGTGCGTTCGGCACGCTGAGACGGGCGGGATTCGAGCCAGGATTGAAAGGCTGTGACGGCGCCGCCGTCGAGCGCAAGCTCGAACGCACCGTCCCGGTCGGCCAGTTCGAGGATCACCATGTCGTCGTCCATCACATCGGCCTCGGACGGCGTGGGCCCGCGGCGCCCTTTGGACACGACAACCTGACGGAGAACCAGGCGGTTGGGGCCGGGACGCATGCTGCGGAGCCGGAAGTACTCCATCGCGTTGTCGTCATAACGCACCACGCCATGCCGCCACGCTCGACCGTCATCAGCGGGTAGTTCGCGCAACAGTGCAGAAGTACCCGCGCCGCGCAGCTGATTGATGCGATAAAAAACGTAGAACATCGCCAAGGTGACCAGTACCAACACCGCAAGGGCAATCAGATTCCAGTGCACAACCGACACCTCCTTCTGCCCCCGCTAGAAAACACCACCGGTCCCCGCAAACTCCTCGAAGTTCGCGGGGACCGGGGAAACGGCTAGCCGTCCAGATGGTCCCCTGGTCACCAGGATGCCATCCGATCGACGATCTACTTCACGTGGCCCAGCTCTTCGACCGCACGCAGCCGAGACTGCGCACGGATGTAACGCTCGCTGCCCTCTTCTTCCGACTCCAGAACGGAACGTTCTGCGTCGGCGTCGACCTCGTCTGCCCACTCGGCAGACTCGGCGAGGACGGTGACGGTCTCACCGGTGACCGACAGAAAACCACCCTGCACGGCCGCGACTTTGCGTTGACCGCCCTCTTCCTCGATCAACACGAAACCGCCTTCGACCAATTGTCCCAGCAACGGCTCGTGATTGGCGAGGACACCCAGCTCACCTTCGGTGGTCTGAGCGATCACGAAGGTCGCCTCACCCGAGTACAGCCGCGTGTCCGCCGAGACGACCTCGATGTGAAATGCGGTGTCAGCCATGGATTTCGGTCACTTCCCGGAGATTCGTGCGGCAGCAGCCTCGACGTCATCGAGACCACCACAGCTGTTGAACGCCTGCTCGGGCAGGTGATCGAACTCACCCTTGGCAACCCGGTCGAATGCCTCGATCGTGTCGGCAAGTGAGACAACCGAACCCTTCTGACCGGTGAACTTCTCGGCGACCAGGAAGTTCTGTCCGAGGAACTTCTGGATACGACGCGCGCGCTGGACGGTGACCTTGTCCTCTTCGGACAGCTCGTCCATACCGAGGATGGCGATAATGTCCTGCAGTTCCTTGTACTTCTGGAGGATCCGTTTGACCTCGTTGGCGACGCGGAAGTGCTCGTCTCCGACGATCGAGGCCTCCAGGATCCGCGAGGTCGACGTCAGCGGATCCACCGCCGGGTAGATACCCAGCTGCGAGATCGGACGGGACAACTCGGTGGTGGCGTCGAGGTGCGCGAAGGTGGTGGCCGGCGCCGGGTCGGTGTAGTCGTCGGCGGGCACGTAGATCGCCTGCAGCGAGGTGATCGAGTTACCACGCGTCGATGTGATGCGCTCCTGGAGCTCACCCATCTCGTCGGCCAGGGTCGGCTGGTAACCAACGGCAGACGGCATGCGGCCGAGCAGCGTGGAGACCTCGGAACCGGCCTGCGTGAACCGGAAGATGTTGTCGATGAAGAGCAACACGTCCTGGTTCTTGACGTCGCGGAAGTACTCCGCCATCGTCAGCGCGGACAGGGCCACGCGCATACGCGTGCCCGGCGGCTCGTCCATCTGGCCGAACACCAAGGCGGTGTCCTGGAGAACGCCCATCTCCTCCATCTCGAGGTGGAGGTCGGTGCCCTCACGGGTGCGCTCACCGACGCCGGCGAACACCGAGGTGCCGGAGAACTCGCGAGCGATACGGGTGATCATCTCCTGGATGAGGACGGTCTTGCCGACACCGGCACCACCGAACAGACCGATCTTTCCGCCCTTGACGTACGGGGTGAGAAGGTCGATGACCTTGATGCCCGTTTCCAGGATCTCGGTCTTGCCCTCGAGCTGATCGAAGGCTGGTGGCTTACGGTGAATGCCCCACTGCTCGCCGTCGCGACCGAGCCCCGGTGTGTCGAGGCAGTCGCCGAGAGCGTTGAAGACGTGTCCCTTGACCACGTCACCAACAGGCACCGAGATCGGCTTGGTGGTGTCGGAGACCTCGGTACCCCGGGTCAAGCCGTCGGTCGGCTGCATCGAGATGGTGCGGACAAGATTGTCACCGAGGTGCTGAGCGACCTCGAGCGTCAACTTCTTGGCCACCGAGGGCAGCGTGATCTCGGCATGTAGAGCATTGAAAAGCTCGGGCACTGCGCCACGCGGGAACTCCACGTCGACGACAGGTCCGATGACTCGTACGACCCGGCCGGTCACCGAGTCTGCGGTCGAACCCGAGACGGATTCGGTTACAGCTGTGGTCATGTTGTCTCTTCCTCTTTGTCGGTGCGCGGGTGGTGATCCGCGACCGCCTTTGGCTTGTTGCTGCTAGTTCGCGAGCGCGTTTGCGCCGCCGACGATCTCGCTGATCTCCTGGGTGATCTGTGCCTGCCGCAGCTGGTTTGCCTCGCGCGACAGGTTGGTCACCAACTCTTCGGCGTTGTCGGTGGCGGCCTTCATCGCGGTACGACGGGCGGCCGACTCCGATGCCGACGAATCGAGCAGGGCCGCGTACACGCGCGTTGCCACATACTTCGGCAGCAGTGCCGAGAGCAACGTGTCCGCACCGGGCTCGAACGTGTAGTTGCGCGCCGGCGTGGACGACTCGTCGTCGTCGCTCTCCGACACCACAAGCGGTGCGATCCTGCGGACCTCGGGCGACTGGTTGAGCATGCTCACGAACTTGGTGTACACCAGGTGCAGTTCGTCGACGCCTTCGATCTTGCCGCCGTCGAGCCCGTCTATCTCCGTGCCCGAGCCGGCAGCGAACAGGTCCACCAAATGGTCGGTGGCTTCCGCCGCGTTGTGATACTCAGGCTGCTGCGAGAACCCCGTCCACGAGCCGGCGACGTTGACCCCGCGGAAGGAGAAGTAGCCGAGGCCCTTCTGTCCGGTGATGAACAAAACCGTCTCTTTGCCCTCGTCCTCGAGCAACTCCAGCAGTTGCCGGGTTTCACGCAAGACGTTGGAGTTGTACGCACCGCACATACCGCGGTCACTGGTCACCACCAACACCGCTGCGCGTTTCGGGTTCTCCCGGGCGACGAGCAACGGATGGTCGAGCGTGCCGGCTCCGGAAGCGAGCTCCGAGAGCACCGCGGTCATCTCCTGCGAGTACGGCTTGGCGGCCGCCACCCGCGACTGCGCCTTGACGATGCGCGAGGTCGCGATGAGTTCCTGGGCTTTGGTGATCTTCTTCGTCGACTGGACTGACCGGATGCGTGAGCGCAGATCACGAATACTTGCCATGGGCGTGTCTCACACTCCTTTCGGTTTGGTCATGGATTGTCGAATCATCTGCCCTAGGACTTCCGGACCTTGATTTCTTCGTTGTTGACTTCGTCGGCCGCGAGAGCGCCCGGATCTTCCTCATTGACCGATCCGGGGCCGTCGCTGGCGAGGAACGACTTCTTGTACTTGTCGGCCGCGGCCTTGAGTGCCTCTGCCTGATCGTCGGACAGAGCCTTACCGCCCGCGATCGAGTCGTAGACGCCCTTGGCACCGTGGTGCAGGTGATTGAGGAGCTCGCCCTCGTACCGGCGCACGTCGTCGACGGCAACCGAGTCGTAGTGGCCCTCACCCGCGAGGTAGATCGAGACGATCTGGTCCTCGACGGACACCGGGGAGTACTGGTCCTGCTTGAGCAGCTCCACCCAACGAGCACCGCGGGCCAGCTGGGCCTTGGATGCGTCGTCGAGGTCCGAGGCGAAAGCCGAGAAGGCCTCCAGCTCACGGAACTGCGCAAGCTCCAGACGGAGCGAACCCGAGACCTTCTTCAGGCCCTTCGTCTGCGCTGCACCACCGACACGAGACACCGAGGTTCCCACGTTGATCGCGGGGCGGACGCCCTTGTTGAAGAGGTCCGACTCGAGGAAGACCTGACCGTCGGTGATCGAGATGACGTTGGTCGGGATGAACGCCGAGACGTCGTTGGCCTTGGTCTCGATGATCGGGAGACCGGTCATCGATCCGCCACCGAGCTCGTCGGACAGCTTTGCGCAACGTTCGAGCAGACGGGAGTGCAAGTAGAAGACGTCACCCGGGTATGCCTCGCGGCCCGGCGGGCGACGCAGCAGCAGCGAGATGGCGCGGTAGGCCTCGGCCTGCTTGGAGAGATCATCGAACACGATGAGGACGTGCTTGCCCTGGTACATCCAGTGCTGGCCGATGGCCGAACCGGTGTACGGGGCCAGCCACTTGAATCCGGCCGAGTCAGATGCGGGAGCCGCGACGATGGTGGTGTACTCCATCGCGCCGGCCTCGTCGAGCGCGGACTTGACGCCCGCGATGGTCGAACCCTTCTGGCCGATCGCCACGTAGATGCAACGCACCTGCTTGGTCGGGTCACCGGTCTCCCAGTTCGCCTTCTGGTTCAGGATCGCGTCGATGCAAACAGCGGTTTTGCCGGTCTTGCGGTCGCCGATGATCAGCTGACGCTGGCCGCGGCCGATGGCGGTCATCGCGTCGATGGCCTTGATGCCGGTCGCGAGCGACTCCTCGACGGGCTGACGCTCGAGGACCGATGCCGCCTGGAGCTCCAGCACGCGCTTCTCGTCCGATTCGATCTCGCCCTGGCCGTCGATGGGCTGACCCAGCGGGTTCACCACACGGCCGAGGAAGTTGTCGCCGACCGGGACAGACAGCACGTCGCCGGTGCGGCTGACCTGCTGGCCTTCTTCGATCTCGTCGTATGCACCGAGGATGACAGCACCGACCTCGTCCTCGTCGAGGTTGAGGGCCACGCCCAGAACCCCGCCCGAGAACTCGAGCAGTTCGTTCGCCATCGCGCCCGGCAGGCCGCTCACGTGGGCGATACCGTCCGAGGTGTCGGCGACTACGCCGACTTCTTCGCGCGATGCCTCGGCCTGGAATGACGAGACGTACTGCTCGATCGCTCCCTTGATCTCGTCGGATGAGATCGTCAACTCCGCCATGAGTACTCGTTCCTTGCTTTCGTTTTCGCTTGTGGTCTAAGTGTGCCCGCGCCGGAGTGTGTCCGGTCGGGTGTCGCGCCCGTCGGGCTAACTCGGCAAGGTCTCGCTCGCCTTGGCCAGTCGGCTGGCCACGTCACCCTCGATGACTTCGTCGGCAACGATGACCTTGAAACCGCCGAGCAACTGCTCGTCGATCTCGATCTGCACCGACATGTCGCGTCCGTAGATCCGCCCCAGCACTGTGCTGAGCCGCTCGATCTGCGCATCGGTCGGCAGTGCCGCCGCGATGACGTGTGCAACCGACTCTCCGCGTCGAGCAGCAGCCAGTTCGGCGATGCCTGACACGGTGACGTCGATCGGCTGATGTCCGCGCTGCAACTGCACAGCCTGTCGGACCAACGCTCCGGTCTCGTCCGTGACCTTTCCGCCGATGACCCTGTCGAGCAACTGCAACCGGCCCTCGGCAGGTGCATTCGAGTCGGACAGCAGTCGCGACAGATCAGGTTCTGCCAGCAGCAACCGACCCAGCCGGAACAGTTCGTCCTCGACCTCGCCGATCTTGCCGCTGCGGTCGGCGACCGTCAGCAGCGCGAGCCGGGCGAGCCGCTCGAGTGCGGTGAGGAAGTCAGCGGTGGCCGACCATTTCGCATCGACAGCGGACTTGACGATGTCGAGGGTGGTGTCGGACACCTTCCCCGACAGGATCGAATCGACCAGCGAAGCCTTGTGCTGCGCCTCGTCGGTGGACTCAGCCAGGTGCTTGCGCAGAACCGGGTTGGCCGCGAGAAGGATTGCGACCGAACCGAGTTCGTCACCGATCGTTCGTAGCTGCTCGACATCCGCCGAGCCGGTCTTCTCGTCGAACGTGCGTGCCAGGGTGCGTACCGAGTCACGGCTCGCCGCCCGCATCGAGTGGGTGCCGATTGCCTCACCGGTGGATGTGGACTCCGGAGCGACACCGCCTTCGGCGGCCATCTGCTCCAGCTCTGCCAGAACCCTGTCAAAGGAATCCTGCTTGGCCTTCGGGTCCTCGAGGTGCTCACGCACCAGGTTTCCGGCGACGTCGAGTGAGGCCAGCCCCAGTTCGCCACGCAGCTGACGGATCAGTGCCTGGCGGTTGAGGGCGACCTGCGCCTTGCCGTGCTCGGTGATGCGCTTGACCTCGGAGTCGGCTTGATTACGCATCTGTTCCGCGATCGCCTGAGCGTCACCGCGTGCCTCTTCACGGATCTGGCTCGCCTCTGCCCTGGCCTGCTCGAGTGCTGTGGCGTGAGCATCTTTCGCCTCGGCGAGCCGGGCCTTGGCCTGCTCGCTCTCGGCGACCTGCGTGGCGATCGTTTCCTTCTGCGCCGCAACGGATTTACGCAGCGGCGGAAGAACGTATCGGATGAAAACGAAGACAACGACGGCAAAGCCGACGAGTTGTCCGATGAAAATATCCACTGGTCAGTTCACCGTCCCGGTCTTTTCGCCCTCGGTCGCGGAGACACGATCGAGGGATGCCGACAACTTCGGGTCCGACGAGACGTCGAATCCGAGTACTCGGCTGGCCAGCCCGGAGGACAGCCTGCCCAGTTCCGCGCGGGCCTCCGCCGCAGCCCGCTGCCCTTCGGCGGCCAACTGTTCGGAGGTGTCGCGCTGAACCGCGTCCGACTCCTCGGTTGCCCGCCGCCTCATCTCCTCGAGGTTCTCGTTGCCCTTGGCACGAGCCTCGTCGCGGATGCCGGTCGCCTCGACGCGGGCGCCCTTCATGGCGGATCGGTATTCCGATTCGGCATCCTCGAAACTCTTGGCCGCGGCCTTGTTGTCCTCGTTGGTCTTCGAGACCAGAGCCTCACGTTCTTCGAGGACCTGGCGGATCGGCGGAACGATGAACTTGCCGAGCACCACCAGCACGATGATGAAGATCAAGAGGACAACGAAGAACGTGCCGTTGGGTATGAGGAAATTCTCTGCGGCGAGATCCATGGTGTCGTTTTACCTGTTTCCCGAAATTATTCGGCGCTGATCGGGGTGGCGAAGACGAACAACGCCATGAAGGCCAGGTTGATGAAGTACGCAGCCTCGACCAGACCGACGGTGATGAAGAACGGAGTGAACAGGCGGCTCTGCGCTTCTGGCTGACGCGCGATGCCTGCGATCAGCTGCGCACCGGCCAGACCGTCACCGATACCGGCGCCAATAGCGCCGCCGGCCATGATCAGACCGCCGCCGATCAGTGCGCCCATGCCAATCATTGGATCCATTTACTTTTCCCTTTCGGTGGTACTGACAATCGGATTGCCAGGTCTTATGGCCCCGCCGGCATCGCACCGGCAAGGGGTCGTGCTAGTGGTGCTCGTCCTCCAGCTCCATTGACTGGCTGAAGTACAAGATGGTCAGCAGGGTGAAGATGAACGCCTGAATGAGGCCGACGAAGAGGTCGAACATCTTCCAGATCGAGTTGGGCGCCCACATGATGTAGGCGGGGAAGATCGCGATCAGTGAAACCATCACGCCGCCGGCGAACATGTTGCCGAAAAGACGGAGTGAGAGTGAGACGGGCTTCGCGATCTCTTCGATGATGTTGATCGGGGCCAGGCCGATGGCGTGACCCTTGATCAGGGCCTTGGGATGGCCGAGGAAGCCGCGACGCTTGACGCCGGCCGCGTGGTACGCGACGAAGACGAACAAAGCGAGCGCGTAGACGAAGTTCGCATCGGAGGCCGGCGGTTTGAGCCACTCCCCGGTGCCTCCACCTTCCTTGCCGTACTGGACCGGCAGCACCGAGATCCAGTTGGCGACCAGGATGAAGATGAACAGCGTCACGGCCAGTGGCAGCAGGAACGGCGCGACGCGCATGCCGATCGAGCTCTCGACCTGGCCGCGCATCTGGGAGGTGAGGGTTTCGAAGAACAGCTGTACCGGGTTGGGAACACCCGACGTCATCTTGGCCCGCACGTAGAAGGCCAAGCCGAGCACGACCAGGGCCGCAAAAGCGGTCCCGATGATGGTGTCCAGGTTGAAGGTCATCCCGAACAGATCGACGTGGGTGTGGTGCCCGACCTCGATCTCTGCCTCGGCGAGATACGACGTATCTGTCATGACTGGGTACGAAGTCCTTTCATCACTGGAATAACCGTGTTGAGAACCAGGATCACCTGACATAGCGCGAGTCCGAACATCACGCCCAGACCGTCCGGCCTGGCGAGGAACGCCACCACGAGGGCGACGATCGTCAGGAGCGCCAGACGCAGGGCGGAGTTGATCGCGATCGGCCGCTTGCGCGGATTCTCTTCAGCGGTGATTCCTTGCACATACAACTGCACGAGCTTGGCATTGGCCAGACTCAGGGCCAATCCGACGAACATCCAGATACCGAACATGACGTGGCCCAAGTAGGCGCTTGCGGCCACTGCGACGACGACCAGCAATCCACTCAGGATTGCGGGGCGCACCAAACTCAGCGGGACATCCGGGAATACCGGCGCCGAGTCGGAGCTTGACGTCGTCATGCACCTCTCCTCAAGGGTCCAGCGGGTTCGCTAGCTCTGGGGGCAGCCTGGTAGAGCCGTGCCCGTCGATCTGGAACATGATCGGGGCGACAGCTCATCGATCCCTGTGACCATATCAACACTGTCGTGGCCTGCCACCAGGGGGTGCATTGACCGCGATTGCGGCTCTCACCTTGGTGATTCGGCTACTACAGACGATAGTACTACGTCGCATCGCATACCCGAAATGTCCGGGTTAGGTTGCACTTCGTCACAGATTACTGGACACGGTTCCACCGGCCGCCACCCGGTCAGGCAGATGCGCCCTGGCGGTGTCGTCGACGAAGGCGCGGGACTATGGTGGCGACCATCGCGAGGACCAGTCCGGCTGCCAGGACCGGTACCACCACCGACACCGAGAAGAACGTGCTCGCAGCCGCCCCGAAGGCCAGGAGTCCGACCCAGAGGTAGATGAGCAGCACCACGCGCCTGTGCGAGTGACCGATCTCCAGCAGTCGATGGTGCAGGTGCATCTTGTCCGGTGTGTAGAAGCCGACGCCCGCCCTGGTCCTCCGTACAACCGCCATCAGCATGTCGAGCATCGGGATGAACATGACGGCCGCCACCAGAATGATCGGCGACAACAACGTGAACACGTCGGCGGGGCCGTAGGCATTGGTGGCCACCCTGCCCGATGCGCTGGTCGAGGCCGTGGCCAGCATCAGCCCGATGAGCATCGAGCCGGAATCGCCCATGAAGATGCGGGCGGGCTGGAAGTTGTGCGGCAGGAAACCGAGGCATGCGCCGGCGAGAATGGCCGAAATGAGGGCCGGTGGGTAGTAACTGACGTCGCCGCCCTGGTCTCGGAGCAGACCCAGCGAGAAGACGCAGATCGCCAACGACGCAATGAGCGCCAGGCCGGCGGCGAGTCCGTCGAGGCCGTCGACGAAGTTCATCGCGTTGACCGTCGCGACGGTGACCGCGATCGTGAGCAATCCCGCCTGTAGTGGGTCCAGCACCACGGTGCCGATGTCGCCGAACGGGACGTACAGCAGATACCAGCTCACACCCATGATCACCAGGACACCGGCAGCGGTCAGCTGGCCGACGAACTTGGTCAAGGCGTCGATCCCCCAGCGGTCGTCGATGATTCCGACAAGCACGATGACCCCACCGGCGACGACAACGGCGTTCATGTCGTCGGTGTATGCGAAACCCCTTGTCAGAGCCGGTAACTCGCCGGCCAGAGCCATCCCGGCGAGCACGCCGATGTACATGCCGACACCGCCCAGACGCGGCGTGGGAATCGCGTGGACATCCCGGGTCCGCGGAACGGCCACCGCGCCGGTACGCGTGGCGATGACCCGCACGACACCGGTGGCGAGATAAGTGATGACGGCGGCGGCGAGCCCGACGAGCATCAGCTCCCGCAGCGGGACGCCTGCACCACTGCTCGTGAGGCCGGACTGCGCTGCGATCAGCACACCACTGCTCTCAAGAGAACTCGAATAGGCCGCGAACACGGGTCAACGCTACTAGCGCGCGCTCGAAAAGCACGCAAGCGGTCGACCTGACCCGCCAGCGGGATCGAGCTGACTCAGCTCCGCAGGCTCTCGACTCCGGTGCCCAGCACCTCGGCGATCTGCTCGGCACTGATCGCACCCTCGCGCAGAATCTTGGGGCTGACGTCCGTGAGGTCGACGATGGTCGACGGCATCGCCTTCTCGGCCGGCCCACCATCGAGGTAGACGGCAACCGACTCCCCCAGTTGCTCCCGGGCCTCGGCGGCGGTGGTCGCCGGCGGTCGGCCGGAGATGTTCGCGCTGGAGACGGCCATGGGCCCGACCTCCCGAAGGATCTCGATGGCCACCGGGTGCAGCGGCATCCGCAGCATCACCGTGCCCCGCGTGTCACCCAGATCCCAGGCCAGCGAGGGAGCCTGGTGGACCACCAGACTCAGGCCGCCGGGCCAGAACGCCCGGGTCAGTTCCCTCGCCGTCGACGACACGGACAACACCAGGCCGTCGATGGTGCTCCACGAACCGACCAGCACGGGCACGGGCATGTCCCTGCCTCGCCCTTTGGCGGCCAGGAGGTTGTTGACCGATTCGGAATCGAAAGCGTCGCAACCCAACCCGTACAACGTGTCGGTGGGCAGGACGATCAGGCGGCCACCTTTGGCGGCGCCGACGGCGGCCCGGATACCGGCCGTTCGAGAATGGGGATCGTTGCAGTCGAACGTGGTGCTCACGGGTCCCATCCTTGCATGGTCCCCCCGGCCCACATCCGCGACGTACCCGCCGGTCAGATGCGGCGGGACGTCGTCGTTCTGGTGGCGGTGACAAAACGCGGCCGTCCAGCCAAATCGTGGTTCTGGACGATCGAATCGAACCGGCCATCGGCGGCCAGCACCTCGATCACCGCCTGCCCCGTGCTGTCGTCGTGCTCGATGGCCACTTCGCCACCCGCCTCGAGGAGCTGGGCGACGGTGGCGATCATCGGACCGATGACCGACATCCCGTCCGCTCCCCCGAACAGTGCGAGGGGCGGATCGTGGTCGATCACCTCGACCGGCAATTCGGCTGTCTCGGGTATGTAGGGCGGGTTGGCGACCACGACATCAGCTCTGATCCCGGTCAGAACGGCCGGGTCCCGAACGTCGCCCTGATGCACCTCGACTCGATCCGCAACCTGATCGGACATCCGCGAGAGGTTCCGGTGAAGCCATCGGAGTGGCTCGTCGGCGATCTCTACGGCGTGCACCACGGCGTTGCGCCGAGCATCCGCGATGGACAACGCGAGTGCACCGCTTCCGCTGCACAAATCGACCACCACCGGTTCGGCAACGTCGGCAATTGCCTCCAGTGCCCACGACAGCAGCGCCTCGGTTTCCATCCGGGGTACGAACACACCGGGGCCGACCTCCAGATCGACCATGCCGAACTGGACGTGACCGATGATGTGCTGCAACGGCTCACGCGCGCGCCGCCGGTCGATCATCGCGCGGTAGGTGTCGGCCTGCTCCTGCGTCAGCTCGTCGACCGTGACGATGCCGCCCACGGATGTGCCCGCCACGTGCGCCAGCAGAAGCGCTGCGTCCACGTCTGGGCTGGGGACGCCTGCGGCGGCCAGTTCGGCCGTCGCGGCCCTGCGATGTTCGCGCGCGTTCACTCCGCCTCGAGGCGGGCCTGGCGATCGGCGGCTCGGAGGGCGTCGAGGAGTGCGTCCATGTCGCCTGCGAGAACGGCGTCGAGGTTGCTGGCCTTGTAACCGATCCGGTGGTCGGTGATGCGATTCTCCGGAAAGTTGTAGGTGCGGATCCGCTCAGAACGATCAACTGTCCGCACCTGCGCCGCCCGTCCTTCCGACGCCTCCGAGTTGGCTGCCTCCTCGGCCGCCGCCTGCAGGCGTGCAGCGAGAACCTGCATCGCGCGGGCCTTGTTCTGCAACTGCGATCGTTCGTTCTGACAGGTCACGACGATCCCGGTGGGCAAGTGGGTGATCCGGACCGCGGAGTCGGTGGTGTTCACGCCCTGTCCGCCCTTGCCCGAACTGCGGTACACGTCGATGCGGAGATCCGAATCGTCGATCTGCACCTGCTCGACCTCATCGGGTTCGGGATAGATCAGCACGCCGGCAGCCGAGGTGTGGATACGCCCCTGCGACTCCGTGACCGGCACACGCTGGACACGGTGTACGCCACCCTCGAATTTCAGTCGCGCCCACACACCGTCCGGACCGTCGCCTTTCGACTTGATCGAGATGGTGACGTCCTTGTACCCGCCGAGATCGGACTCGGTGAGCCCGAGGGTCTGGGCCTTCCAGCCGTGCCGTTCGCAGTATTTGAGGTACATACGGGCCAGATCCGAGGCGAACAGGGCCGACTCCTCGCCGCCTGCGCCCGATTTGATCTCCAGCACAACGTCGTCTCCGTCGTGGGGATCGCGTGGCGACAACAGGTCGGTGAGGGTGGCGTCGAGATCGGCGGCGGTCTTCTCCAGCTCGGGTATCTCGGCGGCGAATGCCGGGTCGTCCGCGGCGAGTTCCCGTGCGGCCTGCAGATCGTCCTGTGCTACTTGAAGTTTGGTGTACGTGGCCATGATCGGCGCGAGTTCGGAGAAGCGCTTGCCCACGCGGCGCGCTGCAGCGGGGTCGTCGTGCAGCGAAGGGTCGGAGAGCTGCGACTGCAAGCCCGCATGCTCGGCGAGAATGTCGTCGATCGCGGACGGCTCGGGGCTGCTCATGACCTGTTCCTACTCGAGAAGTTGTGACCGGCGGGTGTGACCTCAACCGGGTGATTCGACGAAAACGGCGTCTGACCTGCCGTGAAGGCAGACCAGACGCCGGACGATAAAGCTACTTCTCGGCTGCAGCGTCTTTCTTCGCCGGACGCTTGCCGTAGCGCTTCTCGAAGCGTGCGACGCGGCCACCGGTGTCGAGAATCTTCTGCTTGCCCGTGTAGAACGGGTGGCACTGCGAGCAGACCTCGACGTTGATCCGACCGTTGTCCTTGGTGGAACGGGTCTGGAAGGTGTTCCCGCAGCCGCAGACCACAGTGGTCTCGACGTACTCGGGGTGGATTCCTTGCTTCATTCTGGTGTCCCTTTCAATGGTCGCCGGGTCACCTTCGCGGATCGAAGGTGTGAACCGGAACCGGACTCGACCGTTCAGTATGCCAGAGCCTCCACCACGTCAGCGAATCGCTAATATTCAAGCGATCGAGGGCGGGCATACATCCTCGGCACGATCAGTGGAACGACCTGACAATCGTTTTCATTCCGCGACATCCTCTACGGCAGGCAGATCCATGACACGGGCAACACACCTCGCGACTGCAGCAACTGTGCTGGTCTTCGGCCTGGCAGCCTGCACATTCGAGCGGTCCGGCGATCCGGTCGCCGCGTCAGCGGACTCCGAGGCGTCCGCGAGCTTCCGCCCGTCTGCCGACAATCCGGATCCGACCGACGACATCGAAGGCGTCGAGAGGCAGTACTTCCCCGCTGCTCTTCATGTGGTTCCCACCGATCGCGTCCGTTACTCGTTCAGCCCGCCCATCGGTGGCCGACACGATGCTGTTTGGGCCGCCTGCACCGGGGTGGTCTACAACGCGGGCATCCGTTCGGAAAACGCCGTGCACTCGCTCGAACACGGAGCGGTCTGGCTCACCTACAACCCGGAAGATCTCGACGCCGAGGCCGTGGAATCGCTGGCCGAGCGCGTCGACGGAGTCGACTACACGATGCTGTCGCCCTACCCCGGTCTCGACCGGCCGGTGTCGGTGCAATCGTGGGGGCATCAGCTCAAGGTCGACGATGCCGACGACCCACGTATCGATCAATTCATCACCGCGACGAAACAGAACACCCAGAGCGGTGTCTACCCGGAAGCCCCCGAAGAGACCGGTTACCCCGAACCGGGGGCCACGTGCGCTGCCTCCGGCGCGTTTGATCAGCTCGATCCCCCACCGTTCGATCCACGCCCCGGCACCCTGCCAGAGAACTGAGCACTGCCACCACGCACGAACCCACCCATCCCGTTCGGCCCGCCCTGTGACGGGTGGGCCCACGGGATCAGGTGGGTTCGGTGGCTGCGAGCCGGCGACTAGTCGTCGCCCATGGCTCCCGGCGCGGTCTTCTGGACCTGCATGAGGAACTCGATGTTGCTCTTGGTCTTCTTCAGCTGACTCACCAGGAGATCGATCGCCTGCTGCGAGTCGAGGCCGGCAAGCACGCGCCGCAGCTTGTGCACGATCGAGAACTCCTCGGGCGAGAGCAGCAACTCGTCCTTACGCGTGCTGGACATGTTGACGTCGACGGCCGGGAACACCCTGCGCTCGGAGATCTTGCGGTCAAGTTTGAGCTCGGCGTTGCCGGTGCCCTTGAACTCCTCGAAGATCACCGTGTCGCCGGTGGAACCGGTCTCGACCAGAGCCGAGGCGATGATGGTGAGCGAGCCGCCGTTCTCGATGTTGCGGGCAGCACCGAGGAAACGCTTGGGTGGGTACAGCGCCGTGGAGTCGACACCACCGGACAGGATCCGGCCCGAAGCCGGCGACGCATTGTTGTACGCGCGACCCAGCCGGGTAATCGAATCGAGCAGCACCACAACGTCTTTGCCGTCTTCGACCAGACGCTTGGCCCGCTCGATCGCCAGCTCGGCCACCGAGGTGTGGTCTGACGGCGGGCGGTCGAAGGTGGAGGCGATGACCTCACCCTTCACCGACCGCTGCATGTCGGTGACCTCTTCGGGCCGCTCGTCCACGAGCACAACCATGAGGTAGCACTCGGGGTTGTTGATCGAGATGGCATTGGCGATGTTCTGCAGAATCGTCGTCTTACCGGCCTTGGGCGGGGACACGATCAGTGCACGCTGTCCCTTGCCGATCGGCATGACCAGGTCGATGACGCGGGTGGAGATGCGCTCGCTGGTGGTCTCCAAGCGAAGACGCTGATTCGGATACAGCGGCGTCAGCTTGTTGAACTCCGGCCGGCGCTTGGCGGTCTCGACGTCAGCGCCGTTCACCGAATCGAGCCGGACCAGCGGATTGAACTTCTGACGCTGGTTCGACTGCTCACCATCGCGCGGGACCTTGACCGCCCCGGTGATCGCGTCACCGCGACGTAGCCCGTTCTTGCGGATGAGGTTCATCGACACGTAGACGTCGTTCGGTCCGGCGAGGTAGCCCGAAGTACGAACGAACGCGTAGTTGTCCAGCACATCGAGGATTCCCGCGACCGGCTGCAACACGTCGTCGTCGGAGATCTGTGGCTCGCGCTCGTTGCCGCCACCGCCGCCTTCGCCGCGGTCACGTCCCCGTCGACGCTCACGGAAACGGCGTCCCCGCCGACCGCCGCGGCCGTCGCCGTCCTCGTCGTCGTCACGGGGACCGTTGTCGCGGTTGTCACGGGGGCCGCTGTTCTGGCCACTTCCCTGATCGTTGCGGTTGCGGTTCCTGTTGCCCTGCTCGGAGCGGTTTCCCTGCTCCGAACGGTTGCCCTGGTCGTCGCGGTTGCGGTCGTCGCGGTTGCGGTTGTCACGGCCCTGGCCTTCGCGGCTGGAGCCGCTGCTGCCCTGGTTGTCGCGGCCCTGGTTGTCGCGAGTCTGACCCTCTCGGGTCTGATTGTCGCGGCCCTGACCCTCGCGACCCTGGCTTTCACGGCCCTGGTTGTCCCGACCTGCGGCCTGCCCGTCGCGACCACGACGACGCTGCCGCCGCTGGTCGTTGCCGTCTGCCTGGTCACCGTCTTGGGAAGACTCGTCGGTCTTCGGCGCAGCCTTCTCCTCGGCAGGCGCCGCAGTGGCAGCCTGCTCGGGTTCGACCTTTGTGGTTTCGGTGGTCTTCGTCGCTGCTTCGGCGGCGGGTTCCGCAGGGGCGGAGGCGCTTCTGACCTGCGGCTTCTCGGCAGTGGCAGTCGGCGCGTCCTCCGACGGCGCCGTTCCTGCCGAGGTCTTGTCTGCGGGCGCCTTGCTGGAGGCGGCCTTGCCCTTGATGGCAGGTGCGCTGGACGCCCCGCCGCTCTGGCGTTCCTTGATGGCCGCGATCAGGTCGCTCTTGCGCATACCCGACGTGCCCTTGATGCCCAGCTCTCCCGCCAGGCCACGAAGTTCAGTCAGAACCATTCCCGAGAGCCCGGTCCCACGACGACGTTCGGCTTTCGGAGTGTCAACTCCACCGAGGTCGAGCGTGTTCTCCGAGCCCGGTGCAGTGATCAGGTCCGTATCCGTCAACGGATATCCTTTCCTTCCCCCGCCGGTAGATTCGCGAGGGCCAAAGTTCTCGCACCCGGAGCCCAGGTGAGAGGTGCCGCTAGTTTTTCAGCGGTCTTATGAGGCGTGTGTCGTTTGCCGCGCTTTATATTTCACGGACTGGCGCCCGCGGGCTGTGATTCGAATTTGACATCCGATGAGAAGCACGCTCGGGTGAAAACATCCGCGGCTGGACGGGTACATGCTAACCAGGATCAGTAGTTCGGGCAACACCCACAGAATGCGGCGTGTTCACAAACTGCGAATCAATCAAAGTTGCACCCGCCGTGGTCAGTGTACGACTACTCCGGGTGCAATCTCTACTTCCTGCAGAGCAAATCCCAGCTCAGCTGCCTTGTCGCGGGTCTGAGGTGGTAGTTCCGACGCCGTCAGCGCCAGCACGGTGGGCCCGGCGCCCGACACTGTGGCCGGTACCTGCCGCTCACGCAACCATCGCACCAGAGCGGCCGTCGCCGGCATCACCGGGGCCCGGTAGTCCTGGTGCAGTCGATCCTCGGTCGCAGCCATCAGCAACTGGGGTTCGGTCGTCAACGCCACCACGGCCAGGGCCGCGCGGCTGACATTGAAGACCGCATCCGCCCGGGACACCGCGTCCGGCAACAACCCACGGGTGACCGCGGTCGACGACTCGACCTGCGGAATCATGGCGTAGGCGCGGATACCTGGATGCAGCTCCAGCGACCTCGCGAAGTAATTGAGTGCCGGCGAGTCCCCCGCGACGTCGGAGGTGTGGACGCCCGCGGTGGGTTCGGACCAGGAGACGACGGCCGAACCGAGGACACTCGCCGAGGCATTGTCCGGGTGGCCTTCGAACTCCGACGACAGCTGGATCAACGCCTCGGTGGACAGTTGTGTTCCCAGGCCGGCTGCGCGGACCAGGCCGGCGGCGACCGCCAGCCCGCCGACGACTGCGGACGCCGAGGACCCCAGACCACGGGCATGGGGAATGCTGTTGCGGCACTTGACGTCCAGGCCCGGGGCCGTGACGCCGGCCGCCGCCAGCCCCCGATTGATCGCCCGAACAACCAGGTGTCGCTCGTCGAGCGGTACTCCCTCGGCGCCTTCACCGCTGACGGTGATGCGCAGTGCATCGCCACCGACGGTGACGGAGATGTCGTCGTAGATGCCCAGAGCGATACCCAGACAATCGAACCCGGGGCCCAGATTGGCACTCGACGCGGGAACGCGCGCTTGCGCCTGGACCCCCGCAGGCAGAACGGGATTCACGTCCACACCTTCGCGACGGAGCCCAGCCACGTGCGAGTCATCGCCAGAGGATTCATCAGTCCGCGTTGCCCACACCGTCATGATCGGTTCCCATCAGCCCACATTCAGCGCGCGTGCGACAGCCACCGGATCAACCGGGATTGCCTCTACCGGCGGGATGCCGGCCAACGCGGTGTCGGGATCCTTGAGGCCGTTGCCGGTGACGGTGCAGACGACGAGCTCGCCCGCAGACACCCAGCCCTCTTCACGGGCGGCAAGAAGTCCGGCGACACTGGCGGCCGACGCCGGCTCGACGAAGACACCTTCGTGGCCTGCGATCAGCCGGTAGGCCTCGAGGAGTTTCTCGTCGGTGGCAGCCCGGAATTGACCACCCGATTCGTCCTTGGCGGCCACTGCCTGGTTCCAGCTGGCGGGTGAGCCGATCCGGATGGCGGTGGCGATCGTCTCGGGATCCTTGACCGGTTTGCCGGTGACCAGAGGGGCCGCGCCCGCCGCCTGCACGCCGAGCATGCGAGGGGTCGACCCGACAACACCGTCGCGGTGGTACTCGGTGTAGCCCTTCCAGTACGCGGTGATGTTGCCCGCGTTTCCCACCGGCAACGCATGCACGTCAGGAGCCCTGCCGAGCACATCCATGATCTCGAAGGCGGCAGTTTTCTGACCTTCGATGCGGGCGGGGTTCACCGAGTTGACCAGCTCGATCTCGGTCCACTCGGCGGTGGCCTTGCGAGCCAGTTCGAGGCAGTCGTCGAAGTTGCCCTGCACCTGGATGATCTTCGCGCCGTGCATCACGGCCTGGGCGAGTTTGCCCATTGCGATCTTGCCCTCAGGGATGAGGACGGCGCACGTGATGCCGGCGCGGGTCGCGTACGCGGCAGCCGAGGCCGAGGTGTTCCCGGTGGACGCGCACAGCACCGCGGTCTTCCCGTTGTTGACGGCGTTGCTCACGGCCATCGTCATCCCGCGGTCCTTGAACGAGCCGGTCGGGTTGAGGCCCTCCACCTTGAGGTACACCTCGCACCCGGTGATCTCGGACAGGTGCGGTGCGGCGATCAACGGTGTGCCACCCTCGAGCAGGGTGACGACCTTCCAGTCGTCCTTGACAGGCAATCGGTCGCGGTACGCCTCGATCAATCCCGGCCATGCGCGGTGCACGGCGACAGACTCACTCATTGGTTCCCTCCAGTCGGAGAACGCTGGACACGCTCAGGACGGCCTCCAGCTTCTCCAGTGCCGCAACGGTTTCGGACAATGCCGCATCAGGTGCGCGATGGGTGACCACCACGAGCCGGGCGTCGTCGCCGGCGCCTTCCTGGCGAACGGTCGAGATGCTGATGCCTCGTGAGGAGAACTCTCCGGCGACTGTTGCGAGCACCCCGGCGCGGTCCGCCACCCGCATCGACACGTAGTACCGGGTTCGCACGTCACCCATGGGGGCGATCGGCAGCGACGCGTACGTGGACTCCAGTGGGCCACGACCACCGTGCACTTTGTTGCGCGCAGCCATCACCAGGTCTCCCAACACCGCCGATGCGGTGGGTGCGCCACCGGCACCTTGTCCGTAGAACATCAGCCGACCGGCGTTCTCGGCTTCGACGACCACCGCGTTGAAAGCGCCGTTGACCGCCGCGAGAGGATGTTCGAGGGGTACCAGCGCCGGATAGACGCGGGCCGAAATGCGTTGCTGCCCATCTTCACCGACAATCCGCTCGCAAATCGACAGCAGCTTCACCGTGCAGTCGAGTGCTTGTGCCGAGACGAGGTCGGCAGCGGTGATCTTGGAGATGCCCTCGCGGTAGACGTTGAGCGCGGTGACCCTCGAATGGAAGGAGATCGAGGCCAAGATGGCTGCTTTCGCCGCCGCGTCATAGCCCTCGACATCGGCCGTCGGGTCGGCCTCGGCGTAGCCGAGTCGGCCTGCCTCTGCGAGCGTCTCCTCGTAGTCACTGCCGTCGGCGTCCATCGCGGACAGGATGAAGTTGGTTGTGCCGTTGACGATTCCGGCAACACGGTTGACGGTGTCACCGGCGAGTGACTGCATCAGCGGGCGGATCACCGGGATGGCGCCGGCCACGGCCGCCTCGAAATACAGATCTACCTTCGCCCCGGCTGCGGCAGTCGCGAGTTCGCCGGTGTAATCGGCGAGGAGCGCCTTGTTGGCGGTGACCACGGACTTGCCGCTCTGCAGCGATTCGCGGATCAACATCCGCGGCGGGTCGATGCCGCCGATGAGTTCGACGACGATGTCCACGTCGTCGCGGGCGACGAGGTCTTCGGGTTTGTCGGTGAGCAGGGCCGGGTCCACCCCGTCACGAGGAACATTCAGGTTCCGGACGGCGACCCCGCGCAGTTCCAGTGGGGCGCCGACCCGTGCCTGCAGATCAGCGGCGTTGTCGGTGAGGATGCGAACCACCTCGGTACCGACATTTCCCATTCCGAGTACCGCAACGCCGATGGCGCGGGCCCCGTTGTCGTTGATTCGGCTGTCCGTCACTCGTTCACCTCCAAGCTCAGTAGATCTTCGACAGTTTCACGACGCAGGATCACTCGCGCGTCGCCTCCCCGCGTGGCGACCACGGCGGGTCGGGTGACCATGTTGTAGCGACTCGACATCGAGTAACAGTAGGCGCCGGTGGCGCCCACCATCAGCACGTCGCCGGGGCCGACATCGTCGGGAAGCCAGCAGTCGCGGATGACGATGTCGCCGCTCTCGCAGTGCTTTCCGACCACCCGACTGACCACCGCGTTCGCAGTGGAGACCCGCGACGCCAGCCGGACGTCGTACTCGGCCTGGTACAGCGAGGTGCGGATGTTGTCGCTCATACCGCCGTCGACGGACACGTAGCGGCGATGAGCTCCGCCCGGACCGAGCTGGACGTCTTTGACCGTGCCGACGGTGTACAACGTGACACCGGCCGGACCGGCGATCGCACGGCCCGGTTCCACCGCGATGGTCGGGGTGGGTAGGCCCAGTGCGGCCGATTCACGTTCGACGATGGCGGCGAGTTTGTCGGCGACTTCCTGCACCGGAGGCGGGTCGTCGGAGGGCAGGTATGAGATACCCAGTCCCCCACCGAGATCCAGGATCGAGAGTTGGGCGGTCTTGTCCACGCCGAACTCCGAGACCACGTCCCGCAGCAAGGACAGGACACGGTGGGCGGCCAGCTCGAAACCACCCACGTCGAAGATCTGCGAACCGATGTGGCTGTGCAGCCCCACCAGTCGCAGGTTGTCGGTAGCGAAGACGCGTCGGACCGCGTCCATCGCCGTACCACCGGCCAGCGAAAAGCCGAACTTCTGGTCTTCGTGTGCCGTGGAGATGAACTCGTGGGTGTGCGCCTCCACACCCACGGTGATCCGGATGAGGACGTCCTGGACCACGCCGAGGCGGCCGGCGATCTCATCGAGACGTTCGATCTCGATCATGGAGTCGAGCACCACGTGCTCGACGCCCGAGGTGACCGCGAGTTCGAGCTCGTACGGCGATTTGTTGTTGCCGTGCAGGGCGATCCGATCGGCCGGGAAACCCGCATGCAACGCCACCGTCAGCTCGCCGGCCGAACACACATCGAGAGACAGACCCTCTGAGTGCACCCAGCGCGCGACCTCGGTGGACAGGAACGCCTTGGACGCATAGTGAACGTGCTGCGCCGATCCGAATGCCTTTGCCATCTCGGCGCATCGCGCCCGGAAGTCCTCTTCGTTGATGACAAACAGTGGGGTGCCGTATTTCTCGGCCAGCTCGGTGACCGCGATGCCGCCGATCTGCGCCACACCGTTCTCATCGCGACCGGTGCCCTGCGGGTAGATCGCCTCCGGCAACTGCGCGAGTTCCTCTGGAGAGTTGGGCCTTTCGGCCAGGTGCGGTGCCGCCACGACCTCCGCGTGCCGTGGTCCGGCGGGGTGTGCGTTCACATTCGCTCCGGTGCGCTCACGCCGACCATCGCCAAACCGTTGGCGATGACCTGCTGGGTGGCGCCGCACAGAGCCAACCGTGCGGCGTGGAGATCGGTGGGTTCCTCGTCGCCCTGAGGCAGGACCCGGCACCGGTCATAGAACTTGTGGTACGTGCTCGCCAGCGCTTCGAGATACCGGCAGACACGGTGCGGCTCACGCAATTGCGCGGCTGCAGCGACCACTGCGGGGAAGTCTCCCAGCGTACGGATCAGGTCACCCTCGGCCCGATCCACCAGCAGCTCGAGGTGGTCGGTGGCGGCGGTGAGACCCAGGGCCTCGGCATTGCGGCCGATCGCCGCGAGGCGGGCGTGCGCGTATTGCACGTAGTAGACCGGGTTTTCGTTCGACTGGCTGACGAGGAGGTCGAGGTCGATGTCGATGTTCACGTCCACCGACGACCGGATGAGTGAGTAGCGGGCGGCGTCCACACCGACCGCGTCCACCAGATCGTCGAGGGTGATGACCGTGCCCGCCCGCTTGCTCATCCGCACCGGCTGCCCGTCGCGGACGAGATTGACCATCTGCCCGATCAGTACCTCCAGACGGTCGGGGTCGTCGCCGAGCGCCGCGGCCGCAGCCTTGAGCCGGACGACGTAACCGTGATGGTCGGCGCCGAGCATGTAGATACAGAGATCGAACCCGCGGTCACGCTTGTCCTTGAAGTACGCGATGTCGCCTGCGATGTACGCCGCCTCGCCGTCACTCTTGATGACCACGCGGTCTTTGTCGTCACCGAACGCGGTCGACCGCAGCCACCAGGCGCCGTCGTTCTCGTAGAGGTTGCCGTTTGCCTTCAGTTCGGCGATGGCCTTGTCGACCTGGCCGCTCTCGAACATCTTGTTCTCGTGCGTGTAGACGTCGAAGTCGGTGCCGAACTCGTGCAGATTCGCCTTGATCTGCGCGAACATGAGGTCGACGCCCCGGGCACGGAATGTCTCGAGCCGCTCTGCCTCCGGGAGGTCCAGAGCGCCGGGCGCGGCGTCGAGCACCTGTGCCGCGATCTCACCGATGTAGGCGCCGGCATACCCGTCCTCGGGAGTGGGTTCACCGAGTGCGGCGGCAACCAGCGACCGCGCGAACCGGTCGATCTGTGCGCCGTGGTCGTTGAAGTAGTACTCGCGGGTGACCGCGGCACCTTCGGCCGAGAGGACCCGGCCCAGCGCGTCGCCCACGGCAGCCCACCGCGTGCCACCGAGGTGGATCGGACCGGTCGGGTTGGCCGAGACGAACTCGAGGTTCACCCGGAGCCCGTCGAGAGTCTTTCCGGTCCCGTAGGCCGCACCACTTTCGATCACTCCGGCGACCACCACGTTCTGCGCGTCGGCGGCGAGTCGGATGTTCACGAACCCGGGTCCGGCGATCTCGGCGGTGGCGATGCCCTGACGGCTGGAGAGCTCGGCAGCAAGCCATCCGGCCAGCTCACGCGGGTTGACGCCGACCTTCTTACCGAGTTGCAGCGCGATGTTGGTGGCGTAGTCGCCGTGCTCGGGATTGCGCGGCCGTTCCACGACAACACTCTCCGGCAGCGCGGACGGGTCGAGTCCGTGGTCGGTGAGGACGGTTGAGGTGGCGGCATGCAGCAGCACCGCGAGGTCGGCGGGGGTCACGATGCACCATCCTATTGGCCCGCACCTCATCATTGACAATCGCCGTCTCCCTGCACAGCGATTGCCGTCGACGCGCACAAGTACACTGTCGGTCGCCGGTTCACATGCCGGCACGCACTCGTTCGCTCACCCCAGTTTTTGCACCGAAAGAGATCCATGGCCGACGCCGATAAAAAGGGCAACAAGATTCCCAAGAAACCGTCCACCGCAGGTAAGTCCGGCAAGAAGAAGGCCGGGCAGGTCCCCGTGGTGAAGGCGGGGGGCGTCGGACGGCAGATCCCGTGGATGACCATCGGCGCGGTGGTGGTGATCATCGCGCTCGTCGGCGGACTCGCCGCGTACCTGGTACCCAAGTATCTCGATCAGCGCGAAGTCGCGAAGTTCACACCGTCGGCGTCCAATCCCGACCCTTCGGACAAGATCGACGGCGTCACCAAGATCTATTACCCGGCCGGTCAGCACGTGCAGCCGACGCAGCGCGTGGCCTACGACCAGTCACCTCCGTTCGGCGGACCTCACGACGCGGTCTGGGCCGCGTGTACCGGCATCGTCTACCCGAACCAGTTGCGGACCGAGAACGCCGTCCACGCGCTCGAACACGGTGCGGTCTGGATCGCCTACAACCCGGACACCATCGCGCCCGGCGACCTCGACATCCTGCAGGACAAGGTCGAGGGCGAGCCGTACATGCTGATGTCGCCCTACCCGGGCCTGGACACGCCGATCTCGCTGCAGTCGTGGGGCCATCAGCTCAAGCTCGACTCCGCAGGCGACGAACGCGTCGACCAGTTCATCGAGGCACTGCGGCAGAACTCGAACAGCGGCGTGTACCCCGGCCAGCCCGACGCCACCGCGTATCCCGAGATCGGGGCCTCCTGCGCGGCGACGCCCGGTGCGTTCGACCCGAACAGCCCGCCGCCGGCGGACGTCGGCCCGATCCCCGCTGACGCCATCCCCATGGACGGCACCGGCACCACCCCCGCCACCGAGGAGGGGCTGGTCGCACCGGAACAGCCGATGACCACTGCTCCCGCCCCGGCGCAGCCCGTCCCGGCCACACCTGCGGGCTGATGGACGACTCGGAGTCCAGTACCGACTCGAACACGCCCCAACAGGCCGAGCCCGGCTCGGATATCGGGAGCGGACCGGCTGAGGCCGAGCGGACCCCCGCTTCTGGCGCACAACGCCGGCAGTTGCCGGCGATGCTGGTGCTCGGCGCGGTCGCAATGCTGCTGCTCGGTGTGGTCGTCGGTCTTTTGCTTCGCATCAGCTTCGAAGGCGACGACAACAACAGGCCCGCCGAAGACTCGGCTGCGGTGGGCTTCGCGCAGGACATGATCCGTCACCACCAGCAGGCTGTGGAGATGGCGACCATCGAGTTGTACGGCGGAAGCGACCCCCAGGTGCAGTCGCTTGCCTACGACATCCTCACCTCGCAGACCAACCAGATCGGCCAGATGCAGTCGTGGCTGACCCGCTGGGACTATCCGCTCGACAATCCCGACGAGGCGATGGCCTGGATGCAGGGTCACAGTGACGGGCACGGTCACGGGGGCAGCACCGAGTCGAGCATGTCGATGGGGCCGAGGGCGCCCGGTTCACCCCCGATGCCGGGCATGGCCACCACCGAGGAGATGACAAAGCTGCGCACGCTGCAGGGCGCCGAATTGGACACCTACTTCCTGCAGTTGATGTTGCGCCATCATCAGGGCGGGTCCGAGATGATGGAGTTTGCCACCGAGCGCGATCACGTCCAGGAAGACTTCGTCCGGCAGCTCGCCCAGCAGATGGTCAATGTCCAGCAATCGGAGTCGGACACGATGGCGAAGATGCTCGAACCCCGTGGGGCGCAACCTCTTCCGATGAACTAGTCGCCGGTCACCGCGCGGGCGGCAAGTCCTCGAAGACCGATCGCCAGTACTCCTCGGGAACGGTGTGGCCGGACTTGAGGATCAGCGCCAGGCCGGTCGCCATGAAGATGCCGAGGATGCCCAGCCACAGGCCGAACACCCCGATGGCAATCCAGGCCGCGGTGACCAGTGGTGGCCACGGATCGAGCACCACCAACAGCGGGGCGAACAGGAACCCGAGTCCGATGTACCAGGACGAGCCTGCCCGATCCATGATCAGGACCGCCCGTAGCCAGCGCGGCGCCCCGGGCAAAGTGGTTGTGATTGCGTCTTGTCGATTGATATCCATGCCTTCAGGGTCGCCGCATCGGTGGTCGAAAACGATTACGCCGGAGGTAAGAAAGCGCCCCCACCTGCGTAGTCCGACCACTGCCCGGCGATATGGCAACGAATAATGAGAACACGTTCTAGTATGGGACCATCCACACACGGCTCGGGGATGGTGCATGTACGACTTCGAAGAACGACGTGACGATGGCTCCGCCCTGTCATCAGAGCGGTTTCCCAAACCGCCCCTCGCGCTGACCGCGCTCGAACTGGCTCGCGTGATGGTCGAGTACCCCACATCGGCGGTGGTGGACGCCATCCTCCCGAGCCATGGTGTGGGCGAGGGACGTCCGGTGCTGGTGATCCCCGGTTTCTACGCAACCGATGGCCTCACCAACAGGATGCGCTCCCATCTGCGCGGTCTCGGTTACCGAGCCCACGGATGGCACCTCGGCCGTAACTTCGGATTGACCGACCACATCGTCGAGGGGCTACCCGACCGACTGGACCGACTTCACCAACGTTATGGCGTGCCCGTCAGTGTTGTCGGCTGGAGTTTCGGCGGCCTGCTGGCCCGGTGGCTGGGCCACGAACGTCCCGACGCGGTACGGCAGGTCATCTGCCTGGGGTCCCCGTGGCGGCCTGAGGGTGAGGTGACCAGGACGACGACGATGTTCGAGCACGCCGCGCGCAAGTACGGCCTGGTCGACAACGCGCGGGAGATCGTCGACACTCTCCGAGGACCGCTGCCCGTCCGGTGTACGGCGATCTATTCCAAGACCGACGGGATACTCAACTGGCGCAGTTGTGCACTCGACGAGGACGACAACTGCGAGAACATCGCCGTTCTCAGCAGCCACATCGGGCTGGTCTCCAATCCACTGGCCCTGAGCGTGCTCGCCGATCGACTGGCCCAGAACCCGCTTGCGCCACAACCTTTCGACTGGGCGCGGTGTGTTCGTCATACCCTCCTCGGTCCATCGGTGAGCGCCCCGACGTTGAAAAAGACCGCATGAGCACCGACAAGACGGCCGGCAAGTCCGGCAACGAGCCCCCAGGCGCAGAGTCGGACGAAGAACTGTGGGAATTGCGTGACGGGGCCTGGGTGACCCGGTTGATACCGATGCTGCGATTGGCGGTCAAAGGCTGGTTCCGGTCCGAGGTGAAGGGCATGGCGAACGTGCCCGATGGTGGAGCGCTGCTGGTGTCCAATCACTCCGGAGGCCTACTCGCGATGGACGTGCCGGTGATCGCGGTGGAGTTCTTCGATCACTTCGGCAGTGAGCGCCCCCTGTACGTGCTGGCGCACGACATGCTGTTCATCGGCCAGGGAAAACAACTGTTCGCTCGCGCGGGTTTCGTTCCGGCCAATCGCCGCAACGCCGACCAGCTCCTCCGCAGCGGCGGTGTCACCATCGTCTTCCCCGGTGGCGACTACGACGTGTTCCGGCCGTCGACCTCAGCCAATCGCATCGACTTCAACGGCCGTACGGGGTACGTGCGGACCGCTCTCGAAGCCGGGGTGCCCATCGTCCCGGTGGTGAGCATCGGA
This sequence comes from Williamsia sp. D3, assembly GCF_000506245.1. Lineage (NCBI taxonomy): Bacteria > Bacillati > Actinomycetota > Actinomycetes > Mycobacteriales > Nocardiaceae > Williamsia > Williamsia sp. D3. The sequence goes on along the minus strand of NZ_AYTE01000018.1, from coordinate 57,744 downwards.
GGGCACGAGGCCCAGATCTTCCTCAGCCGCGGTGAGGATCTCGCCAAGCTGTTGCGTCTCGACAAACTCATGCGGACCAAGCTCGCTCCGCTGTCCTTCGGATTTCCCTTCGGGTTGTCGCTGCAGTTCCCTCCGAACCTGCCGATGCCTACCAAGATCGAGACACGGGTGCTCGAACCGATCGACATCGTCGCGGAGTTCGGACCCGACCCCGACATCGCTGAAGTCGATCGTGTGGTCCGCGACCGTATGCAGTCCACGTTGGATGAGATGGCCCGGGCACGCCGCTTCCCGGTGCTCGGATGACCACAGGATCAGGAGCCACGTCGTGACCGAGTTGATTGGCCGAATTCGCCGGATGCTGTGGACCATCGGGGTACTCGTCCGCAGCGGCATGCTCGCCCCGCTGCGCCCGGACAAGTACCTGCGGATGGGACTCGTGATCTGGCGTCAGGGCACCACACCGATGACCGGCCTCGGGTTGGCAGCAGTACGGCGGCCGAACGCCACTGCCCTCGTCGACGAACTGGGCAGCCTGACGTGGGCGCAGCTCGACACCCGTAGCGACGCTCTCGCCACGGCGTTGCGCGACCTGCGGCGACAGCCTGACCAGACCGTCGGCATCCTCTGCCGCAACCACCGTGGCCTCGTCGAAAGCCTCTTGGCATCAACAAAACTCGGCGCCGACTCGCTCCTGCTGAACACCGGGTTCTCGGGCCCTCAGCTCACGGAGGTACTCCTTCGCGAGCACACCGGCGTCCTCATCTACGACGACGAGTTCGCCGAACTCGTGGCCCACGCCCGTTCGCACGTCGAGGATCTCGCCGAAGTGGTCGCGTGGACCGACAGCAGCACCGACGCTCCCACCGTCGAAGGGCTCATCAACAAACATCGTGGCGCCAAACGTCCGGGACGTCCCGATTCCCCGGGACGTATCGTCCTGCTGACCTCCGGCACCACCGGGACCCCTAAAGGCGCACGCCGCTCCGGTGGCGGGGGCGCCGGAGCGCTCGCGGCCATGTTCGACCGCATCCCCTGGAAGGCGGAAGAGAAGATCGTCGTCGCGGCGCCCATGTTCCACGCCTGGGGCTTCGGGCAGCTCGCCGTGGCCGGGACGATGACCTGCACCGTGGTGATGCGCCGCAAGTTCGACCCGGAGGCGACGCTGAAGTTGGTTGCCGAGCACCGGGCCACCGGTCTTGCGCTCGTGCCGGTGATGCTCGAACGCATCATGGACCTGCCGTCCGACGTCCTCGACCACTACCAGCTGAGCTCACTGCGTTTCGCCACGGTCAGCGGATCGCGGATGAGGGCCGACGCCGTCACCGGGTTCATGGACCGGTTCGGCGATGTGGTCTATAACAGCTACAACGCCACCGAGGCGGGCCTGATCAGTACGGCGACACCTGCGGACCTGCGCGCTGCGACAGACACTGCCGGCCGGCCCGCGGCGGGTACCGAGGTGCGGATCCTCGACGACAACCTCGACGAGCTGCCTGTCGGCGAAGTGGGAAAGATCGCCGTGTTCAGCAACTCTCACTTCGAGGGGTACACGTCGGGTGACTCCAAGGACTTCCACGGCGACTTCATGTTGTCGGGCGACGTGGGCCGTCTGGACGAGAACGGCCGGTTGTTCGTGGTCGGCCGCGACGACGACATGATCGTCTCGGGTGGCGAGAACGTCTATCCCCTGGAGGTCGAGGAGACGCTCAACGCCCACCCCTCGGTCCTCGAAGCTGCAGTGCTCGGAGTGGACGACGACAAGTACGGACAACGGCTGGCGGCCTACGTTGTGCTCAAGCCCGGCGAAGATGCCTCCTGCGACGATCTCAAGGCACACGTCAAGTCCCAATTGGCCGGCTTCAAGGTGCCCCGCGACGTCGAGTTCCTCGACGCCCTCCCCCGCAACGCCACCGGCAAGGTGGTCAAACGCGAACTCACCGGACCCGCGTGATGACAAACGCGGAACAGTTTGGGTAAGTCGCCGGTGACGCGCCCCGGACCCCTCCATACTTCCGGAATGGAGCGAATGGAAGGGGTTGATGCCGGCTATCTGTACATGGAAACGCCAACCATGCACATGCACACGCTGAAGATAGCCATCATCGAGCCGCGAGAGGGTTTCACGTTCGAGCGTTTCCAGGAGCAGATGCTGGCCAGGCTCGGCCAGCTTCCCCCGCTGCAGCGGCGGGCTCTGCCTGTCCCACTCTCGCTCAATCACCCGCTGTGGATCAGTGACCAGCCGATCGAGCCCGCGCAGCACCTCTTTCTGCACGACCTGCCGGACCCCGGGGGTATGGCGGAGCTCGAGGCGGTCACCGGCGAGATCGCGGGAACCCCGCTCGACAGGTCGATCCCGTTGTGGGAGATGCATGTGTGCCAGGGCATGGCCGACGGGCGAATAGCGGTGATAGGCAAGATGCACCACGCGCTCGCGGACGGCGTGGCGGCCAACGCATTGCTGGGCAACATCACCGACCAGAGTGATGATCCCGAACAGAACCCTGCGCCACATGAGGATTCGAGGTCTGACAGCTGGGACCTCGAACCGACGCCCACCAAGGCCGAGCAGACCCGGCTTGCCCTGTCCGATGCCATCCGCCAGATGGGCACGGTGCACGGCCTCCTGTCGCGTACAGCGTCCGGAGTCAATGCGGTGGTGCGGCATCGTCGGGGTGAATCGGTGTCGGTACCCCGACCGGTCCTCGACGCGCCCCGGGCATCGTTCAACGGCGCCCTCGGCGCCTCGCGCATCTTCGCCACGTGCACGCTCCCCCTCGACGACATCAAGCAGGTGCGAAAAGCCAACGGCGTCACCGTAAATGATGTGGTGCTGGCGATCGTCGCCGGAGCGCTGCGCGACTGGACCCGGTCGCGCGGCGAAAACCTGTCCGGATCACTTCTGGCCGGGGTGCCGGTGTCGACCGACGACCCCGAGGGCCCCGCTCGTCTCGGTGGCAACCGGGTGTCGAATCTGTTCACAACCCTCGCGACCGATGTGGACGACCCACGTGAACGGTTGCTCGAGATCTCGCGGACAACCGCCGCCTCGAAGAAGGTGCAACAGCACCTGGGTCCTCACATGCTCACCGACTGGGTGCAGTTCACCCCACCGGCACCCTTCAGTGCGGCCCTCAAGCTCTATTCGAAATACAACATGGCGGCCAGACACTCGCCGCCGTTCAACGTCATCGTGTCCAACGTCAAGGGTCCGGCGCAGGACGTGACAATCGCCGGTTCGAAGCTGAGTGATCTCTTCAGCGTCGGACCACTCATCGAAGGTATCGGCCTCAACGTGACCGCGTGGTCCTACGCCGGTCGGCTCAACGTCTCGATCCTGAGCTGCCCAGACCTGGTGGACGATCTCGGTCCGCTCGTGGCACGTATGCGTCCGGCTCTCGATGAACTGGCGAACATGCCCGACTGAGCAGTTCGAGCGAGAGGACGACCATATGACAGTGCAGCTGGCCGGCAAGGCCCTGAACCGGGTCGCGAGTACCAGTGCCGACGCCCTACGCAGCGGGGTGGGGGCAGGACTGAAGCAGATCATGCCGTCCGCACCTGCAGTCGACGCCGTGCCCGAGGGCCGGATCGTCGAGCTTCCCGGTCGTGGCCGGACATTCGTCGTCGACGTGCCCGGCCCCTCACCCACCGCCCCCACGATCGTGTTGCTGCACGCGCTGGGATGCACCTCGTATCTGAGCTGGGTGGCCACCTTCAGCGAGCTGTCGCAGCACTACCGGGTTGTCACGTTCGATCAGCGATGGCATGGGCGGGGTATCCGGTCGTCGCGTTTCCGGTTCGTCGACTGTGCAGACGATGTGGTGGCCGTGATGGACGCCCTGGGCATCGAACAAGCAGTCGTGGCCGGCTACTCCATGGGCGGCGCAGTGGCCCAGTTGACGTGGCAGCGGCACCGGAGGCGTGTATCGGGCCTGGTGCTCTGCTCCACCGCGAGGAACTTCCGTGGAAAGAAGGGTGAGCGCCTGTTCTTCCCACTGATGACCGCGGCGATGCATCCGTTGGCCAGCTTCGCGCTGTCGCATGTCGACCGGCTGGCACAGACCCTCCCCGAGCTGCCGTCGGTGGAAGTGGCGAACCCGACCGCGTGGAGCAAGGTCGAGTTCCGCAGTACCAGCGCCTGGTCCCTACCCGAGGCGCTCGGTGAGCTCGGTCGTTTCGACTCTGCGGCCTGGATCGGCGGGGTCGACGTTCCGACTGCTGTGGTGGTGACCGGAAAAGACCACATCATCCCCGCACGCCGCCAGCGCAAGTTGGCCGACTCGATACCCGGCGCCCAGGTCTTCACCGCACGCGGTGGGCACGCGGCCATCGTGTTGGGGGCAACAGGGTGGGTTCCGGTGTTTCTCGAGGCGGTCCAGAACGTGACCGATCGTGTGACACCCGGTACCAGAGCAGCGATCTGAGCCGGAGATGTCGCCTGAATCTGTGCCCCCGGCAGGATTCGAACCTGCGGCCTTCCGCTCCGGAGGCGGACGCTCTATCCCCTGAGCTACGGGGGCTCATTGGGCGAGAGTCAGCCTAGCGCATCGGGTGTGGGCATCCCAAAACGGATGGGCCGGGCGCGTTCACACGGCCACGAGGTGCGCCCCGCCCACACCCTGATAGCGCTGCGGTGTGCACGTGAGCACGATGACCTGGGTGTTCCGTCCGGCGTGTCCCAGGACTGCTCCCATGCTGGCCAGGCGCTCGGGGTCGGTGTAACCCAGGGCGTCATCGATGATGACCGGAACGCCGTCTGCGGGGTCGACGAGCATGGCGCACGCCAGCCGGCTGATGATGCCCAGCTGTTCTTTCGCGCCGCCGGAGAGGGCATCGTGGTCGACGGTGACCCCGTCGAGCGTCCGGGTGGTGATGCGCAACTCCTCATCGATCCCGACGCCCAGGCTCGACCCGAACACAACCTTGCCCAGCCGGAGCACCTGGTCGGTGAACGGCTGGACATAGCGGCGCCGGGTGTTGTCGCGGTGACGCTGCAGCGTGTGGAGCAGCAGTTCTGCCGCCTGCGCACGGACCCTGACGCGCTCCAGGACGCCCTGCGCGCCTTCCAATTCGGTTGCTGCGACATGTAACTGGTCCAGCTGGCCATCGTCGCGACGGATCTCGATGCGCGTACGCAATTCGGCGATCTCGGTCCCGAGACCGGCCAGGCGCGGCTCTGCATGCTCCACCAGTGCCGAGACGTTGGCGTAGTGCAGTTCCAGTGTCTCCGGGTCTGCCTCGTCGATGTCGTGGGCGGCACGTGCCATCGCTTTCTCCGCTTGTGCGATGTGCTCGAGGATCGCCACGCGCCGCTCGTCCAGCGCCTCATCGGTACGACCGTCACACAATTGATGGTGCTGGTCTCGGAGATCATCACGATCGGCGCGCAGCTGGACGAGACGCTCGTCCAGGATCCGGTGCTCGTTGTCCAGACTGCGCAGCTCGCTCTGCACCTCTGCTCGGTGCTGGGTGACCCCGGCGAGCCGAACCGAGGCGGCACCTGCACGCCGTTCGGCCTCCTCGACGCCGACGGTGGCTGTGGTCGTCGGCTGGGCGTCGATCCGAGATGTCAGCTCGGCCAATTCGGCACGCAGTGTGTCCTCGTCACGGTCGCCCAGAACCGCGGCCAGCTGTGACCGAGCGCTGTCGACCGCGTCTGACGCCCGTTCGCGACGGCGCACCTGGGCCCGCAATTCCGCGACGTCCGCGACACCGCGTTCGTCAAGGAAACCCGCAAGGGCCCGCTCCGCACCGGCCAGTCGGCCGGCCAGGGTTGCCGACTCGGCCCCGGGCGCCACGGCCACCTGCACCACACCGTCCACCTCCACCACCGTGCCCTCGGTGAGGGCGAACTCGGTGGATGCCGTGTCGACACCGTCGACGGTGATGGCGTGGTCTCCGAGTTTCGTGACCGTGACAATTGCTGCAGCAGAACGTGATTCGGCGCGCGCGATGGTGACTCGCTGGGCGAGGTCTTCGGCGATGTCGAGGTCGTCGTGGTCACTGGTGACAGCGGCGACCTGGCGCCGGGCGGCCGTCAGCTGTTCGCGCAGCGATCCGACGCGCTCCAGCAGTGCGGTGATCTCGTCGCGGCGCGAGCGCAGCGCACCGTTCTTCGCCGTAGCCCTGGCGGCGGCGACCTCCTCGGCCGCCCGGACCTCTGCCAGCCGCGCATCCTCCATGTCGCGGTCGAGGCGCGTCAGCTCGACCCGTCGTGTGTCCGCGACACCTCTGACGTGTTCGACCGCCCGGACGGTCACGTCGATGGTGTGCTCACAGTCGTTGACCCGCTTGCAGGCTGCGGCGCGCTGGGCCTTCTCGCGGTCGAGAGACTGCAATTCGTTCTGGAGAGAGCGCATTTCGGTTCGGGCCTCGTCATGCCGCCGTTGCAGCCCCACAGCCTGCTCTCGCTGCTCGGTGAGCGAGGCCAGTTCCACCTTTGCCATCTCCAGCGAGTTCGCCAGCTCCCGGCGCGTGGTGGTGAGCGTCTCCAGGCGCGCCGCGTCCGCAGTCACCTGGTCCATCGCAGCGGCCAGCTCGGTGTGACGAGCCTGGGCGCGTTCCATGTCGGCTGTGGCCGCGGCCAGTTCCCGGGCAGGACGACCTTGTGCCGCAGTGAAATAGCGTTCGTACTCCGTACGTACAGCGTCGAGCAACGCCGAGTCATCCGACCCGGGGTCGGTTCCCGACGACGTCGTGCCCGCTGCGGTGTCCAATGCACGAGACAACGCTGCGCTCGACGACAGTTCGCCGACCACCGGGTCTCCCGCCTGGAGCAGGCGCAACGCCTTGAACAGGCCCGCGTCGACACGCTCATCGAGGATGGCGCACACACGCTCGTGGGCCGCGCGGCCACTGAGCTGCTCTCTCACCGGCTCATCGATGACCAGTTCCGTGCGGGCACCCCTGTTGTACTGCTTGGTGTAGGTGAATCGGTAGGGGCCGCAGCTGATGTCGGCCTCCACCACCGACCCGACATCGAGACCGGATGGGGCGACGGCACGTACCTTGGCGCTCTTGCTGTCCGAGCGCACCTCCAGCAGCAGATCGAGAGCCTCGATCATCGATGTCTTGCCGGCCTCGTTGGCACCTTCCACCACGGTGACCCCGACCTCGGGAAAGATGATCTCCCGCTCGGTGATCCCGCGAAAGTGGCTCAGCCTCAGTCGATGCAGCTTCACCGGCTACCACCGGCCAGCCGGAAGAGCAGGGCGAGGGCCTCCTGCGCCACGGCTGCCTGCGAGTCGGTGGCGCGTGCCAGCTCCGACAGTTCGGTGACGGCGTCGCCGATGAACCCCGTCAGTGCCATCTCGGCGAAGTCCTCGTCGTCGGGTCTGATCACCAGGTCGTGACGCAGATCCCAGAACGTCAGTGCGGCAAATCGATCCGAGAACTCCTCGAGCATCGCATCGAGTTCTGACCGTTCGGTGATGCTCACGGACCCACGCAGCGCCAATTGCACCACGGTGTTCGCCTTGTGGTCGAAGGCGTCGAGGCGCCGCCGCAACCCGGAGATGTCGTCGGCGCTGTTGATGTCGTGCTCGACGGTACGAAAAGCCCACTGCCCCACGGGTTCGGCGGTGACATGCACGGTGTTCTCATCGCGCGCAGGGGTGACACCCGGCATGTACTGGCCGCGGGTGAGGGTGACCACCAGCGCTCGGCCCGGATCCTCCTCGCGGTGATCGTAGTTGGTGACTTCTTGCGCCCCGGAATACCAGATCCGTCCGGTGTCACCGATATCGGTGACCGAATGCCGGTCTCCCAGCGCCACATAGTCGATCAACCCGTCCGCGATGGCGCGTTCGAGTTCGGCGACCTGGATGAGGGTCGGGTCGTCGGAGTCGGGCGCGAGCGTGTCGACCCGTCCATGACCGGCAACGATGCGGATGTCCTCGCTCGGCCCGAGCATGGAGACCTGCTGTGCGATGGTGTCGGCCAGCGGCATCTTGCTGGTCCACGGCGCGGCGATCAACTGCACGCCGGGGCGCACCTGAAACGCACCGACCGTTCCGAGAACGTGGACGTGGTCGGGTTTGTGGTCGGTGAACACGCGCGAGTTGTAGATGCTCGCGGCGTCGAGTGGGTCGTGATTGCCCGGGAGGAGGTACACCGGGCACCCGATCTGCTGCATGTGGTCGAGACTTCGACGGATGACGCGCGAGGACACCTGCCGGTCCTCGAACACGTCACCGCACACCAGGACGAACTCGGCGTTGTGCGTGGCGGCCAGCTGACCGATGCGTCCGATGGTCTCCTGACGCGCTGCTGTGTACCGCGCCTGGGCATCGCCCTTGAGGAAGTGCCTGGTCATGCCGAGCTGCCAGTCCGCGGTGTGGATGAAGGTCACCTCCTGCGCAGGCAGCGACAACGGCAGAGCTGCACTCATGGGTGACCTCCCCTCGTGGCCCGGATCGAACACAGTGACGACTGGTCCGATCCTACGAGTGGTGTCCGACAGAGCGTTGGATCTTCAGCGGTGGGTCACGCATCGCTTGTCGAGGCGGACACACCGGCTTTCAGTATCGCTCGCTCTCGATCACCACCGGTCCGGCCACCGCGAGCACGATCAGCCGTGTGTCGTCGGCGATCTCGTAGCCGAACTGGTATCCCGTGTCGATGTCGTAGCGCGAATCGCGGTCCTGTCGGCGACCACTTCCGTCGACCACGATGATCTCGCACAATCCCGGTTGGGTCTCGGCGCTGCACGAGTAGTCGATCAGCTCCGGCGACGGCTGCGGGTCGACCACCGACACCCCGGCATAGATTTCCGGGCTCACGGCTTCGACATCGACGGTGACCTCGTCTCCCGATCCGATCGTGGCCGCGGGATCTCGGGCGGCCAGCCCCGAGAAGTCCAATCCGACAACGGCTTTCAGGAGGTCGGCGTCGACCCGTGAGATGGCCCGCTGGGCGATGGCGACCCAGTCGAAGTAGGTTGCCACCGGACTGATCTTCCAACCGCCGTCGGCCGGCACCGCGACCACATGACCGAAGGCACCGTACAGACGCTCGGCAGAAGGGCCGCCATCGGAGATGCATCCCTGGTCGCTCTCCCCGACCGTGCGTATGCAGTCACCGTCGAAGACAACTGTTGCCCCGGTGCCCTCGGAACGCAGTGTGGCCTCGAACTTGTCGATCCGGACGCGCGCCTGGTCGTTGTCCCCCCTGGTGACCTCGACATCAAGATCGTCGATCGTCACCGGCGACTCTATTCCGAAGTCGAAGTCGAAGTCGGAGTCCGCATCCAGCTCAGCATTGATGCCGGGGGCGTATGTCTTGAGCAGTCGCGACTCGACCCCGCCCATCGCGTCCGCGACATGAGTGACGTCAGCGGTCTGGAGGGTCTCGACCAGTCCCTCGACGAATCCGGTCAGCGCCTGTTCCGGAGAGTCATAACCGGCTTCGGGCGGGCCGGGATCAGCTGTCTGCCAGCCCAATTCCTCCGCGGTGTACTGGGCCGCAGTGAATGTGGGACTGACGAACCAGCCACCGTCGCGCCGCACCGACATCAGGAAAGGCGCCTGCTCGCGGTCACCGACCACCGCCGTCTCGGTGCCGGTGTCGACGTCGTCGGCTGTGGTGGTCTTGTAGGTGACCTCGGGTCCGTTGATCGAGACCTCGATCTCGACGGCACCGACCGCCGCCGGATCAACGTCGGGGACGAGGTCGGCCAGCGACTCGATTGTTCTGGCGTCGATTTTCAGGATGATGGTGGCGCGTTCGATCGAGACCTTCGTCAGATCGGCTTCCACCGCCTCGGACGTCAGACGCAGATCCGATATCTCCACCGAGATGCCTTCGAATTGATCGATGGGTGACTGCCCGGCGGATCCCAGCTTGCTCTGCAGGTCTCCGATGTCACCGATGAGTCCGGCCAGCTGGTCGGTCTCATCCGGCGGCAACAGTAGCCCGAGCCTCGTCCAGTCCTCATCCTCGAGAGCGCCCAGGAAGTCCTTCACCGAGTTCGTGGCGCTCGACGCCCCGTTGACCTGGGTGACGAGCAGCCGGTTCACCGCGAATCCGCCCGTCGCCGCCAGAACTATCGCAGCCACGATCGCAATGGCCTTGAGAAGGCCGGGGTTACGTGATGGGCCGGGAGGTCCGGGTTGCGGCGCAACGGGGCCGGGATTCGACGAGTAGGTCATCGGATCACACCACTTCGGGCCAGGGACGGCGCCAATGCCTCACGCCACACGATGAACGCCGGCACCACGAACCCGACAAGCCAGAGCGCCAAGGGCGCCGGCAGGTTCCAGTTCACCCGGACACTCATCACCACCAGGACCGCTATCGCAGTGATGACGAGTCCGATCGCAAAGCCGAACAACGCTTTCTGCTGGTCCCCCGGGCCACTCGACATCCTGTCGCGCACGAGTGTGGCCCCGGCCAGGGCGAGCGTGAAGAACACCAGCGCTGCGAGCACGGCGGACGTTGCCGAGTACAGGGTGAGCCCGGCGACCGACAACGCCACCCAGAGCAACGACACCGCCATCACCACACCCAGCGGCGCACTGTAGTACTCGTGCTGCGTCATCGCGATCCGGCGCGGTAGCGCAGGCGACAACGCGGCAGCCCCGATCCCACCGAGGACGGCGATACCGAGGTAGCCCGTGGTCACCGAATCAACCGATTCGTATGGCACTCCCGGCAACGACACCATCAGCGCCCACCCTGCAGCAGCCCATCCCAGAAGCGAAAGCGACAGAGACGAACCAGTTTTACCGGTGGCCGCCGACAGGATCAGGCGGCCGACCACGATCAGCCAGGCCACGGCTGCGGCCGCGGAGACCAGCGGATCGAGGACGCTCACGCGCAGGCCTGCGACGGCATCTAGGTTCTCCACGAAACGCAGCACATCGATCACCACAGCGGACACCGTCATCACCGCGAACAGCCCGCCGGCGACAAGAAGAAGAGCCCGCGACTGCCGACCTGCGACGCCGAAGCCGCCGTGGCCCGAGACATCGAAGAGATCGGCCTCACGCGGCTGCCCCGCGAGAACCGCTCCCGCCAGCCCGATCCATACCGCCGGACCGAAACCCGTACCGCCGTAATCCCATTCGGTCCAGCGGCATGAGATATCCCAGCCAAGGCAGACCATGACCACTGCGAGATAGGGGGCCACGCAGATCAGTTTGAGCGCACGTAGCTTCGCCGGCGTCCACGTCTGCCCGAACATTCCCCGCCGACTCGCGGCCGGCAACAACAGCGACAGCAGCGAGAGGCCCGTGACGATCGCGACGTCGACGCGGAACAACGCGAGGGTGTCGGCGTCCCAGTCCAGACCCAGCGAGGCCAACAGCGCCACAGCCGCCAAGAAGTCGCGAACCCGGTCTGCTCTCGTGGGTGTCCACGGTGCGCCACCGACAAGCGAGGCCGAAGGCGAACGTTGCAACACATCCGAGGGTTGCGATGGGGGCACCGTTCCTGGTTGCAAAGTGCGCTCCTCCCGTTGGGCACCAATGCAGGTCACATCGTAGGTCAGGGTGAAGGAAAATCCTGTCATCCATTCGGCGCAGGGATACTGGGCAGATGAACCCCTCCCCCCGCAGCCACATGGTGTTCGCTGCCGCCGCCGGAACATCCAGTGTGGCGCTGGGACTCGGCGTCGGCTACCTGCTGGCACCTGCCGTGGATCGGAGTTCGTCGCCTCTACAGGCCGTGGGGTCCGAGGTGATCGACCGTATGCCCGAGGGTCTGAGGGAATCGGCCATCGATGCGTTCGGCACCGCCGACAAGACAGTGCTGCTGGTGACCATCGCGGCAATCATGGCGGTGCTCGCCGCTTGCGCAGGAGTGGCCGAATACCGGCGTCCCCCGGCCGGGCTCGTCATGGTGGCCCTGGTCGGAGCACTCGGGGCCGCAGCGGCGGTGGCGCGGCCGAACGCGTCGCTCGGGTGGGCACTACCCACGATCGCCGGGGTGGTGGTCGCCATGCTCGTACTGCACTGGCTGATACGGGCACTGCCCCCGCGGGTCGGCGAACCCGCAGACCACAACGATGCGCACGGCGACGGGTCTGCCACTGCCACCGACCGACGCCGGTTCCTGGTCCGAGCCGGTGCAGTCGGCAGCGGGGCGGTCCTGGCCGGACTCGGCGGTGTGACCGTCCGACGGGTCAGTGGCGGGGTGGGAGCCGATCGTGCCGCCTTCGCCGTACCCGATGCGAGCAATCCGGTCACCACACAAGCGCCGTCCATTGCTCAGGTCAGCTCGTTCATCACCCCCAACGACGACTTTTATCGCATCGACACCGCGCTCGTGGTGCCACAGGTCAAGAGCACAAGCTGGTCGCTGCGCATCCACGGGATGGTCGATCGAGAGATCAGGCTCGATCTCGAGCGGTTACAACAAGACAACAGCGCCTTCGACGCCGTCATCACATTGACCTGTGTGTCCAACGAAGTCGGCGGCGACCTCGTCGGCAACGCGACCTGGACCGGCTATCGCCTGAAGGACCTCCTGGCTGCGGCCGGTCCGTCCGCGGACGCCGACATGGTGTTGTCGACCAGTGCCGACGGATGGACCGCCGGTACGCCGCTGACCGCATTGACCGACGGCCGCGACGCCATGCTGGCGGTGGGGATGAACGGTGAACCGTTGCCGCTCGAACACGGCTACCCGGTCAGGATGGTCGTCCCGGGCCTGTACGGATACGTCTCGGCGACCAAGTGGGTCGTGTCGCTCGAGGTCACCAGATTCGATCGCGCGGAGGCGTACTGGACCACTCTCGGCTGGGCCGAGAAGGGGCCGATCAAGACCAGTTCGCGCATCGACGTGCCGAGGAGCGGTTCCTCTCTCACCAGCGGCCCGGTCACCGTGGGAGGCGTGGCCTGGGCACAGCACCGCGGTATCAAGGGTGTACAGGTGCAGGTCGACGACGGGCCGTGGAACGACGCAGAACTGTTGGATCCCAACGTGATCGACGCATGGCGACTGTGGAGGTGGCAGTGGGATGCCCCATCCGGCGAGCACCGCCTGAGGGTTCGGGCCATCGACGGCGACGGCGCAGCGCAGATCGAATCGGAGACGCCGTCGGTGCCGGACGGAGCGACCGGACTGCATTCGGTCGAGGTGCAGGGCCGGCCCTGAGCTATCGCGGCTCGGCGCAGTCGGCCATCCATCCGGCGAGCAAAGCCAGCGACCTCCGCGCTGCGGCATCGTCGCGGTCGACGAGCCACCACTGCACGGTGCCGAACAGCATCTGCAACGCCGACCGCACCAGTTCACGTTCGGACACTTCCCATCGCATCCCGCAGCGATCGCCGATCTCGGAAAGATAGGTGTGTCCGTACTTCTCGGCGATCGTGTGCTGCAGCAGCGCCTGACCGGCCGACGCCGATTCCGTCGGCTGCCGCAACGAGAACAGCATGGACTCGATCATGAGCAGCCAACGATTCGGGAATTCGGCCGCGCGTGCCCACACCGCAGTGACCGCCTCCTGGATGGAGATCCGGAGCGCGTCCCGGCCGGTACCGAGGTTTTCGGTGGGCACCGAAGCGAGAAGCGCCTCGAGTTGTTCGGCGATCACCTTCTCGATCATCGCGGCGACAAGTTGTTCCTTGTCGTCGAAGCAGTAATGCACCACGCCAAGGGAGACCTTGGCTTCCTCGGCGACACCACGCACGGTCACCGCGCTCATCCCGCCGCGGTCGGCAAGCGTCAGAGCGCAGTTCACCAATTGTGCGCGGCGGTCCTCCACCGACAACCGGCGCGAACCTGGAACGTCACTGCGCATGGCGCACAGTACATCCCGAGACGAGCGCCGACGTCAACCACGGTGGACACACGGCTGGTCAGTCCCCCGCGCCAGATTGCGCCGCGGCTTTCGCAGTGCTGTTCGCCTTCGGAACGCCGGCTGCGCCCTCGGTGCCGGCGGGGACATCACCTGGTTGCGACCCGCCCGCGGGTACCACCGCTTCCATCATGTGCCGCGGCCTGGCAAAGGCTGCAGCAGCGACGACACCGATCAGCAGGGCCGCAGCCGGCAGCAGGAGCGACTGCCCCATCGCTGCGGAGAAACCGTCCCGAACCGACTCCGGGAGCCGTCCGGCCTGATCAATCGACGAAGACCCGAACCCGGGGACCTCTGCGGCGAGGCGGGTCTGCATCAGGGCACCCACCGCAGCGCTACCGAGCACCGAGCCGATGAGACGCGTGGTGTTGTACACGCCGGCACCGGCCCCGGCACTGGTCATCGGGAGGTTTCGCGTCGCGGTGGCAGCCAACGGCGCCCAGATACCCGAACTCGCCGCGCCCATGAGCGCCACGGGCAGCAGAAGCTGCCAGATCGGGGTGGTCGGCGTGGCGATCATCGCGAGCCAGCCGATGGCCACCGCGTTGAGCAGGAGGGCCGTGGCGACGATGTATCGAGGGTGGACCCGGTCGACCTGCCGGCCGACTATGGGCGCGAGCACGCCGGTGAGAACCGCCATCGGCACGGTCACCACCGCCGACTCCGTCGGGGTCAGACCCGCGACCAGCTGCAAGTAGTACATCAGCGGGACCATCATCCCAGCCGTCGCAAAACCCATCGTCGTGATGCCGATACTCGCCAGCGAGAAGTTCCGGTCGCGGAACAGGCGCAGGGGCACAAGCGGTTCAGCCGACCGCCGCACGGTCAAGATCTTGTGCTGCCAATAGACGAACAACGCCATCAACACCAGGCCGAAGCCGATGAGTCCCCAGATCCAGGCCGCCCAGTCGTATTTCTCACCGTCCTGAATACCGAAGACCAGGCACGTCAGACCGATGCCGCTGAGCGCCATGCCGACCAGGTCGAAGTGGCGCTTGCTCGTGGACACCTGCGGCACCAGCTTCCACGCCAGCGCCAGACCGATGATGCCGACGGGGACGTTGACGAAGAAGATCCACTCCCAGCCCAGACCGTCGACGAGCCCGCCACCCGCGAGCGGCCCGATCAGCGTCGCGACACCCGCGACGGTGCCCCAGACACCCATCGCCGCGCCACGCTTGTTCTCGGGGAAGATCCTCGTGATCAGTGCCATCGTCTGCGGCGTGATCAGCGCCGCGCCGACACCCTGCAGACCGCGCGCGAGGATGAGCATCTCGATCGAACCTGCGAACCCGCACCACACACTCGCGACCGTGAACACCACGAGGCCTACGAGATACACGTTCTTCGGTCCGTACCGGTCACCCAGACGTCCGGCGACCAGCATGGGCACCGCGTAGGTAAGCAGATAAGCGCTCGAAACCCAGATGACCCCATTGACATCGGTGTCGAGCGCCGCTGAATGGCGGGCTGGGCAACCGAGACGATGGTCATGTCCACGAGAATCATGAAGAACCCGATGCACAACGCGCCCAGCGCGAGCCAAGGTCTGGTGGTGATTGCCGGGGTGGGGCTGGGGCTACTCACTGTCTTCCTCTGTTCTGTTCGATGGGGTCGTGCGCGCCAACCACTCCTCGATCCACAGGAGGTCGCCGTTCTCCAGCCGATCACGCAGGCTCTCGGTCCAGGCGATCTCAGCCTGCATCACCGCCTGCCGGCAACCGGCATCCAGCAGGAACATCTCGGGGATGCCGCCTTCCGAGGCCGCTTCCACCGACCGGTTGACCGATTCGAGTTCACCTCGCATCGCACCGAGCCGCTCGGTGAGAAGCCCGACGACCTCATGCCGGCCCAGCGAGTGCGCCTCGGCCAGGGCGAGGTAAAAGCTCGGGTACTCGACCGCGGGGGTGCGGAGCATTGCCGTGAGAGAGCGGCGCAAAGCGCTGGTGCCCGCGTCGGTGATGGCGTAGACGGTTCGTTCGGGCCGGTTGCCGGAACGCTGAACACTGTTGATCTGCAACAGATCCTGGGCGTGCAGCCGGTCGACTGTGTGGTAGAGCGATCCGGGTCGGGTCTTGGCGAAACGGTCCTCGTTGCGTTCGAGCAACGTCTGGACCATTTCATACGGATGCATCGGCCGTTCCGCCGCGAGCCCGAGGACAAGAACGGCCAACGGGGTCAATTCGACATCGGCAGCAGCACTGCGTTGCGTCATCGTCCTCCCCCACCCGGCCTTCGGCCCGCCCGAATAGTCCATGTGGAATATACCGCTCCGAAGTCCGTCTGCCCAGCCCTGATCAACGGCTACCCTGGAAACGATGAGCACCGAGTCGACACACTCAGCGCACGACACCCCCGGCACCTACGTGACCACCGGTGAAGAGTTCGTGCGGGACACCCGATACATCGACAACCGCATCACGCGTGATGGCGTCGGACCCGCGGGCGAGACATTCAAGGTCGAGCCCGGCCGGTACCGGCTGATCGTCGCCCGCGCATGCCCCTGGGCGAACCGGGCGATCATCGTGCGCCGACTGCTGGGTCTGGAGTCGGTGCTGTCGATGGGCCTGTGTGGCCCGACCCATGACTCGGACAGCTGGACCTTCGACCTCGACCCCGACGGACTCGACCCGGTCCTGAAGATCCCGCGCCTGAAAGACGCCTACCTGACGCGATACCCGGACTACCCGCGGGGAATCACCGTCCCGGCCATCGTCGACATCCCCACCGGCGCCGTGGTCACCAACGAGTTCCGCCAGATGACCCTCGACTTCTCCACCGAGTGGGTCGACCACCACCGGGACGGGGCTCCTGACCTCTACCCCGAACATCTGCGCGGCGAGATCGACGAGGTCATCGACGTCGTCTTCAAAGACGTCAACAACGGCGTGTACCGGTGCGGCTTCGCCGGCAGTCAGGACGCCTACGAAACCGCCTACGATCGTCTGTTCACACGTCTCGACCAGCTCTCCGACCGGCTACGCGAGCAGCGTTACCTGGTGGGCGACACCATCACCGAAGCGGACGTGCGCCTGTTCACCACCCTGGTCAGATTCGACCCCGTCTACCACGGACACTTCAAGTGCAATCGGTCCAAACTGAGTGAGATGCCCGTGCTCTGGGCGTACGCGCGCGACCTGTTCCAGACCCCCGGATTCGGCGACACCGTCGACTTCACCCAGATCAAACAGCACTACTACATCGTTCACGAGGACATCAATCCCACGAAGATCGTGCCCAAGGGACCGGATCTGTCCGGCTGGCGCACCGCCCATCACCGTGAAGAACTCGGCGGTCGACCGTTCGGCGACGGCACCCCGCCACCGCCGCCCATCGACGGCGAAGTGGTTCCCGCCGGACAAGGAGCCTGACCCATGGCCAAAAAGCAGCTGTCGTCCATCGGCGATGGACAGATCGTGGGGGCCGGACGCAAACCGGAGGGCATCCTGGACGCCCTGGTCGGTCAGGCGCAGCACCTGCAGGCACCCGCCGTCGCGAAGTACGTCAACCACCTGCGTCAAGAACACCCCTACGAGTCACCGGCACAGATCATCGCCCGGCTCGAACAGCGCTTCCTGATGGCTGTCACCGGATCTGGCGGAGCGGTCGGCGCCGCGGCTGCGTTTCCGGGCGTGGGCACCGTGATGTCCCTGGCATCCCTGGGTGCCGAGACGGCCTTCTTCATCGAGGCATCGGCACTCCTGTCGCTGGCCATCGCCGATGTGCACGGCATCCCGATCGACGACCGCGAACGCCGCAAAGCCCTCGTGCTGACGGTGGCGCTCGGTGAGTCGGGGCTGGCTGTGGTGCGTGACTCCCTCGGCGCGAAGTCCGGCGGAACCATGGGCCGCGCGCTCGGTGGCGTCATACCGGCACCGGTCATGCGCACACTCAATCAGCGGTTGGTCAAACGCTACCTGCGCAAGTACACCCTCCAGAAGTTGCCGTTGGCGGCCGGCAAACTCCTTCCCGCCGGCCTCGGCGCGATCATCGGAGGCGTCGGCAACCGCACACTCGGCAAGATCATCATCAACAACTCGCGCAAGGTCTTCGGCCCTGCTCCCAGGGAATGGCCGTCGAATCGTCCCCACATCATCGCGCCATACGACGGGCCGTCCCCTAGTTGACGGCTCCGCCAGAAGACGTTCGACCCGGGTGGATCCGGCGGCTGACCCGGGAATGTCTGCGTCACCGCAGACTGGTTGTCATCGTCCTCGCTGTCACCGGCCTCGCGCTGCTGATCGACCTCACGATCCCCCTGCTGACCAAGGCCGCGATCGATGAAGCCACCGGGGCCGCCGAGCACGGTTACTCGATCGCTGCGATCGCCGGGGTCATGGTGGCGCTGGCATTTGTCCGATTCGGATGCCAGTACGGTCGCCGCCTGACCGCTGGACGACTATCGCTCAACGTGCAGAATGCGCTGCGGTTGTCGATCTTGAACAGCGTGCTCCGCCTCGACGGTGCGGCTCAGGATCAGATCCGCACCGGGCAGGTGGTGTCGCGCAGCATCACCGATTTGCAGCTGGTGCAGGGCCTCCTCGCTATGGTGCCCCTCTCGCTCGGCGCGATGGTGCAGGTGGTTCTCGCCATCGGGGTGATGTTCTACCTGTCACCCTTGCTCACAGTGGTTGCCCTGCTGGTCATCCCGGCCGTGTCGGCCATCGCCTTCAACAGTCGCAAACGCCTGTTCGCCGCCACCTGGTCCGCGCAACAATCGGCCGCCGACCTCGCCCAGCACGTAGAGGAGACGGTGACCGGCGTCCGGGTCGTCAAGGGCTTCGGTCAGGAGGATCGGGCTGTCGACGAGCTCGTGGGCCTTGGCCGTCGGCTGTACTCCATGCGCCTGCGGTCGGCGAAGATCAACGCACGTTTCGCGCCGTCGCTCGCGGCCGTGCCGCAGCTGGGGATGGTCGCGATCATCGCCCTGGGCGGGTACCTGACGATGCAGGGCTCGATCACGGTCGGCACCTTCCTCGCGTTCGCCACCTACGTCACCACGATGACCGGACTCGCCCGGCTCCTCACCTCACTGCTGGTGTCGGCGCAACTCGCGCGGGCCGCCGTCGAGCGCGTGTACCAGGTGATCGACGAACCACCCGATCCCGCTCTGTCCGCGCGCGGCACCCTTCCCGGTGATGCCCTCGGACTGGCGCTGAACAACGTCACCTTCACCTACCCGGGAGCCCGAACACCCGTGCTGAACGGGGTCGACCTCCACATCGCCCCCGGTGAGGTCGTGGCCGTCGTCGGTCCGCCCGGCTCGGGCAAATCGACCCTCGCCCTACTCGCCGACCGCTTCTACCGGCCCCAGGCCGGCACGATCGAATTGTCGAACAGCCACGGCAGTTTCGACATCTCCACGGTGGAGACACAGGAACTCCGGTCGACGGTCGGCGTGGTCTTCGACGAGGCCTTCCTCTACTCGGACACCGTTGCCGCCAACATCGCCCCGAACGCCCACGTCGGCAAATTCGACAGCACCACCGACGAAAAGCCACCGCTGCCGTCGGGCATCATCTCGGCCGCCGAACGAGCCGGCGCACACGGTTTCGTGACCGCACTCGAACACGGATACCGGACCATCGTCGGAGAACGAGGACTGACACTGTCGGGCGGACAACGCCAGCGCATCGCACTGGCCCGCGCGCTCTATGCCGACCCCCGCGTACTGATCCTCGACGACGCGACCTCTGCGGTTGACGCGCGGACCGAGGCGGACATCTTCACTCATCTGCGCACCTCCACGCGGACCATGTTGATCCTGGCCCATCGCCGGTCCACCCTGACCCTTGCCGATCGTGTCGCCGTTCTCGACGGAGGCCGCATCATCGACGTCGGTACCGAGGCCGAACTCAACGCTCGCTGTGCCCTCTTCCGCTCACTGATGAGCACGGATGTCCGCGACGACGACCTCGACGAGGAACTCGCCGCCGATCAGCCGGTGGCGGTCGATGAGCTCTGGCCGAGCGAAGCACCCGATCCCGAGCCACGGCTGCGCAAGGTCGCGGCACCGGCGACGATGGGTTCTCGCGGCGGTGGCGGGATGGCCGGCGCGCTCGGTGCGATGGCTCCGACCCCGAAACTCTTCGAAGCGGTGCAGGCGCTCCCCCCGGCCGACGAGTCACCGGACGTCGACGACAACAACATCCGCACCGATCGGCCCGACTTCTCACTTCGTCAGTTGCTGCGCCCGGTTCGCTGGTTGCTGGCGTTGGTCGTGCTGTGCATATCCATCGACACCCTGGTGGGTCTGGCCTTCCCGACAATCGCCCGCTACGGCATCGACGGCGCCACGTCCGACCGGTCGAGTCATCTGTGGTTCGCAGCCGGCGCAGGTCTGGTCGCCGTTGCGATCGGATTCGCGGCTACCGCCGTGATGACCGTGATCACCTCCCGCGCCGGCGAGCGCGTCCTCTATGCACTGCGCGTGCGGAGTTACGCGCACCTGCAGCGACTCGGCCTGGACTACTACGAGCGCGAACTGTCCGGGCGGATCATGACGCGCATGACCACCGACGTCGATGCGCTGTCGACGTTCCTACAGACGGGTCTGTCGACCGCGATCGTCAGCACCCTCACAGTGGTCGGTGTGGCGGTTGCCTCATCATCACCGACGCCTCTCTCGGACTGCTGATGCTGGTGGTGTTCCCGCCGATCATCGTGGCGACGATCGTGTTCCGCCGGATCTCGTCGCGCGCCTACACCCGCTCACGGGAATTGGTCAGCGAGGTCAACGCCGACTTCCAGGAGAACGTCGGCGGCGTGCGCACCACCCAGGCCTACTCGCACGACGGCTTCGCGATGGCGCAGTTCTCGGCACGGGCTGCGGCGTACGTTCGGGCCCGCATGGTGTCCCAGCAGGCGATCTCGATCTTCTTCCCCTTCATCACCCTGATGTCCGACCTCGCGACCGCGGGAGTGATCGCCTTCGGCGCCCACCAGGTTGCCGGCGGCAGCACCAGTGCGGGCACCCTCGTCGCGTTCGTCCTGTATCTCGGCATGCTGTTCGGTCCGGTCCAGCAGCTCTCGCAGGTCTTCGACGGGTACCAACAGGCGCTGGTCGGCCTCCGCCGGATCTCCGATCTGCTCGCCACCCGCAGTAGCGTGCGCTGTCCCGATGGTGTGCCCGAACTCGCCGTGGCGACACCGGAGAACGGATTCACCGGGCACGCCGAACTGCGAGAGGTCGGGTTCCGCTATCCCGGGTCGACAACCGATGCGCTCGGCGGAGTGGTCGTCGATCTACCCGCCGGCACCTCGCTGGCCCTGGTGGGTGAGACCGGCGCGGGCAAGTCGACCATCGTCAAGCTCCTCGCCCGGTTCTACGACCCGACAAGCGGATCGGTGCGGATGGACGGCACCGACATCCGGGGCTTCCGGTTGTCGTACTACCGCTCCCGACTGGGCGTGGTCCCGCAGGAACCCCACCTGTTCACCGGCACCGTCGCCGACAACATCGCCTATGGCAGACCAGACGCCGACCACGAGCAGATCGTCGCGGCGGCTCGCGCGGTGGGAGCGTTGTCGATGATCGCGGCGCTGCCGGGTGCCATGAACCATCCGATCGGTGAGCGGGGGCAAGGACTGTCCTCCGGTCAGCGACAGCTCATCGCGCTCGCCCGTGCCGAACTGGTGGACCCCGACCTCCTGCTGCTCGACGAGGCGACCGCCACGCTCGATCAGGCCACCGAACGACGGGTGATGGCAGCCGGCCGGCACCTCACCGGATCACGGAGCTCGGTGATCGTCGCGCATCGACTGGCGACCGCGGCGCGAGCAGACCGCATCGCCGTGGTCGCCGGCGGGCAGATCGTGGAGCTCGGAACACATGACGAGCTCCTGGCGTTGGACGGAAGGTATCGCGCCCTGTGGACGGCGGGTATCACGCCGGACGAGGCGAGCGAACCGACAGCCGGACACGGCGGCAACCGACCGGCATAGCTTCGGCGGCACTCGGGGACTAACCTTTAGACCTGGATACTTCGAACGGAGTTCCGGGCGGCGTGATAGCGGCGGAGACGGCCCCTGGCGCGGGACTCGACATGGATACGTAAAGGGAATTGAGGCGAGATACTGCCGTGAGCAGCAGTTCGATTTCAGACTTCGGACAGAACGAGTGGCTGGTTGAGGAAATGTACCAGCGCTTCAAAGAAGACCCGAGCTCGGTGGACCCGAGTTGGCATGACTTCCTGAAGAGTTATGGCGCAGAGGGTAATGGGTCCGAGGAGGCGAAATCCCCGCCGAAGTCGGCGTCGAAGGCGACTGCTGGGTCACAGCCGAAGGCCGGCGCCTCATCGAACGGCTCTGCTGCCCCCAAGTCCTCCGCCAACGGATCCGCGGCCAAGCCCGCTGTCGACCCGACTCCGGCGAGCAAGGCCGCTGCCGGCCAGTCCGAGCACAGCAGGGACGCCTCGTCGTCGACCACCACCTCGGCCGAGTCGACCACCGACAAGTCCGCGGAGTCGGTGAGCAAGGATGCCGCACCGGCGGCCAAGAAGTCAGCGCCGGCCCCCCGCAAGGACGCCCCCACCAAGAAGGACTCCCCGGCGAAGAAGTCTGCGCCGGCAGCAGCCGATGCACCGACCGAGGCCAGCAACAAGGTCCTGCGTGGTGCCGCTGCCGCTGTTGCCAAGAACATGGCGGCCTCGCTGCAGATTCCGACGGCCACCAGCGTTCGCGCGGTGCCCGCCAAACTGATGATCGACAACCGGGTGGTCATCAACAACCACCTCGCCCGCACCCGTGGCGGCAAGGTGTCGTTCACCCACATCCTCGGGTACGCGATCGTCCAGGCGATCAAGTCGTTCCCGAACTTGAACCGCCACTTCGAAGAGGTCGACGGCAAGCCGAACGTGGTGACCCCGGCGCACACCAACCTCGGCCTGGCGATCGACCTGCCCGGCAAAGACGGTTCCCGCACGCTTGTGGTCGCGGCGATCAAACGTTGCGAGACCATGAACTTCGCCCAGTTCCACGCGGCTTACGAAGACATCGTCAGGCGGGCTCGCGAGGGCAAGCTGACCGCCGAAGATTTTGCGGGCGTGACGATTTCGCTCACCAACCCCGGAACCATCGGCACGGTCCACTCGGTGCCGCGGTTGATGAAGGGCCAGGGTGCGATCGTGGGCGCGGGCGCGATGGAGTACCCGGCCGAGTTCCAGGGCGCCTCCGACGAGCAGATCTCGGCGCTCGGCGTCGGAAAACTGATGACGCTGACGTCCACGTATGACCACCGCATCATCCAGGGCGCGGAGTCGGGTGACTTCCTTCGCACCATCCATCAGTTGCTGCTGTCGGACGAGTTCTTCGACCAGATCTTCACCACGCTCCACATCCCGTACGAGCCGATCCGCTGGCGTCGCGACATCCCAGAGGGCGCCGTCGACAAGAACGCCCGCGTACTGGAACTGATTGCGGCATACCGCAACCGTGGCCATCTGATGGCCGACATCGACCCTCTGATGATCGATTCGGACGCACGGTCGGCTCACCCCGACCTCAACGTGCTGACCTACGATCTGACGCTCTGGGATCTCGATCGCAGCTTCAACGTCGGTGGGTTCCACGGCGAGAACAAGATGAAGTTGCGCGATGTCCTGTCGATCCTGCGCGACTCCTACTGCCGGCATGTCGGTGTCGAGTACACCCACATCCTCGAGCCCGAGCAGCAACAGTGGCTGCAGGAACGGGTGGAGATCAAGCACGTCAAACCACCCGTCGCGGAGCAGAAGTACATCCTCTCCAAGCTCAACGCAGCCGAGGCATTCGAGACGTTCCTGCAGACCAAGTACGTCGGACAGAAACGCTTCTCGCTCGAGGGTGCCGAGGCAGTCATCCCGATGATGGACGGCGTGATCGATCAGAGCGCCGAATACGGCCTCGACGAAGTAGTTGTGGGCATGCCCCACCGTGGCCGGCTCAATGTGCTCGCGAACATCGTCGGCAAGCCGTACTCGAAGATCTTCACCGAGTTCGAGGGCAACCTGAACCCGTCGCAGGCGCACGGCTCGGGCGACGTCAAGTACCACCTCGGCGCCGAGGGCAAGTACTACCAGATGTTCGGCGACAACGAGATCAACGTCTCCCTCACCGCCAACCCGTCTCACCTCGAGGCCGTCGACCCGGTCCTCGAAGGTCTGGTGCGGGCCAAGCAGGACCTGCACGACAAGGGCGACGGCGCGTTCACCGTGCTGCCGCTGATGTTGCACGGCGATGCCGCGTTCGCAGGCCAGGGTGTGGTCGCCGAGACGCTGAACCTCGCCATGCTGCGGGGTTACCGCACCGGCGGCACCATCCACATCGTGGTGAACAACCAGGTCGGTTTCACCACCGCCCCGGAGGCATCGCGGTCGTCGGAATACTGCACCGATGTCGCGAAAATGATCGGCGCGCCGATCTTCCACGTGAACGGCGACGATCCCGAAGCATGTGTGTGGGTGGCCAAGCTGGCCGTCGACTACCGGCAGGCGTTCAACAAGGACGTTGTCATCGACCTGGTCTGCTACCGCCGCCGCGGCCACAACGAGGGTGATGATCCCTCGATGACCCAGCCGGCGATGTACGACGTCATCGACACCAAGCGGTCGGTGCGCAAGAGCTACACCGAAGCGCTCATCGGCCGTGGCGACATCTCCACCAAGGAAGCCGAAGACGCCCTGCGCGACTACCAGGGTCAGCTCGAACGGGTCTTCAACGAGGTCCGTGAGTTGGAGAAGTACCAGGCTGCACCGAGCCCGTCGGTCGAGGCCGACCAGCAGGCACCGGTGAAGCTGGACACCGCCATCAGCAAAGAGACGATGGAACGGATCGGCGACGCGTTCATCAACGTGCCCGAGGGTTTCACCGTGCACCAGCGTGTTCAGCCCGTGCTCAAGAAGCGCTACGAGATGTCGCGTAACGGCGATGTCGACTGGGCGTTCGGTGAGCTGCTCGCATTCGGTTCACTGGTCGAAGAGGGCCGCACCGTGCGGCTGTCCGGTCAGGACTCCCGCCGAGGCACCTTCACCCAGCGTCACTCGGTACTGATCGACCGGGAGACCGGCGAGGAGTACACACCGCTGCGTACGGTCGCCGAGACCAACCCGGACAAGCCGGGCCGATTCCTCGCCTACGACTCCGCACTCAGCGAATATGCGGTGGTCGGCTTCGAATACGGATACTCGGTCGGTCATCCCGATGCCCTTGTGCTGTGGGAAGCCCAGTTCGGTGACTTCGTGAACGGCGCTCAGTCGATCATCGACGAGTTCATCTCGTCGGGTGAGGCCAAGTGGGGTCAGACCTCCGACGTGGTGCTGCTGCTGCCGCACGGTCACGAGGGTCAGGGTCCCGACCACACGTCGGGACGTATCGAGCGGTTCCTGCAGCTGTGCGCAGAGGGCTCGATGACCGTGGCCCTACCGTCGACTCCCGCAAGCTACTTCCACCTGCTGCGTCGCCATGTGCTCGATGGCATCAGCCGCCCGCTCGTCGTCTTCACCCCGAAGTCGATGCTGCGGAACAAGGCTGCGGTGTCGCCGGTGTCGGAGTTCACCGAAGGTCGTTTCCAGTCGGTCATCGACGATCCGGCCTTCACCTCCGATGCCGAACGCGAGAAGGTCCGGCGGGTGCTGCTGGTGTCGGGCAAGTTGTACTACGAACTGGCCGCACGCAAGGCCAAGGACAAGCGTGACGATGTCGCGATCGTCCGTATCGAGCAGCTCTACCCGGTGCCGCACAAGCGTTTGCGCTCGGCACTGAGCCGCTACACCAGCATGGAAGAGATCTTCTGGGTCCAGGAAGAGCCGGCCAACCAGGGTCCGTGGCCCTTCTTCGGTCTAACGCTCCCCGAGATGCTGCCCGAGTTCTTCAACGGCCTGCGTCGGGTCTCGCGACGGGCGATGTCGGCCCCGTCGTCGGGTTCGTCGAAGGTGCACGCTGTCGAGCAGCAGGAGATCATCGACACCGCCTTCGGCTGACCGGTCATACCCCGATGATGGGGCCTTTTGGCGAAGTCCACCTGGGCTTTACTCGCCAAAAGGCCCCATCATTGGGTGGTGGGGGTGGCTGCTGCCAGTGTCGCGATGAGCGGCAGTGCGCGGGTGATCAATTCGACGAGGGCGTCGCGGTCCACGCCGGCTGAATCTTGCAACCACCGAACGGTCACCTGCTCGGTGAAAGTGACCCAGCCGTGTACGGCGAGTTCGATCAGCGGTGTGCGCGTCAGATCCAGTAGCTCGGCCAGCGACAACACCCGTTCGGCCATCACGGTCCGGGTGTGCTCGGCGACCTCACGCATCGCCGGATCCGAGGCACCGCTCCCCTGCAAGATCGCGAGATAAGCCGAACGGTTCGCCGACACGTAGTCGATGTACTGGGCCAGCGATGCCCGGGCGATCTCGATCGGATCGCCGAGACTCAGATCGGGTTCGGTTCGCGCGAGCATCCGCCTGCTCTGCTCCGTGGTCAGTGCCACCAGGAAGTCCTGCTTCGACTCGAAATAGTGGAAGAGCAGAGCCCGCGACACGCCCGCTGCCTCGGCGACCTCCTCGACGGATACCTGGTCGAGCGCGCGGTTGTCGAGCATCCGCAGGCCGTGGCTGATCAGCTGATCACGCCGTGCCTGTGGGCTCATCCGGGTTCGCCGAGCGGTCGTCACGCGTCCGATAGTACTGACTCTTCGTCAATAGTCGGGCCGTGCTCGCCGTTCCGCTATTGACAGCTCGTCAATAGGCGGTATGTTCGTACCCATGAACGTTGTAAAGATCGCCATCATCGGCGCAGGCTTTTCCGGATTGGGTGCTGCCGTCAAGCTGCAGCAGAACGGTTTCGACGACTTCGTCATCCTCGACCGCGGCAGCAATTTCGGTGGTACCTGGCGCGACAACACCTATCCCGGTGCGGCATGCGACGTCCCCTCGCACCTGTACTCCTACTCATTTGCGCTCAACCCCTCGTGGAGCCGCTCCTTCTCGCAGCAGCCCGAGATCCACAAGTACATCAACGGCGTCGCCGACAAGTACGACCTGGGGTCGCGGACCCAGTGGAACACCGAGGTCATCAAGACCGCCTGGGACGAGAAGGCCGGCCACTGGGTGATCGACACCGACAAGGGTCAGTGGCAGGCCGAGTTCCTCATCGGCGGGATCGGCCCCCTCTGCGAGCCCAAGCTCCCCGACGTCACCGGCATCGAGAGCTTCACCGGCGAGATCTTCCACTCGGCACGATGGAACCACGACTACGACCTGGCCGGTAAGCGCGTAGCAGTGATCGGGACCGGCGCCTCGGCCATCCAGATCATCCCCGAGCTGGCCAAGAAGGTCGGGCGACTCGACGTCTACCAGCGCACTGCCCCCTGGGTGCTGCCGCGTGCCGACCGGCCCTACTCCGCCAAGGAGAACTGGGCGTTCAAGAACATCCCCGGATTCCAGCGTGCGGTGCGCGCGAGCATCTACGCCTCGCACGAATTGGTCTCGTTCGGCCTCACCCACCAGCCCAACGTCCTGGCACCCGCGAAGATCATCGGCAAGCAGAACATCGCTCGCGGTATCTCCGACCCCGCGCTTCGGGCGAAGGTCACCCCGAACTGGAAGGTCGGCTGCAAGCGGATCCTGTTGTCGAACACCTACTACCCGGCGCTGAACCAGTCCAACGTCGAGTTGGTCACCGACCCGATCAAGGAAGTCACCACCAGCGGCATCATCACTGCCGATGGCGTGAGCCGCGAAGTCGACGCCATCGTCATCGCGACCGGCTTCCACGTGACCGACTCCCCCACGTTCGAGCACATCATCGGCAAGGACGGGCGCAGCCTCGCCCAGGTCTGGGAGGCCGAGGGGATGAACGCCTACAAGGGTTCGACCGTCAACGGCTTCCCCAACATGTTCCTGATGGTGGGACCGTCCACCGGGCTGGGCCACACCTCGATGGTCTACATGATCGAGTCCCAGCTCAACTACCTTGTCGACTACTTCAAACTGTCCCGCGAGTACGGCATCTCCCGGGTGGAGGTGCGGGCCGACGCACAGCACGATTACAACGCCACGATCCAGAAGAATCTCAAGACGAGTGTCTGGGAAACCGGCGGCTGCGCGAGCTGGTACAAGGACAAGTTCGGCAACATCACCACGCTGTGGCCCGGATTCACCTTCAACTACCGGCGCCTGACCCGTAAGTTCGACCTGGCTGCGTACGACACCTCGACCGCAGCCGCGATCGCTCCCGCGGAAGGCGATGGCGATGGCACGACCAACACACTGAAAGAAGCGGTGACGTCATGAAGGACTTCAGGGGCAAAGTGGCCGTGGTGACCGGCGCCGGTTCGGGCATGGGCCGCGACCTGGCACTCCAACTCGCAGCCAAGGGCGCCAAGGTCGCCATCTCGGACGTCAATCCCGCCGGTCTCGAAGAGACCGAGCGCATGCTCAAAGAGCAAGGCGCCGAAGTACATTCGCAGCTGCTCAATGTTGCCGAACGCGAAGCCGTCCTCACCTACGCGGATGATGTCGCCCAGCATTTCGGCAAGGTCAACCTCGTCATCAACAACGCCGGCATCGCCCATCACGGTGAAGTCGAGCTGACCGAGTTCAAGCAGTACGAACGCGTGATGGACGTGGACTACTGGGGCGTGGTGAACGGGACCAAAGCGTTCCTGCCGTACCTGATCGCATCGGGCGACGGGCATGTCGTGAACACCTCGTCGTTGTTCGGCATCCTGGCCATGCCGGGTCAAAGTGCGTACAACGCGGCGAAGTTCGCGGTCCGCGGCTTCACCGAATCGCTGTATCAAGAGATGCGGATCGCCGGACATCCGGTCAACGTCACCTGCGTCCATCCCGGTGGCATCAAGACCGCGATCGCCCGCAACGCCACCGTGTCCGAAGGGCACGACCAGAAGAACACCGCCGAGTTGTTCGACAAGAAGCTGGCCCGCACCACCTCGGCACGGGCCGCGGAGATCATCATCAAGGCGATCGAGCGCAACCGTCCACGGGTTCTCGTCGGCGCCGACGCCAAGGTGCTCGATCTGCTGGTTCGCGCCGGCGGATCCATGTACGAGATCGTCAACAGCAAGCTGGCGGTCAGGTTGCTGCCGAAGGCGGACCCGTCGCCCGTGACCTCCACGTCTCCGCTCCTCTGACCCCTGACGATCATGGAACTGAAACCATTTCTGTCGGTCCCGGCCGGTGAACTCATCTTCCGGCCGCTGTTCGCCCTCACCCTCAATTCGCGATGGTCGCCGCAGACCCAGCGCAAGATGCTGGAGATGAGTACGTTGCTGCTGCCGAAGGTGCCTCACTCGGTGATCCGGTCGGTGACCCTGGGTGATCGGTCTGCCGAGCGGGTCAGTGTCGGGGCCACCGAACACGGTCGGGCGGTGCTGTATCTGCACGGCGGTGCCTACATCGTCGGGTCCCCGACCACCCACCGGGCACTGACCACCACGCTCGCGCGGGCCGCAGGCGCCGAGGTCTATGCCCTCGACTACCGGCTTGCACCCGAGCATCCGATGCCCGCCGCGGTCGATGACTCGGTTGCCGCCTACCTCGCCCTGCTCGAACGCGGATACAGTCCCGAGTCCGTGGCGATCGCGGGCGATTCGGCCGGCGGCGGGCTCAGCGTGGCCACTGCGCGGGTATTGATCGACGAGCACGGGGTCACTCCCGCTGCGCTCGGTCTGATCTCACCATGGGTGAACCCTGCTGGGGTGTCGGAGGATCTCGGCACCGACATCGTCGTGAACCTCGAGTGGTCGCGTCAGGGCGCAGCCGCCTACCTCGGAGACGGTGATCCCACCGATCCCCGGTATGCGCCGGCCGTCGGACCTTTGGAGGGGCTGCCGCCCACCCTGGTCCAGATCGGTCAGCGTGAACTGTTGCTCGAGCAGGTCACCGAATTCGTCGCGTCCCTGCGTGAGGCAGGGGTCGACGTCACCGCATCCGATCTCGGTCCGCTGTGGCACGTGGCGCACACCGCGGCACCGCTGGTGACCGAGGCTGCCGCCGCAGTTGACGACCTGGGTCGATTCCTCAGTGATCGGCTGCGGTACTCACAGGCTGTGCTCACCGAGCCAGCGGGTCGCAACGCCGGATAGCTCCGCACCACCGTCGACCTCGGCCGCCATGGTGGTCAGGTCGGCGGTGGTCAACTCGCCCGCAACCTTGTTCATCGCACGGAACAACGTGCGGCTGAGGGCAGCGGTGCGGAAGATCGGGACCAGGTCCTGCGCCCGCATCGCATCGTTGCCGTCGTCGAGACCCTGGAGTCCGGCGTCGTCGGCCACCACACCCAATGCCGAGAACAACCCTGCGGCGCGGCCCGCGGCCACTTCCGTGACCGCCGCCTGCGCGTCCAACACCCGAGCGGGACCGAAGGCGCATCCCGCCCCGGCCAAGTCGCTGACCGTCTCTGGCGCCGGTTCCTCCACGGTGACCAGAGGCAGCCCTGCCGGGAGTGCGGCGCACTCTGCGAGTTCATCGATGTCGGCCGTGGCGGCGAGGTCACTGGACACGAACACCAGCGGCTTGTTCTGCACGGTGGTGGCATCGCCCGCCGAGACACCCTGCGGTAGTGCCTGATTGAGCTGGTTGTAGACGTCCTCCGAGGTGCGTCCCGATGCCCCCGGATCGAGCTGTGCCAGCAATTCTCCGGACCACGCCGGGAACAGATCCACTGTGCGGTTGTCCATCTGGTCGAGCAGGCCACTGTAGTCGGCCACCGGATGGTCGTCCGAGACCGCCGCCCCTGCCCCGCGAAGAGCTCCCGCATAGATGGCTGTGGCAACTCGACTCGGCGTATCGGCCGTCGACCCCATCACCAGCTCCTGCGGCGCGGGTCCCGGGTCCGAACAACCGGCGACCATCAGCGCGCAGGCCACCACCAGGACCGGCAGACCTCGTCGGATGTGTTGCAGCAGAGCGGAATTCACTCTTGCGTGGCCACCCTGGCAACCGCGTCGGCGACCGCAGGTGCCACTCGGGGGTCCAGCGGACTCGGCACGATCATCTCTGCGGACAGGTCATCGCCGAGGACCTCGACGATCGCGTCGGCGGCGGCCAACTTCATTTCCTCGGTGATGCGTCGTGCGCCCGCGTCGAGCGCTCCACGGAACACTCCGGGGAAGGCCAGCACATTGTTGATCTGGTTCGGGAAGTCACTGCGACCCGTGGCGACCACTGCCGCGTACTTGCGCGCAACATCGGGATGGACCTCGGGGTCAGGATTGGACAGGGCGAAGATGATCGCGTCGGAGTTCATCGTCGCGAGGGCCTCCTCGGGCACCTTTCCGGCACTCACCCCCAGGAACACATCGGCATCGACGAGGGCGTCCGACAACGATCCGATCCGGCCGTCGGGGTTGGTGCGCCCGGCCATGTCGACCTTCACGTCGTGCAGGTTGTCGCGGCCACTGTGCACGATGCCCTTGCTGTCGATCACCGTGACGTCGGCGATGCCGTCGGCGAGCAGGATGTTCGCGCAGGCCACGCCGGCGGCGCCGCACCCCGAGATGACGATCTTGAGGGTGCTGCGGTCTTTCTTCAGCAGCTTGGTCGCCGCCTTCAGCGCGGCGAGCACCACGATGGCGGTGCCGTGCTGATCGTCGTGCATGACCGGACAGTCAAGGGCTTCGATCACCCGCTTCTCGATCTCGAAACACCGCGGTGCCGAGATGTCCTCCAGGTTCACCGCACCGAAGGAGTGCCGCAGGCGGATCAGCGTCTCGACGATCTCGTCGGGGTCCTTGGTACTAAGCACCAGGGGGATCGAGTCGAGCCCGGCAAAGTTCTTGAACAGCGCCGACTTGCCCTCCATGACGGGCAGTGAGGCGCTCGGACCGATGTCCCCGAGCCCCAGCACCGCACTGCCGTCGCTGACCACCGCGACGAGACGATTGGTCCAGGTGTAGCGCCGGGCCAGTTCGGGGTCGGCCGCGATGGCCCGGGACACCTCGGCGACGCCGGGTGTGTAGGCGATCGACAGAGCACGCTTGGTGTCGAGCGGCGAGGTGATACTCACCGACAATTTGCCACCCTCATGGCCGGCGAAGATCTCGTCGCGGGTGATTGTCGATGCGTCGGCGTCGGGGGCGGGCAGTTCACTGCCCATCAGGTCAGTCACGCCGATCACGCTACTTCAACCCAAAAGCTCTCACGGCCATACCTGGTAGTCGTGAGGTTGTCTCGGGTGGTCGTGACGTGTTCGCAGCCCGCACTCCACCGATTCGACATCAACCAGCACCGATGATCCAGACGCAATCCCGCCGCCCGGGCCTGCACAGCCGCCGGAATCGGCGGGCGCCACGGTTCCGGGCGTAGCATCCCCCGTGGACTTTCGCCACGCACAGACAAGGGAGGTGCCATGCCGCCACGGCCGCATCTGCGTACCAGCACACCAGGCAAACCCTCCTCCAGGGTGCCCATCCCGCCGTCACGTGCAGTCGTCGACTGTGCGGTGTACGTCGACGGCAAACGCCTACCGGGGCTGCGCACGTTCAGTCACGCCCTCGACGAGGTGCGCTCGACCGGGCGGGGCTACGTGTGGGTGGGTCTGCACTCCCCCGACAGCAGGCAGATGGAAGGGGTGGCCAACACGTTCGGCCTGCACGAACTGATGGTCGAAGACGCTGTGCAAGCCCATCAGCGGCCGAAACTCGAGCAATACGACAACACGTTGTTCCTGGTATTGAAGACCGTCAAATACGTTGCCCACGAATCTCTACAGGTGGCGAACGAGGTCGTCGAGACCGGCGAGATCATGGTGATGGCGGGCAACGAGTTCGTGATCACGGTGCGCCACGGTGACCACACAGGGCTTTCGGGGGTTCGCAAGCAACTCGAGGAACTCCCCGAGCGACTGGCTCTGGGGCCCACCGCGGTGATGCACGCCGTGGCCGACCATGTGGTCGACACCTATGTCGACGTGACCGCCGCCGTCGAATACGACGTCGATGCGCTCGAAGAGAACGTCTTCTCGCCCGGCCGCCGGATCGAGATCGAACCCGTTTACCTCCTCAAGCGTGAGGTCATGGAGCTGCGACGGGCCGTCGACCCGCTCGACGCGGCACTGCGCCGACTCACCTCGTCCGAGGACAAGTTGATCCCGAAAGAGGTACGGCGCTATTTCCGCGACGTCCAGGACCATCACACCAGCGTCAACGAGCGGATCGCGAGTTATGACGAGGTCCTGACATCGCTGATCGACGCCGCATTGGCCAAGGTCGGTATCCAGCAGAACACCGACATGCGCAAGATCTCGGCATGGGTGGCGATCGCGTCGGTGCCCACGATGATCGCGGGTATCTACGGGATGAACTTCGACAACATCCCGGAACTGCACTGGAAGTACGGCTACTTCGTGGTGCTGACGTTGCTGGCCACAATCTGCGTGGGACTCTGGCGGACGTTCCGCCGCAATCACTGGCTGTGACCAGCCGCGCACGCCCGCGGTCGACGGTCAACCGATGGTGGCGCCTGCCCTGACCGGGTCGTTCACGTCGATCCCCGCTTCGGTCCACGCTGCGCGGAGTGCGTCCACACCTTTGAGCCGGACCCACGCCGCCTCGTTTGCCGTGACGGGGATCGCCCGGAAGAAATGCACGTCTTCGAGGTCACCGGGTATCTCGCACGGCGCGATCTTGTCGTCCTCGAGTACGACGGCCGTGAAGGTCGCCCCTTCCCAGAGGGGTTCGCCGAGATCGATCAGCGCATCGGCGGTCAAGACCAACCCTTCCACCGCCGGCGCCGCGGCCAGCATCGCGACCGTGCGGTGCAGCCCGCGCAGCTGTGTGGAACGGGCTGAGGCATCGGACAGACGCATCCGGATCACCACCTCCGCGCGGGGTCCCGCCGTCGGATCCACGATCAGCTGGTCCGGTTCCCCCATCGGATGCCGGCTGCAGCCGAGCGACACGTACGCCACGCTATCGGGCACGATTGAAAAACGAAGGACGTCAATCGATTCGAGCCCGAGGAAGGTGACCGACGCCCGCTGGGGTTCGACGTCGTCGAACATCTCACGCAGGTGCGCCGCCACCCGATCGATCACCGACGACTCCGACTCGCTCACACGCTCAGGGTAATCCCCCTCATCTGACCCGTAATCGCGGTCTTCGGCGCGTCATCACCCAGCCGCGTCTAGGTCGAAGACGTGGTGCGTGTGCTTTCGGTATCGGACGAGGTCGTCGACAGCCTCTACTACGGGGGTGCCGAGGAGTTGGCGCCCGACCTGATCGTCGCTGCCGGTGACCTGCCCTTCGATTATCTCGAGAAGCTCATGGCCCATTTCGGTGTTCCATGCGTGTTTGTGCCCGGCAACCACGACCGGGACCTGTCCGGCTTCAAGAAGACCAGGGCGGGCTGGACCGAGGCCGGGTTGCCGGTCCGCGATCCCGGGCCCGAGGGCGCGGTGAACGCCGACGGCCGCATCGTCACGGTGGCCGGTGTGCGCATTGCCGGACTGGGTGGCTGTATCCGCTACAACGACGGCCCCAATCAGTACCGGGAGGCGACCCAGCGTCAGCGGGCCAATCGACTGGCCCTGCGCCGCTTCGCGTATCGGATGATGCCCGGGAAGTCGGCTGTCGACATCCTGCTCACGCACAGTCCGGCGCGCGGCATCGGGGACGCCGAAGACGGCCCGCATCGCGGATTCCGCTGTTTCCTCCCGCTGGTCTACCGGTTGCGTCCACAGCTCCTGCTCCATGGCCACATCCACCCCCACGGCCGGACCCCGATGGATCACACCATCCTGCTCAAGACGATCCCGGGCAAGACCCTGCGCCGCAGCACACTCTCGCTGAACACCGTCGGCTACTGCCTGTTCGACATCGAGCCCGGCGGAACCGGGATCCGGATACACCGGAGGCGCCATGGCGCGTGACACCGGTTTTCCCAGCGCCGACGCCGAGAACGACTTCAGCAGGCAACGCAGACGAGCCGAGCTGGCGCGTCTGTCGGCCTGGCTCACCCGACAACCCGCAGACGTCAACACGGTTCTGCCGTTCGACGAAGTCGTTGCGGCCCTGGGTAAGACGGGCGAGACGTTCCTCGGGCTCACCGTTGTCGAGGTCTCCACGATCGTCGGCAGCGTGGACCGCACCCGCGACTTCGACCGTTACTTCCGGCCCACGTCGGCCCGCGTACGCGAACGCTGGCAGCGCCTTGCCACCGCCCAGCGGCGCGGTGAATCCGTACCGCCGGTGCAGCTCTACCGCATCGGCGACATGCACTTCGTCATCGACGGGCACCACCGCGTCTCGATCGCGATCTCCCGACATTTCACGACCATCGACGCGTACGTGACCGTCATCCACACCCGCATCTCCCCCGAGGGCATCACCGCTCGATCCGATCTTGTCCTCAAGGACCATCGGCGTCTGTTCTTGTCCCGGGTCCCGCTGGAAGGCAAGCAACGGGAGGCCATTTCGTTCGAGGACCCCTTCGACTACGCCGAGTGCGCCGAGAACGTCGAGGCCTGGGGGTTTCGGCTCAGCCAGGAGACCGGCACGTTCCTGAGCCGGGTGGAGGTCGCCCGCCGGTGGTTCGGCGAGGAGTTCCTGCCGGTGGTGCGGATGGCTCGGCGCGCCGAGATACTCCCCGAGGTCACGAGCGACGCCGAGCTCTATCTGTGGCTGGCCTCGGAACGATACCGCTTAGTACGCAAGCACATCTGGGACGAAGCGATCATCGACGAGCTGCGGGAACATTCCCGTCGCAGGCGTAAGTCGACTTGATCGCACGCGTCACCCACGCTCCCCTGTCCACAACGCATCGACACGCATCTACAACGCAGCGAGCCCGGCGGGATGACCCGCCGGGCTCGATTGCCGATCAGTCCTACTAGAGGCTGAGGTTGTGACCGCTCGCCTGATCGAACACCGACACCTTGGAGGTGTCGTAGAAGAGCTCTGCCTGCTGCCCCTTGCCGATGTTCGACTCCGGTGAGAGGCGGGCGATCAGTTGGCCGCTACCCATCTGCGCACCGGCATCCGCCGCGATGTCCGCAAGCGCCTTGGCGGACGACTGGCCGCCCTCGACGGTGAAGTGCGCGTAGTTGTCCGAGCCCATCGACTCGAGCACGCTGATCTGCACGGTGAAGGTGGCTCCCTTGGACCGCGCCAGCGGGTCCACCAGACGAGCATCTTCGAAGTGCTCCGGCCGGATGCCGATGAGCACCTCACCATTGCTGCGAGCATGTTTGGCGTTCTCCACCACTCGCCGCATATCGCTGACCGCCACCTCACCGATCGCGGTCTCGATGCCGTTCTGGGTGAGGCGCCCGGGCAGGAAGTTCATGGCCGGGGAGCCGATGAACCCGGCGACGAACAGGTTCGACGGCCGGTTGTAGAGCTCCTGTGGAGAACCGATCTGCTGCACCAGGCCGGCGCGCAGGACCACAACCCGGTCGCCGAGCGTCATGGCCTCGGTCTGGTCGTGGGTGACGTAGACCGTCGTGGTGCCGAGACGCTGCTGCAGCTGGGCGATCTCGGTACGGGTCTGCACACGCAGCTTCGCATCGAGGTTCGACAGCGGCTCGTCCATCAGGAACGCCTTGGGAGAGCGCACGATCGCGCGGCCCATGGCCACCCGCTGCCGTTGACCACCGGAGAGGTTGGCCGGCTTGCGGTCGAGGTACTGACCGAGGTCGAGGATGCGTGCTGCCTCGTCGACCTTTTGCGCGATCTCGGCCTTGGGCATCTTCGCCAGGGTCAGCGGGAACGCGATGTTGTCACGCACCGTCATGTGCGGGTACAGCGCGTAAGACTGGAACACCATAGCGATGTCGCGGTCCTTCGGTGCCTTCTCGTTGACCCGTTCTCCCGCGATGCGGAGTTCACCGGAGGAGATGTCCTCCAGACCGGCGATCATGTTGAGGGTGGTGGACTTTCCACAGCCCGACGGGCCCACCAGGATGATGAACTCGCCGTCGGCGATGGTGATGTCGACGTCGTTGACGGCCACAGAACCGTCCGGGTACTTCTTGCTCACCTTGTCCAGCACGATTTCGGCCATTGGCTATCCCTTCACGGCGCCGGAGGTCAAACCGGCAACGATACGACGTTGGAACAAGAGGACAAAGATGATGATCGGGATCGTGATGACCACGGCCGCAGCCGCGATGGATCCCGTGGGTTCTTCGAACTGGCTGCTGCCGGTGAAGTTCGCAATCGCCACCGGGGCGGTGATCGAACGCTCCGTCGATGTCAGCGAGATTGCTAACAACAGGTCGTTCCAGGCGAAGATGAACACGAGGATGGCAGCGGTCACGATGCCCGGTGCGGCCAGTGGCGCGATCACCTTGCGGAAGGCCTGAGCCGGGGTGGCCCCGTCCATCTTCGCGGCTTTCTCCAGCTCCCAAGG
Organism: Williamsia sp. D3; assembly: GCF_000506245.1. Taxonomy (NCBI): domain Bacteria; kingdom Bacillati; phylum Actinomycetota; class Actinomycetes; order Mycobacteriales; family Nocardiaceae; genus Williamsia; species Williamsia sp. D3. The sequence continues at coordinate 20,607 of NZ_AYTE01000018.1, read as the reverse complement.
GATCTCACGGAAGAACGCGGACAACGTGTAGATCGCCAGCGGCAGCGCGAAGGTGATGTACGGGATGATCAGGCCGGCCCAGGTGTCGAAGAGCCCGAGACGCCGCTCGATGTTGAACAACGGTGTCACCAGCGAGATCTGCGGGAACATGGCGATCAGCAGGGCTGCGCCGATCAGCGCCTTCTTGCCCGGGAAGTCAAGCCGCGCAACAGCGTAGGCGGCCATCGTGCCCAGGGTCACCGCGATCACCGTGGTGATCAGCCCGATTCCGATCGAGTTGATCAGCGCCGAGGTGAACGCACTGGTGTCGAAGATGCTGGTGTAGTTCTCCCAGGTCCAGGACGTCGGGATGAACTTGCCGTCCTTGACAGAGCCGGGTGGCTTGAACGACAAGCTGATGATCCACAGCACCGGGATCAGTGCGTAGAGGACAACCAGCAGATTGATGACGGTCCAGCCGACACGTCGGCCCATCACAGTGTTCATGGCTCAGTCACCGTCCTTCTGCGTCGGAGCCGGGCGCCGAAGCACCGAACAGCTTGATGAAGACGAAGGCGATGATCGCCACGCACAGGAAGATGAGCACACTGATCGCTGATCCAACTCCTAGGTTGAATGCCTTGAAGAGGTTGTCGTAGCCCAACATCGACACCGAATAGGTGTTGTTGCTACCTCGGGTGAGGATGTAGATGTTGTCGAACACCCGGAACGCGTCCAGGGTGCGGAACAGGAGTGCGACGAGGATCGCCGGCTTCATCAGCGGCAGGATGATCTTCGTCAGGCGTGTCCACGCTCCGGCGCCGTCCATCTGTGCGGCCTTGAGCAGGTCGTCGGGCACCAGCGCCAGGCCGGCCAGGAGGAGTAGCGCCATGAACGGCGTGGTCTTCCAGACCTCGGCCAACACGATCACCGCCAACGACGGCCACTGCTCCGTCAAAGGCGCTGTGCCGTCGGGCAGCAGATTCGCCAGGTAGCCGGTGTCCGGCGTCCACGCGTAGTACCACGAGAACGCGGCGACCACGGTGACGATGCCGTAAGGAATCAGCACCAGGGTGCGAATCGCCCCCTTGCCGAACAGGGTTCGGTGCATCACCAGTGCGATGGCCATGCCCAGCACCAGTTCGATCACCACCGAGACAACGGTGATCCCCAGCGTGACACTGAAGGCCGTCCACCAGTAGCTGTCACTCAGCACGGTCGCGTAGTTCGAGAACCCGATGAACTCGTCCTGCCCGGGTGCCGACAGGCTTGCCTTCTGCAGACTCAACCAGAAGGCGTACACGATCGGGTACCCGGTCACCAGGATCATCAGGACCACGGCGGGTGCGATGAGCAGCAATCCCAGCCGGCGTTCGGCGCGCTTTCCCTCGCTCAGCGCCGGCTTCTTCTTACCGGTGCTCTGCGGCGCGTTCTGCGTCTCGATGGTCGCGGTCATGGGATCAGCCCCTCACCCTTGATGGCTTTGTCGACCTGATCGGCGAGCTGGTCGACCAGGGTCTCCGGATCCCAGGCGCCGACCGGGCTGAGCTTGGCCACCAGCAACGTCGAAATTGCTTGATAGACGGGCGATGCCGGACGCAACGCAGCGTTCTCGCTCTCGAGCTGCGTCTTGATCTGTTGCCCCATCGGGTACGCGGCCTGGAAGTCCGGGTCGTCGTAGATCGCCGCCAACGTGGGCGGGGTACCACCACTGATGGAGTACAGCTTCTGCGACTCCTCATTGGTCATGCACTCGGCAGCCTTGAACGCGAGATCCTTCTGCTCCGAGGTGTCGGCGACCGCGATGTTCACGCCGCCGAGGGTCACCTTGGAGGGAACCTCCGGAAGGACACCCGGGTACCTGGCGAAGTCGAACTTGGTGCGCACCACGTCGTTCACAGGGGCGAGTTCGTTGTCCGGCGGCGGGTTGTCCGGATCGGCGAACAAGGGGCCGAACTCCTGCTTCACCTCGGGCAGGAACGCCACATCACCGGCTCCGGCGTTGGACCGCATCGAGGGAAACACGAACGGCCAGTTGACCTCGAAGGTCGCCTTGCCCGATTCCATGCCCAGGCGGGCCGAGGACTCATCGCTGTTGGTGATGGACGGGTCGGCGCCGGGCGCTGTGGCGACCGACTTGAGGGTCTGCAGTGCCTTCACGGTGGCCGCGCGATGTTCCGGGGTGTCGTTGAGCGTCTGCTTGTTCGGATCATTCGGGTCGACGACCTGGCCCCCGGCACTGGAGAGCACCGAGTTGAACCAGACCATCAAACCCTCGTATTGCTTGCCCTGGACCATGATGTAGCTCGGTCCACCGGCCTTGCGGATGATCTCGTTGTCCGCCAGCATCTCGTCCCACGTGACCGGCGGCGTGTCCTTGTTGAGGTACTGCTGCAGCACATCGGGTCGGTACCAGAGGAGCTGGGTGTTGGTCCAGGTGGGAATGGCGTAGAGGCGTTTGGCCTCGTCGTCGTCGGTCTTCCAGACAGCGGTTTCGTATGGCCCACCGAGGGTGGCGGCCTTGATGCGTGCCGCCAACTCGTCAGGAACCGGCTCGATCCAGCCCGCGTCGGCGAACTCGGCGGTCCACACCACGTCCATACCCATCAGGTCGAGGCCGTGGTCGTTGCCCGCGAGCCGTCGTGCCAATTGCAGACGCTGATCGTCGGCTGCCTTGGGCAGCGCGAACGTGTTGATCTTGTATTCGCCTTTGGAATTCGCTGCGCAGGTCTCGGCGGCCTGCTTGATGAACGATGCGCCGTCGGCGGGTGCGTACACGTTGAGCGTGCCCGGCGTGGAACCCGAACTGCACGCGCTGAGCACCGGCAGTGCCACAGCCACTGCAGCACAAGATATTCCGAGCTTCTTCCAGGCGGCGACCTTCTTGGGCCCACCGATTGTCTTGGCTCTTGCGGATTTGTCGTCCACCGCGGGTGGATCACCGTTGCACTGCACGCAGCCTCCTCGATGAGTCGCCGGTGCGCGCAGGGATCTCGGCGCACACCATTGATTGCCTGCGACGTACGTTATAGGCGTTAAATAGTGACACGCAACACAATCGGCATGATCGTGCCAACTCGAGACCAAATCGTTGACTGCAGAAAGGCCCTGACCTGCGCCGGGCGGGGCAGCTACGGCTGCAGGCGACTCAACATGTCGCGGGCGCGTTCGGCACTGCGCGGATCGCACAACACGTCGTACCGTCCGGCGACCAGCTGCATCGTCGAGGAGAAGTCACGCTGGCCGCGCGTGGCGGCATAGGGAATAGAGGTGGACACCACGCCGAAGACGATGCCGCCGACGAGCCCGAAGAGCAGCGGCACCAATGGATTGGTGTCCACCACGATGCCGACGAGCAGCCCGAAGAACAGTCCCAGCCAGGCGCCGGACACCACACCTCCGCCGATCACCTTGCCCCATGTCAATCGGCCGAGCACACGCTCGACCTGCATCAGGTCCACACCCACGATGGTGACGTCCTGCACGGCGAAGTTCTCGTCCGAGAGGTAGTCGACGGCACGCTGCGCCTCGGCATAGGTGGTGTACGACCCGATGGGCCAGCCCTTGGGCGGTGTGGGCAGGCCGGGACCCGGCGCGGGTTTCATCGGATTGCTCATGTCTTCACTCCTTGTTCGAACGCTCGATTCGATTCGCGGCCGTCAGACGTCCACAGGCGATGGTGAACGGGACATGCCCGCCGCGCGGCCCTTGCCGGCAATCACCTCGGCCATCTTCCGGCTCGCCTCATCGATCATCTCACCGCGGAACCGGACGGCGCCGCGTTCGCCACCTTCGGCGGTCGCCGCGTGTGCATAGGCGTCGAGCAATTCCTCGGCGTCGTCGTAGTCGGCCTGCCGCGGCCGGAACACCTCGTTTGCGACATCGATCTGGCTCGGGTGCACCACCCACTTGCCGTCGTAGCCGAGCGCCGCCGAGGACTCGGCGACTGTTCTAAAACCCGCTGCGTCATCGATTTTCAGGTAGGGACCGTCGATCGCCTGCAGACCGTGAGTGCGGGCGGCGACGAGGATGGTCATCAACACGTGGTGATGCGCATCGCCTTTCAGATAGCCCTGGGGCTGTTCACCGACGGCCAGCGACCGCATACCGAGACTGGCCATCATGTCGGCGGGTCCCAGGACCAACGAGCGCAACCGCGGACTGGCCGAAGCGATCTCGTTGATGCATGTCAATCCGGCGGCGTTCTCGATCTGGGCCTGGATCCCGATCTTCCCCGCCGACAGACCACAACCCGACTCGAGTTGACCCAGCATCAGGTCGAGTGCGGTGACCTGCGCAGCCGAGGTGACCTTGGGCAGCAGGATGGAGTCGAGGTGAGCGCCCGCGCCCTTCACCACGGTGACCACGTCGTCGACGGTCCACGGTGTGGTCCAGTCGTTGACCCGGACCACCCGCTGTTGCCCGGACCAGTCCGCCGCGCCCAGCGCCGCGATGACCGACGCGCGTGCGGCCTCTTTCACAGAGGGCGCCACTGCGTCCTCCAGATCGAGGAAGACCTCGTCTGCGGGCAGCCCCCGCGCCTTGGTCAGCATCTTCGGACTGCTGGCGGGTACGGCCAGCACCGACCGTCGGATCGCGGTGTCATCAGCTGGCATGGGACTCCTTTGTCGTCGACCGGGGCTCGCGACCACTACCCTTACAGCCATGGCAGCGGTGAGCAAGGCGTTCGTGGCCAGGCTGGCCGGTCTGGCGGTACTCGGCCCCGATGGTGAATCCATCGGCCGTGTCCGAGATGTGGTGGTGTCGATCCGATTCGGAACCGGCCAACCCCGGGTTCTGGGCTTGGCGGTGGAACTGACCACCCGTCGGCGCATCTTCGTTCCGATGTTGCGCGTCACGGCAATCGAGCCGACATCTGTGACGCTCAACACCGGAACGGTCAGTCTGCGGCGCCTCATTTTGCGCCCCGGCGAGGCGCTGGTTCTCGGCCAGATCGTGGAATCGCGTGTGCAAGTTGATGATCCGGATCTCGAGCACCTGCGTGGTCATGACCTCACGGTGGTCGATCTGGCGATCGAACGTCGCCGCACACGCGACTGGGTGATCTCCCGGGTCGCGGTTCGCGGTGCGCGGTCGCGGCTCGGTCGACGCGGGGAAACCCATGTCGTGGAATGGAATCACGTACTCGGGCTCACCCAGAGCGCGCTGTCGCTGCCCGGTCAGGGCGTCACCCAGATCCTGTCGCAATTCGACGGCATGCGGGCTGCGGACGTCGCCCACGCACTCCGGGAACTGCCGTCGAAACGTCGCCAGGAGATCGCGTCGGCCTTCGATGACGAACGGCTGGCCGACGTGGTGCAGGAATTGCCCACCGACGACCAGACGGACCTGCTCGGGCACATGGAGGTGGAACGGGCCGCGGACGTCCTCGAGGCGATGGACCCCGACGATGCCGCCGACCTGCTCGGTGAACTCCCGGATTCCGAGGCCGAGGCGCTGTTGCAGTTGATGGATCCCCAGGAGTCCGAGCCGGTTCGTCGACTCATGTTGCATTCACCGGACACCGCCGGCGGCCTGATGACCACCGAGCCGTTGGTGGTCACCGCCTCCACCACCATCGCCGAAGCCCTGGCCCGGGCACGCAATCCAGATCTCACCCCGCGTCGGCGTCGCTCACCTTCGTGGTGCGACCACCGACCGCCACCCCCACAGGAAAGTACCTCGGCTGCGTGCACATCCAGGCCCTGCTTCGCGAACCGCCGGCCAACCTCGTCGGCGGCATCATCGACGACAGATTGCCGCATCTGGGCTCCGAGGACTCTCTCGAGAAGGTGACCCGGTATTTCGCCACCTACAACCTCGTGTGCGGTCCGGTCATCGACGACGACGGTCATCTGCTGGGCGCGGTGACGGTCGACGACCTCCTCGACCACCTGCTGCCGGAGGACTGGCGAGAAACCGAGGGTGAGGACGAGCTGACCACGGAGGGGCCACGATGACGGGGCCCATGGACCGCGACCGCGCTGCGTCCGGCCGGGCGGAGCGCCAATCGTCGCGGTCGGCCCGCCGTCTCGACACCCCCACCGAAACCCGCCGGTGGATGCCGAAACTGAACCTCGACAGCGACCTTGTCGGTGTCTACAGCGAACGCATCGCCCGCTTCCTCGGCACCGGCCGGTACCTCGCCATCCAGACCGCCCTGGTGATCGTGTGGATCTTCCTCAACCTCGCCGTGATCAGCCTGCAGTGGGATCCCTACCCGTTCATCCTGCTCAACCTGGCGTTCTCGACCCAGGCGGCCTACGCCGCGCCGCTGATCCTGCTGGCCCAGAATCGGCAGGAGAATCGGGACAAGGTCTCACTCGAAGAGGACCGGATGCGGGCCGAACAGACCAAGGCGGACACCGAGTTCCTGGCGCGGGAGCTGGCCGCGGTACGCCTGGCCGTCGGCGACACCGTCTCCCGCGACTACCTGCGCCGCGAGCTCGACGACCTGCTGACCGAACTCACCGAGCGAATCCTCGGCGACCAACGCAAACGGGACGAGCCCAAGAAGGGCGACGACCGCAAACGCGGAGACAAGAAGCGCGACGACGGGAACTGACCCCATTCCCCGCCGGGTCCCCTCGTCTGCCGGTCGACCCTCCCCGACCCCTCCCGACCACACCGAGCCCGCCGGCGAACGCACGCCGATCCGGTCAATAAGTATGGTTCGCCCGCGGGGCATCGATAACGAATATGTATCGTGGGTCACAATCAGTTCGTGATGTTCGGGGTCGGGGAGTCAACAGGAGTGCCGAAAGTGCGCTGGGGTCGTTTGGGCAAGGGCGGGAACCAAGGAACAGAGCCGTCGAAGCATGCTTTCGACCTCTCCTCCGTGCGGTGGGGACGCGTTCAGCTGCTCACCGGGTGCGCTGTCATCGGAGTGGGATTGATGGCCGCGGTCAGCTCGAGCGCGCACATCGGACCCGCGCCCACCCTCACCGTCGCGTCGGCGGATCAGACGGTCGCGGCGGCCGCCCCGGAGATCCTTCCCATCCCGGCCCGGCCCGAACTCGAGTTCCGCCCCCCGGCGGTCAGCCCGGCACTTCCCGCGATGCCGGATCCGTTGGCAGTCCCCCGGATGAGGGCGGCAGCACTGCCCGACGGACCTCTGGGTATCCCCGGCATCGTCTTGCAGGCCTACAAGCTGGCCGAACAGCGGGTCGGCGCAGAGTCGCCCCAGTGCAAACTGCCTTGGTTCCTGCTCGCAGGCATCGGCCGTATCGAGTCGGGGCATGCCGGCAACGGCAATGTCGACAGCTCGGGAACCACGGTGACCCCCATCGCAGGACCCATCCTGAACGGCACCCTCGCCGGTAACGAGGTGATCGTCGACTCCGACGGAGGACGTCTCGACGGCGACGCCGGCCACGACCGGGCCATGGGACCGATGCAGTTCATCCCCTCCACCTGGGCGTCGTGGGGCAGCGACGCAAACGGTGACGGCAAGTCCGACCCGAACAACATCTTCGACGCCACCTACTCGGCAGGCCGTTACCTCTGTGCCGGAGTCACCGACATCATGGCCGAGAAGACCAAGGTCAGCGCGGTCATGCGCTACAACCACTCCGCCGAGTACGCGGCCAACGTGCTGGCGTGGGCGGCCGGTTACGCAACGGGCGTCACCCCCACCGACACCGGTCCCCTGCCCGCGCCGACGTCGGGTTCGTCGACCCCACCGAGCACATCGTCGACCAGCTCGCCGAGCAGCAGTGCTCCGCCGAGTGAGAGCCCGTCGTCGTCCAAACCCTCCACCACCACGCCCACACCGTGCCCGATCATCTGCCTGCCGACGATCGTGCTGCCCACGCTCCCGCCACCACCGCCGCCGGCGAGATAGCACGCCCGCGCGCGCAGTGGCAGCCCGTGGGGGCGGGAGGTTGATGCGCGCGTAAACTCGGGGCTGATGACACAAGCAACGTTGCCGACCGAATCATCGATTCGCGCCGCGCTGGCCAAGGTGAACGACCCCGAGATCGGTAAACCGATCACCGAACTCGGCATGGTCAAATCCATCACCGTCGCCGACGACTCCAGTGTGGGTATCGGTATCTACCTCACCACCTCGGGTTGCCCGCTGCGCACCGAGATCACCGAACGGGTCACCGCGGCGGCGGCCGACGTGCCGGGGGTCGGATCGGTGTCGGTCGAACTCGATGTGATGAACGACGAGCAACGCACCGAACTCCGCAAGAGTTTGCGCGGTGATCGCGCCGAACCAGTCATCCCCTTCGCTCAGCCGAGCTCACTCACCCGGGTCTACGCGGTCGCCTCGGGCAAAGGTGGTGTCGGCAAGTCCAGCGTCACGGTGAACCTTGCTGCCGCACTTGCTGATCGGGGCCTCAAGGTGGGCGTGCTCGACGCTGACATCTACGGCCACTCGGTGCCACGGATGCTCGGCAACGACGCGAAACCCACCCAGGTCGAGAAGATGATCATGCCGCCGATGAGTCATGGCGTGAAGTTCATCTCGATCGCCCAGTTCACCAGCGGCAACACCCCCGTCGTCTGGCGCGGACCAATGTTGCACCGTGCTCTGCAACAGTTCCTCGCCGACGTCTTCTGGGGCGATCTGGACATCCTGCTCCTCGACCTGCCGCCCGGCACCGGCGATGTCGCCATCTCGGTCGCGCAGCTCATCCCCGGCGCCGAGATCCTGGTGGTCACCACTCCGCAGCAGGCCGCAGCCGAGGTGGCAGAACGCGCCGGCGCCATCGCATTGCAGACCCGCCAGAAGATCATGGGTGTCGTGGAGAACATGTCGTGGATGGAACTCCCCGACGGAAGCCGGATCGAGCCCTTCGGTTCCGGCGGTGGAGCCCGGGTGTCCGAGCGTCTGACCATCGCCGTCGGCGCGGAGGTACCCCTCCTCGGCCAGATCCCGCTCGACCCGGCTCTGCGCGAGGGCGGAGACGCGGGAGTCCCGTTGGTCCTCTCGTCCCCTGATTCCGCCGCCGGCGCAGCACTGCGTCAAGTGGCCGATCGCCTGGCCATCCGCAAGCGGGGACTGGCCGGGATGAACCTCGGGATCGACACCACTCGGCGCAACTGACGCACGCCACCGCGGGGTTTCAGCGATCCAGCAACGCCTCGACGCCGTCGATGATCCGGGCGAGCCCGAACTCGAACGACCGCTCCGGACTACCGATGGACTGGTATTCCGCGCCCACTGCCGTACCGACCCGGCCGGACACCGGGTAGTCGTCTCCGTCCATCAATCGGGCGAGCACGGGCGCGTTGATCTCCCACCACTGTTCGTCTGACATCCCGGACTCGGTACGCGCCCGGGCAGCTTCGATCGACGAGCGGGCAGCGCTCTCGGTGAAGCCTGCGATGACCGCGAGCGTGGCATCCATCTCCAGATCGTCCAGACCGATCCCTTCGATGGCCGCGAGTTGCCATTCGTACCGCGCCGATGCGTGGGGTCCGATCCAGGGGCGGCTCTTCTGCACGTGCAGCAACCACGGGTGCCGGTGATACTCGTCCCATAGCTGGCGTGCGATGGCGGTCATCCGTTCGCGCAGGTCACCGCGGTGCGGCGCATAATCGACCTCTCCAGCCACCTCATCCACCATCAGCCCGATGAGCTCGGACTTGCCCGGTACGTACGTGTACACCGACATCACGCCGAGGCCGAGGCGTTCGGCCACCTTGCGCATGGAGAACGCGGCCAACCCTTCCTCGTCCGCGGTCGCGATCCCGGCGGCGACCACCTCGTCGACACTGACCCTTTGCCGAGGGCCGCGCGTCCCCTGCGGCTCCCCCACCTTCGACCGCCACAGCAGAGTCAGGGTCCGGTCGACGTTCGGTGGTTGTTCGGCTGCGTCTTCCATCCGCCCACACTATCCCCGTGTGGTGTACGGTGAACTTTCGCACTCAACCTCGTACACTATACGAAGTAAGGATCCGATGACGTCACCTCCTTCGATTTCAGCGATCGGCCTCCACAAGCGCTACGGCGACACCCGCGCCCTCGACGGCTTCGACCTCACCGTGGAGGCCGGCACCATCCACGGCCTGCTCGGTCCCAACGGGGCCGGCAAGAGCACTGCCGTGCGGGCCCTGGCCACCCTCATCGACCTGGACGCCGGAGTCGCCACGGTGGCCGGCCACGACGTCGGCGGCGGGGCCGGTTCGGTCAGACGCGCGATCGGCCTGGTCGGGCAGAACGCGGCCGTCGACGAACTACTCACCGGACGCCAGAACCTGGTGATGTTCGGCCGCCTCTTCGGGCTCACCAAGAACAGGGCGGGCGCGCGGGCCGACGAGCTGCTCGAAGGCTTCGGCCTGACCGATGCCGCAGGACGGCCGGTCTCCAGCTACTCCGGCGGGATGCGGCGACGCCTCGACATCGCGGCAGGACTGGTCCTGACGCCTGCCGTCCTGTTCCTCGACGAACCGACCACCGGCCTCGACCCTCGCGGGCGAAATGACGTGTGGCGCACCGTCCGTGAGGTCGCGGCAGCAGGGACCACGGTGCTGCTCACCACTCAGTATCTCGACGAGGCCGACCAATTGGCCGCCCGTATCTCGGTGATGAATCACGGGCGTGTGATCGCCGAGGGCTCTCCTGACGAACTCAAGCGGCGCATCGGCGGCGATCGAGTGACCGTGACCGTGACAGCCGACGATTCGCTCGACCGGCTCACCTCTAGCCTGGCCGACGCCGTCGGAAGCCCCGCGACCTCGGTTGACGCGCACACACACTCGGCGACGTTCGAAATCGACTCCTCGGTCATCGGTTTGGCCACGGTGGTGCATGCGCTCGAGGCCGCGAGCATCACACCCATCGACCTGACATTGCGCCGACCCACACTCGACGAGGTGTTCCTGCACCTCACCGGGAGCGGCACAGAAGAGGGAAACCACAGCGCTACGGAACCACCCCAAAGGCCCACGGAAGCAGCGGATATCACCGGAGGCGACAAATGACATCCACCCAGCCCATCGCCACCACGCCGGCACTGTTCACGCACGCCTGGGTCATCACCCGACGAAACCTCGCCCACTGGGTGAAAGATCCGTGGACCCCGATCTTCGGCCTGATGTTCTCGATCATGCTGTTGCTGATCTTCGGGTTCCTGTTCGGCGGCGCAATCGAGATCCCGGGGACCGGCGGGTCCGACCGCGGTGACTACATCGACTTCCTGCTGCCCGGCATGCTGACCATGACGATGATGTTCGGTGTCGAGTCCACCACCTCGGCCATGTCCGCCGATGCCAGGAAGGGGATCACGGACAGGTTCCGATCGATGCCGATCAGCAGTTCCGCGGTCTCACTCGGGCGCGTCGGCGCCGACATGATCAACTCGGTCGTCGAGCTTGCTGTCCTGATCGTCGGAGGTCTGCTCATCGGGTGGACGATCGGCGCCGGAGTCGGTTCTGCCCTGGCCGCCGTCGCATTGCTATTGCTGCTGCGTTTCGCGCTGCTGTGGGTGGGCATCTTCCTCGGCCTCACCTTTCACGGCAGCGCTGCAACGTCTGCCGTTCAGGTTCTGGTCTGGCCGGTGGGATTCTTGTCGACCGCGGTCGTGTCCGCGGAGACGATGCCGGGCTGGCTGGGAGCGATCGCGGCGTGGAACCCGATCTCCGCCACCGCCACCGCTGTTCGCGATCTGTGCGGGAATCCGACCGGACTCACCGAGGGGCCGTTGACCGAGTGGGCCATCCCGCTCGCTGTGGGTTGGCCACTGCTGATCAGTGCGGTGTTCATCGCTCTGTCGGCGCGGTCGTACCGGCGCCTGCGCACCTGACCGGGAACGAGCTGACTCAGGTGGCGTCCCAGCGCTCGACACCTGAGGGCGCGGGGGCGACCGTGTTGGCATCGGGTGATGACGTGGAGGTGCCTGCGCCCAGAGCCTCGGGCTTCGACGGCTCGGTACCTGCCTTGTTCAGCGAGATCACCTGTGAGTTCTCGTCTGTGGTCGGCAGTGGCTGGGAGACCGGTTTGATCTTGGCGTCGCCGGAATCGAACTTTCCGGTGAAGAAGGAATCATCGCCGTCGAGGAGGTGCTTGGTGATCACCGATCGAGGGGTCATACCGCGCAGCTCGTTCAGGTCGGACAGTGGTTTGCGCAGATCGTCGAACTCGGGGCCGAGGTCTTCCTTGAGCTGCGCGGTGGCCCCGGTGGCGTAGTCACGAACCTGGCGCACCGACTTCATCGCCCAGGTCACCGCACCCGGGAGACGCTCGGGCCCGAGGATCACCAAGCCGGCGATCATCAAGATCGCGATCTCACCCCAACCAACACTGCTGAACACCGTTCCAGGTTACTGGCCTCGGCGGCTCTGTCGAATCGAACGGGCTGCCAAGTCACTGTGGGCGGTCGGCGGCAGCACAGCTGGGTCTAGTCCGCGGCGGGTGTGATGGTGCCGTCGAAGGTGCGTCCGTCGCGCCAGTACTGGAACGGCACCGGTGTGCCGATCTCCGACGTACGGACGGCCACGGTCAGCTCATCGGCATCCTCGATGACACGATCGCCGAACTTGGTGATGACGTCGCCCTCGCGAATACCGGCCGCCGCGGCAGGTGATGCCTCGACGACGTTGCGCACCTGCGCTCCGAGCACCCTGTCATTACGAACCGAACTGGCGTTGACACCGATCTGCGCGTGAACCACTCGGCCGTCCTTGATCAGGGACTGCGCAACGGGGAGGAACTCGTTGACCGGAATGGCGAAGCCCAGACCGATGGATCCGCCGCCCGGGGCCAGGCCGGCCGTGTTGATGCCGATCACCCGGCCCTGGTCGTCGACCAAGGGCCCGCCCGAGTTACCCGGGTTGATCGCGGCATCGGTCTGGATGGCATCGATGACCGCGTCGGTGTCGGACGTCTCGTCGGGCCGCAGGGGCACCGCCCGGTTGGTGGCACTGATGATCCCGCTGGTGACCGTACGATCGAGTCCCAGCGGCGCGCCGAACGCCACCACCTCTTCGCCGATCTGGAGTTTGTCCGAGTCGCCCAGTTTGGCAACCGTCAAGTTGTCGACCCCGTCGACCTTGAGCACGGCGAGGTCGGTGCGGATGTCGCGGCCCACGATGCGGGCGGGAACGCGGGTGCGGTCGGAGAACACCACCTCTAGCTTCGCGCTGCGGTCGTTCGCCGCCATGGAGATCACGTGGTTGTTCGTGACGATGTAGCCGGCCTTGTCGATCACCACACCGGATCCGGTTCCCCCGCCGTTCGGCAACCGGACATCGACCATCACCACGGCTTTTTCCACTGCTTCGGCGACGCGGGCGACCTGACTACGTGGTTCGTCTTCGTTGTCGTCATCGCTGCCCGAGAGGCTGACGGTATTCGAATGAAGGGGTTCGGTGACCTCCGCGGTGACCCGACCGACCACACCACCGATCACCCCGACCACCAGCGCGATCACGGCGAGCAGGGACAGGGCCCGCCAGCTGACCTTGCGGTCGAAGAGTACTTCGCGGACCCCGAGTTTGCGTCCGGGCACCGTGGGTTCGGCAGGCGGTGGGGTGTCCACAGCAGGCGAACTCAGTTGCGCCGGAGCGTCCGGGTCCCGCCAGGGGTCGGGTGTGGACACGGGTTCCTCTGATTCCCCGAAGCGGGAATCCGGGTCGCGTTGCAGGGTGCCGGCACCCTCAGGCCGAGAGAAGGCCTCGCGCAATACCGGGTCGGGGTTGGCGACCACGGGCTGCTGGGGACGACTCCGGGCATACTCCGGGGCATCGAAGGCCCCTGTGACCCCCTCGGGCCTACCGAAGACGGCGGCCGTTCGCTCGGGAACAGGAGGATGATCGTTGGGCTGGGGCGCGAGTCGAGGTGCCTGACCGACTGTGCCGGCGGCAGGCGGAGCCGTGTAGGGATTCGATGATGGCGTGGAGCCGTGCTTGTCGGTCTCGGTCATCGGCCCGCCCGTGTCACCGGTGTCATGAAAAACTCGAACCCCTCGCTTGCGGCTGATCGCTGGAGGATCACTCCGGCGGCGCCGGTGAGATCCTCACCGAGGCTACCTGGCACAGTCGCTAACGATCGCGTCGCCGCTGACCGCGATGAACGGGGAATCCGGGTGCGTCGAGGTGGGAATCGGCCTTGGCCTGCGTACCGGCGTCACCTGCCGCGCGGAGGTCGATCTCCCGGGTCGGGATCTGGTTGAGTTCGCCGAGCAAGCGGGCAGGCATCGGGATCTCGCCGGAGCGCCGGAGCGCCGACCGTGCAGCGCTCTGCGCCTCGACCTCGGCACGGCACTGGGCACACATCTCGAGATGCTGAGACGCTCGCATGTAGGCGTTCATCCGTAACTCACCGTCGACGTAAGCAGCGACAGCCTCGGTCGCGAGGTGTTCGGTCGACAGGAACTTGCGACCACCCTGCGTGCCGGGCGCCCGATAGTTCTTGTTGGTGGTGACCATCGCCGAGGTCGGCAACCACCCCAGGACGCGGCGCCGATTGCGCATGCCCCTGGACTCGTCTCGCTCGTCGACCGTCTCGTCGGCGGAGTCGTCGGGTGTGTGGTCGCTCATCACGATCGCCCCTTCCGCTGCCGTCTACTCGATGCTGCCCGGACTCGACTGTACGGACTGCGGCCATTCCACGCCGCACGAAACCCATCGAAACTGACGGATTTCCTGGAAGGAGAACGGTCAGCGCTGCGGCGGAGTTCCCATCAACGCGCCCGATGTCCGGCGACGGCGCTCAGAAATCGTGAGCGAGAACCGATCGACCGGAGTGGTGGCCGCTGGCCGCGAGGTTGTCTCGGATGGCTTGACGACCTCGGTGGATCCGGCTACGGACTGTTCCGAGTTTGACTCCGAGCGTCGCGGCGATCTCCTCGTACGACAATCCTTCGATGTCGCAGAGCACCACCGCTGCACGGAACTCCGGGGCCAACGAATCGAGGGCGGTCTGCAGGTCGGGGTCGAGGTTCGCATCGTGGAAGATCTGCTCGGGATTGGGGTCGTTGCCCGGCACGCGCTCGTAGTCCTCTGGCAATGCTCCATGCGGATCTTGTTGCGGCGACGCACCATGTCCAGGAACAGATTGGTGGTGATGCGGTGCAGCCAGCCCTCGAACGTTCCGGCCCGGTAACTCGACAGCGATCGGAACACCCGGATGAATGTCTCCTGGGTGAGGTCTTCGGCGTCGTGCTGATTACCGGAAAGCCGGTAGGCGAGGCGGTACACGCGGTCGGCATGTTCACGAACCAGGTCGTCCCACGCGGGCATCAGAGCCGTGTCACCGGTGGCATCGAACCGCGCCGTCCCGGACTCGGGCACCACCGCATCGACCGCGTCTTCCCGGGCGAGATCGAACTCGCCCACGACTGCGTCGGTCCCGGTGTTCTCGGCGTCTCGGTTGACATCAGCCACGGTCAGCTCCACTTTCTCCGCGGACCGTCGGTGGACGGTCATTGGTTCGCACCCTTTTAGCTGATTCGCTGAAGTATTCATACCCAGTTCGGTCAACATCAAAGCCTGCCTCGTTGTTCCCCTATGACCTTGTCCGACGGGGGTGTGCGGGCACTATGAGCGGGCTGAGTGTTACCTGAGAGTGTGGCGGCCCTCGCTGCGGCAGAATCGCTGCTCAGCGCGCCTGCGACCCTATCGGTGACCCCGGAGTTAACCTCGACCCTGTGTCCGACCACAGCTCCCCCGCCGATCCAGATGCGACCGCCCCGTCCGGGGCGTCCGGTCCCGCCATCGACCCGGCCGTGCTGAGCCGCTACGCCGAATCCGCGATTGTCGAAGACGAGGCACTGCGCCTCGCTCGTGAACGTTCCGACGAGTTGGGTGCGCCGGCGATCACCCCCGCAGTCGGGGCAACCCTGTCGCTGCTGGCGCGATTGGTCGACGCGAAAGCAGTTGTCGAGGTGGGTACCGGCGCAGGTATCAGCGGGCTGTGGTTGCTCAACGGCATGCGGACCGACGGCGTCCTGACCACCATCGACGCCGAGGCCGAGTACCACCGGGCAGCGAGACTTGCCTTCACCACCGCCGGGATCAGCCCGTCGCGGACCCGGTTGATCAACGGTCGGGCAGCCGAGGTGCTCCCCCGCCTCGCCGACGCGAGCTACGACCTGGTGTTCGTCGACGGCGCGGTGACCGATCAACCGCGCTACGTCGCCGAGGGCCTGCGTCTGCTGCGCGGCGGAGGAATCCTCATCGTGCACAACGCGTCGGCCGACGGCACGGTCGCAGATCCTGCCAGCACCGACCCCGCGGCCCAGGCCGCGCGTGAGGGCGCCTTGCTGATCGCCGATGACGACACACTGCTCCCGGTGGTGATCCCGCTCGGCCGGGGCCTGCTCGCAGCGGCCAAGGCACGCACGGACCTCGGCTGAGCGGTCTGCCCCACCCGCCGAGGGTTCGCGTGAGGCCGAGTCAGTCGGCGCTGGGCGCCATCGCGGTCAACTCGGGATACTTCGGTGCGATGGTGTCGCCGGTGGAGACCCCACGGAGTCGACGGCCGACCCACGGGATCGCGTACTCGACCGTCCACTGACGACCCTCCCGGCGCCGCTGGGTCGGCGAGACCAGTTGCGCCGGACCGAAATCCACCGGGACGAGATCGTGCTCGATGCCGAGCGCCCGCAGCACCTCGATCGCCATGTAGACGTGGCCGGCCGACGACATGTGCATCCGGTCGAACTCCCACATGCGGCGCTCGCGGAAGATCCGCATCCGCCAGAAGTCGACGAGCACGAGGTTGCGCTCCTCCACGACCTCGCGCAGCAACTCGTTGAAGACGGCGAACCGGCCGCGCAGTGCGCCGAAGACGGATTTCCCTCCGGTGTCGTACGCGGTGAAAGCGATCACGGTCGCGCCTGCGTCCTGGAGCCGGCCGACCGCCGCGTCGTACGACTCGATCAACGCGTCGATGTCGACGCTGGGACGAAGCAGATCGTTGGCCCCTGCGCAGATGGTCGCCAGGTCCGGTTTCATCGCCAGGGCGGGCTCGAGTTGTTCGCCGAGTACCGCGGGCAGCAGCCGTCCGCGGATCGCCAGATTCGCGTACCGGAATTCGGGGTCCTCCCTGGCCATCACCTCCGCGACCCGATCGGCCCAGCCGCGCACCCCGTTCGGGCAGCGGGGTTCGACGTCTCCCACGCCCTCGGCGAACGAATCTCCTATGGCGACAAAGCGTTTGAAGCTGGGAGACGTCTCAGACATCGGTCGAGAACCTCAGGCCACCGTCGGGGATGGTCACACCAGGCCACACACGCGCGCCACGGAGCAACTCACAGCGCGCCCCGATGTCGGCGCCGTCACCGATCACACCGTCGCGGACGAGGGCGCGGGGTCCGATGCGCGCGCCGAAGCCGATGATGCTGCGTTCGATCACCGCGCCGGCCTCCACGACGGCTCCGTCGAAGATCACGGCGCCGTCGAGGCGGGCGCCCGCGCCGATCTCCGCACCGCGTCCGACCACAGTGCCGCCGATCAGAAGTGCACCCGGCCCCACGCCGGCGCCTTCGTGCACCAACGATTCGCCGCGCGGACCGGTGAGTGCCGGCGACGGCGCGATCCCGCGGACGAGGTCGGCCGAGCCACGCACGAAGTCCTCGGGAGTTCCCATGTCGCGCCAGTAACCGGAGTCGACGTGGCCCTGGACATGGTGGTCGTCGGCGAGGAGTTGCGGGAACACCTCACGCTCCACCGACACCGGCCGATCGTCGGGGATGGACTCGATGACCGACCGCTTGAAGACGTAGCAGCCCGCGTTGATCTGGTCCGTCGGGGGATCCTGGGTCTTCTCGAGGAATGCGGTCACCCGGCCGGTGTCGTCGGTCGGCACACACCCGAAGGCACGTGGGTCGCCCACCCGGACCAGATGCAGGGTCACCTCCGCCCCGGAGGTCTGGTGGGTGTCGAGAACCGCTCGGACGTCGGTGCCGCACAACACATCTCCGTTGAACACGAGGATGTTCTCCGCGGTCAGCTCGGACAGCACGTTCCGGATGCCACCGCCGGTACCGAGGGGCTCGGACTCGTGGACGTACGTGATGGACAACCCCATCTTGGATCCGTCACCGAAATACTGTTCGAACACTTGGGATTTGAACGAGGTGCCGAGCACGATCCTGGTGATCCCCGCCGCGCTGATCCGCGCGAGGAGGTGGGTGAGGAACGGAAGTCCCGCGGTCGGGAGCATCGGCTTGGGGGCAGACAGGGTGAGTGGTCGCAGGCGGGTTCCCTTGCCACCCACCAAGATCACCGCCTGGACGTCGCTGTGCCGCGCCGGGTCGTCGTTGGTTGTCTGGGCGGTGTCGATGGTGGTCACGGAGTACCTTTCGCCGATCCGGTTGGGGACTTCTCACGTCGTTGAGCTCGTTTTGCCGCAGCCACGACAACCGCCGAGCGCGCACCGAGACCGGCACGGAGTGCGAGCCGCAGGGGCGCTTGCCACCAATGCGGGTGACGGTCGGCCTGGAATCGGTAGGCACTGCGGTGGTGCGCGGGGAGCATCAGCTCGGGATTGCGACCGGCGGCGTGCCCCTTGGCATGCAGGACCTCCGCGTCTGGCACGTAAACATTGAGCCAGCCGGCGCGGCCGAGCCGGTCGCCGAGGTCCACGTCTTCCATGTACATGAAGTAGCGCGAGTCGAATCCGTCGATGGCATCGAACGCGCGACGACGGAGCAGCAGACATGACCCGGACAGCCACCCGACCGGCCGTTCGGAGATGTCCTCGTCCGCCTGCCGGTAGGCGGCAGTCCACGGGTTGGACTTCCAGACGGTTCCGAGGACCGCGTGCCCTGTCCCCGACACGATGTCGGGCACTCGGCGGGCCGACGGATAGATGCTGCCGTCGGGTTCGTGGATCAGCGGTCCCAGTGCCCCGGCCTGCGGCCATCGCTCTGCTGCCTCGAGGAGTTGATCGATGGAACCGGGCCCCCACTCGACATCGGGATTGGCCACCACCACGAACTCGATGGAGGGGTCGATCTCGGCGACCGCACGGTTGACCGCGCCCCCGTAGCCGATGTTTCCGCCCGTGTGCAGCAGCGACACGTGGTCGTACTTCTCCGCGGCCGCCTCAGGGGCGCCGTCATCGGAACCGTTGTCGGCGAGGATCACCGTCGGGAGGGTGGTCGATGCGTGTTCGAGCGTCTGGATGAAACGGGACAGATACTCGCCTGACGAGTACGTCACCGTCACCACTGCGAATCGCTCGGGAACCGGCTCAGTCGTCACCGGCTCAGCGTAACCGGAGACCACTGGGTCGCCGGGCACCCCGTGGGACAGTCCGTCGACCGAGCTCACCGGACGTGCAGCGCCGCAGACAACGCCGAGCGCCACTCTCGCAGCGGGGTGAGACCGGCCTCCTGCCACACCCGTCCCGACAACACCGAATACGCGGGGCGGGGCGCGGGCCGAGGAAAATCGGCCGAGGTGGTGGGCAGGACCCGGGCCGGATCGGCGCCGATCTCGGCGAAGACGGCCTGCGCCAGATCGAACCAGCTACAGCTGCCGGCGTTCGATGCGTGCAGAGTCGCTCCCCGGGCCCGCGAGTCGCCGTGGACGATTTGTTCGGAGAGTTCGAGCAGCCCGTCGGCCAGATCGGCGGAATACGTCGGGGAACCGACCTGATCGGTGACCACCGAGACGGTGTCGCGCTGCGATTCCAGTCGGCGCATCGTGCTGACGAAGTCCGACGAGTCGGGCATGCCGGTGTACACCCATGCGGTGCGAACAATCGTGGCGTCGGCATCCGCCGACCGCACTGCCTTCTCCCCCGCGAGTTTGCTGATGCCGTAGACCGAGGCCGGGCCGGTGGGGTCGTCCGGTTCGAGCGGACCCGACGCAACCCCCGTGAAGACATAGTCGGTCGAGATGTGGACGAGGTGCGCACCCGTACGGGCGGTGAGCCGGGCGATCTGGCCGGGCCCCTTGCCGTTGACCGCCATCGCGGTCTCCCGGTCGTCTTCGGCGGCATCGACAGCGGTGTAGGCCGCGCAGTTGACCACCACGTCCCCCGGGCCGATGTCACCGAGTACCGACTGCACCGACTCCTCGTCGGTGATGTCCAGATCTGCCGACGTCAACGCACGTACCGCGCCCTCGGCGCGCGTACTCAACTGTTTGCCCAATTGCCCCCCGGCGCCGGTCACGATGACAGAGCGCATGCCTGTAGCCATGGGGTCCATCATGTCCGGTTGCGTAGGTGCTCTGCCATTCGCACGGCGAGATTCACACTCCTGCGCGTCGCGGTGGTCCGGTACACGCCGCTTCCGGCATCCCAGAGCAGAGACGGATTCGCACGTAACATTGCCACTACTTCAACAGGTGCACTCTCCCGGTGATGGGGCGTGCTCCGTCCGATGCCATCCGTCCACTACCCGTTAGGAGCGCTCACCGCCGTGGACCGTCCATCTTCGGATCGACCGTCAGGCGGGCGACGCCCTAACTCCACCGGCGGCCGTCATCAGCGGCCCCTTCCAGGTGAGGGTCCCACCGGCGGGCGACGACGTCCCCGCGGCACCGAGTCGGACGTTCCCCGTAGACCTCGAGCCGATGAGACCTCACGCCGACGGGTGCCGCGTGATCCCCTGCCCCCCGACGCGCCCCGACCCAGGCGCGGAGACGGCGCCTCCCCACCGAGCACACGGGCCGCACGGTCAGAGCGCCGGGATCAACCGGGTCGGGCACCGAGGTCCCGCG